>NZ_JBHVWN010000196.1:0-1038 GCF_042882275.1 Streptomyces sp. NPDC058231 | reverse complement strand
AGGGCTTGCAGGGAATCAAGGTGTTGCTTCCCGTTCGGTGGCTCGTTGTTGTGGTATGCGCATCCTGGACGAGACCCGTGACCAACTTGCCGTGAGGTTCGCGGTGTTGTTTCCGCATTTGGACGAGCGGCAGCGGCGTCTGCTGATGGCCGCGGAGGCAAGGATGCTGGGGCATGGCGGTGTACGGGCGGTCGCGCGGGCCGCGGCGGTGAGCGAGACGACGGTCCGCAAGGGCGTGTTCGAGCTTGAGGCCGGCGAGGGGCCCCTGGGGCGGGTGCGGCGGCCGGGCGGAGGACGCAAACGGGTCGCGGATCTCGACCCGGGGCTGCGTCCGGCCTTGCTGGCGCTGGTCGAGCCGGATGAGCGCGGGGATCCGATGTCGCCGCTGCGCTGGACGGTGAAGTCGACCCGGGCCCTGGCCCGGGAGCTGACCCGGGCCGGGCACCGTGTCAGTGCCGACACGGTTGCCGGCCTGCTGCGGGAGGAGGGCTTCAGTCTGCAGGCCAATGCCAAGACCCTGGAGGGAGGCCAACACGGCGACCGGGATGCCCAGTTCCGCTATCTCAACGAGCAGGCCCGTGACCATCGGGACTCCGGCCAGCCGGTGATCAGTGTGGACACCAAGAAGAAGGAGCTTGTCGGAGAGTTCAAGAACAGTGGTCGCCAATGGCGGCCGGCCGGTGATCCGGTGCTGGTGGGTGTCCATGACTTCGCCGACCCGCAGCTGGGCAAGGCCGTGCCCTATGGGATCTACGACCTGGCGGCGAACACCGGCTGGGTCAGCGTCGGCACCGATCACGACACAGCCGCGTTCGCCGTGGAGTCGATCCGCCGCTGGTGGAATGGCCAGGGCCGATCCACCTACCCGCGGGCGACCCGGTTGCTGATCACCGCCGACGCGGGCGGCTCCAACGGCTACCGCACCCGGGCCTGGAAACTCGAACTCGCCCGCCTCGCCACCGAAACCGGGCTCACCATCACCGTATGCCACCTGCCGCCCGGCACATCGAAGTGGAACAAGATCGAGCACCGGCTGTT
>NZ_JBHVWN010000195.1:0-1053 GCF_042882275.1 Streptomyces sp. NPDC058231 | reverse complement strand
CCAAGTGATCAAGCCTGAGGCGATACCCCAGTTCACCGGTGATCTGGAGCAGTTGGAGAAGGACTACGCGGGTCTGAAGGCGGACGCGGGTCACATCCGCACCACCGGGTCCGGTGTCCACACCCAGTTCCAGGGGCTGTCCGCGTACTACATAGCGCCCGAGGCGGAGAAGCTCTTCGGGTCGACGAAGCCGGTCCAGGACCGGGCCGACTCCTTCGGCGACGACCTGGAGAAGGTCTCCACCGCCCTGTCGGACTACGCCACCGAGGTCCGTCCGCTCCGCGACAAGCTCGCCCAGCTCAAGACCGACGCGACGACGTTCGTGAACAAGGTCAAGGACGACGACGACTGGGAGTACGACGAGGACAAGATCCACGAGCACAACCAGCTCCGCGACGACGTGACCAACACCGTCGCCGCGTTCTGGGCCGCCGAACGCACCTGCCACAACAAGATCACCGCCCTGTTCCACGGCACCCAGATGGTCGCCGGCGACGGATCCGACCGAAAAGACCAGTACGGGTTCAACGCCGACGACCTCAAGAACGCCAAACTCCCCTGGGGCGACCCCATGGAGGAGAAGCACCACGTCTGGGAAGTCGGCCACTGGGTCAAGTCCTTCGTCTGGGACGGCCTGATCGTCGACGGCATCTGGGGCACCATCAAGGGCCTGGGCACCCTCGTCGGCTTCGGCGGCTGGGACGCCATGGGACAGGCCTGGAAAGGCCTCGCCCAACTCGCCACCGGCCTCGCCATCACCTCCATCCCCGGCGCCTCCACCCTCTTCTGGGCGCTGCCCGACGACAAACTCCCCTCCTGGCTCCGCGACTCCCGCACCGCCATGAAGGAGACCGGGAAGGCACTCGTCGCCTGGGACGAATGGGGCAAGAACCCCGGCCGCGCCGCCGGAGCCGTCACCTTCAACGTCCTGACCACCGTCTTCACCGGCGGCGCGGGCGGCGCAGCAGCCGGAGCCGGCAAAGCCGGCGCCGTCGCCAAGGTCCTCTCCGTCGCCGGCAAGGCCGGCAAATTCATCGACCCGATGACCTACAT
>NZ_JBHVWN010000194.1:0-1063 GCF_042882275.1 Streptomyces sp. NPDC058231 | reverse complement strand
CGTAGAGAACTCCATGATCACTCAGGCCCGTGCCTGTACTCATGCCCAGAGTGACCGGCCGTCAGGCAGCGCCACCATTTGCCGGTCGGTCTAAGACAGCCACCGCCCGCGCCGGGTGAGCCAGTCCAGGAACTCATGGGTGCCACCGGCGGAGTCGGTACGGATCAGCGTGCGCCGGCCGCGCCGGTACTGCTTCGGGAACTGGTCCAGCGCCTGCCGGGTGACGGTGATGTGGTCGCTTGCGGTGTTGCTGCCCGCGTTCCCGGGCCGCAGCAGGGCCGCGACCGGCTCGCCCGAGCCGCCCGGGCCGTGATCGACGAACGCGACCAGCGGGTGGTGGCCGAAGGTCTTCTTCCAGGTCGCGGCAGCGTCCTGCTTCTCGGAGTGGGCCAGGACCAGCACTCCGTCCACGTCGACGATCACTTCACTGCCGGCGTCTGGCGCAGCTTTGCCGGCCAACTTCCAGACCTGCTCGCGCACTTCGGACCGCGCCCGCCGGATGGCTATGAGCGCGCGGGGACCCGCCACGGCCAGGACATCGACCAGTCGGGACACCGTCGGATCGGAGGCCACCAGTCCGAACACGGCGGGTTCGGCCCGCAGCATGCCGACGTCGGACAGGCAGTCCCCGCCGAGCGCGACGGACAGGGCGAGATCGAGCAGGACCTTGCCTGGATCATGGACCGCGCGTGGCTTGCGCCACGGCTCCAGTGCCGTCGAAAACGCGGCGTCCAGGCCGGTCCGGCGGATGGTCCCGACCAGCAGCACCCCGCCGGCCAGCGAGACCGCCCCCTCACCGTTGCCCCGGACACGGACGCGCGGATACAGCCCACTGCGCTTGCTCACCTGAGGAGTGCGGCTCTCTTGACGACGACATGGACCCTAGACAATTCCCATCGTCCCAGGTCAGCGGCGCTCCTCGCTATTTTGACCAAGCCTCAGACGGCATCATCCGTGAAGCCCGAGGTTAGCCTCGAAATTTCGTGACGGTCCGCCGACGGAGTCGGTGGACCGTTTTCGTGCCGTGGGCTGAGGCTGTGCAGGCTGAGGGCCCGAGTGTCGC
>NZ_JBHVWN010000193.1:0-1064 GCF_042882275.1 Streptomyces sp. NPDC058231 | reverse complement strand
GGGTAGGAGGCCCGACCGGCGAGAACACTCGGGGCACGTGACCAGGGGGCTTCATGTCGCAGGAACTCACGTCGGCGGTCGTGCTCGTGACGGGGATCATGGCGTCGGGGAAGTCCACGGTCGCTCAACTACTCGCGGAGCGGCTGCCACGCTCGGTTCACCTGCGCGGCGACAGTTTCCGGCGCATGATCGTGTCAGGTCGCGAAGAATTCACACCTGAG
The DNA here is from genome assembly GCF_042882275.1 of Streptomyces sp. NPDC058231. Taxonomy (NCBI): domain Bacteria; kingdom Bacillati; phylum Actinomycetota; class Actinomycetes; order Kitasatosporales; family Streptomycetaceae; genus Streptomyces; species Streptomyces sp. NPDC058231. The sequence continues at coordinate 843 of NZ_JBHVWN010000193.1, read as the reverse complement.
CCGACCGCCGAGGCCACTCGCCAGCTCCGGTTGCGCTACCGGGCGTCCGCTGCCACCGCAGACCTGTACGCGGGAGCAGGGTGGACTGTGATGGTGCAGGATGTCGTCCTCGGCGAGCACCTGGACGCGTTTCTCGCCGCCGTGAATTCGAGGCCCCTCTACCTGGTCGTACTCGCCCCGGCCCCGGAGGCGGTCGAGATCCGCGAGGCCGGACGTCACAAGAACGGCTACGGCGAACCTTGGACCGTGAGCCTCCTCGACCGCACACTGCGGTATGAGACCCCGCGACGTGGACTATGGCTGGATACGACGAACCAGACCGCAGGCCAGAGTGCGGACTTCATCCTTGCCCACCTGGCCGAGGCCTGCATCGAGGACTGAGCCGTGGGCCAGTACACCTGTGAGTCCAGCGCAGCGGATGCCCTCACACAGATCGATCGCGTGCGCGGACCTTACGGGCTGACGTGTCTGCCGGGGAACTGCAAAATCATGGAGGGGGCAGGGTCGGGGTGTCGAGGTAAAGGCCGCCGGCGATGGAGCGGTCGAGGGTCGCGATGCCTGCCGACCGGCGAGTGCCGGTCTGGAAGCGCCTCGACCGGTCGTGTGCGAGGCGGTGAAGGCACAGCGAGGGCTCGTACGCGGCTGTGGAAAACCGCGTACGAGCCCTCGAACTCACAGGAGCCCTCATGAACTCACGGGAGATCCTGAATCCGCGCGAGTCCGTTCCGATACATGCATCATGCGAATCCGAGTGAATTCATGAATGGACTGATACATCACGCTGATTCGATGACCCAGCAGGTCTTGTACGTCAGAATTTCGCTGCCCTCGACATTGGCCCCC
>NZ_JBHVWN010000192.1:0-1071 GCF_042882275.1 Streptomyces sp. NPDC058231 | reverse complement strand
AGGTAACCCCGGTTATGGCTGCCTTCTTGCTGGAGGAACCCCGCGGCGACAACCTGGTCATCGAGGACCAGCTCCGGCACTGGGCTGAGGAACTCCGCCACCGCTGACCAAGCCCCCTGCCCTCACGCGGCCGTGGCTTCCCTCCCGGATGCTAGGGGAGCCACGGCCGCCGACGCTGGAACCATGAGTGCCACCGCTACCTGGTCGGGCACCATCGCCTTCGGGATGGTCTCGATCCCGGTCCAGCTCTACGCGGCTACCGAAGAGCACACCGTGCGGCTCCACGAGATCCACACCGCCGACGGCAGCCGTGTCCAGCACCGCCGCGCACCAGGGCGCGGATCGAGTGGATGGTCCGTGGCCGGCCCGAGCGCTTCGGCCGAGACCGCGCTGCGTGATGACGTGCGACCATGTCGCGGTGCCATCGCTACACCGTGTCCGGCTGTACCAGCAGCCGCACCCTGCGCAGCACGTCCCGGGGGAGCGGGTGCAGGAACGCCCGATCGCTCGGCCCGAACCGCAGCCTGTCCCCGCCCAGTTGTCGCTCCAGCACCGTGATCTGATGACGCAGCGCCAAGATTTCCACGTCCTTGTCGCGGTCGCTCATCGGCAGCAAGCGCAGTATGGCGAACGCGTTCGTCACACCCAGGTAGGCCAGTCGCAGCAGCACGATCGATCATGCTCCCGTAGTAACCAGCACTCGCGCCAGAGTCCCCGGTCCGAGCACCCAGCGTCGGGGACCGCGAAACCCGCATACCGCCTCCCACCTGCACGGATGAGGTTTTCGGCAGAGGCAAGGTGGCGGCGACGCGGACCAAGCGGGCGGCGTGGCGGGCCTCGCGGTGTATGCCGAGCAGGAGCCCGATCGACGTGCCGAACAGGCCGACCGCGTACAGGGCGTCTCCGGAGTCGAGCGCGATTGCTCCGGCGTAAACGGCGATGCCTTACGCCACGCAGTACACCGCGATCATCAGCACCCGGGTGGGGGTCATCGGGTCTGATTCTCCTGGCAGGACCCGCGGTCGTTCTTTCACTGCGGTGACGGTACGGCGTTCATGGGGGCGGTGGGGG
>NZ_JBHVWN010000191.1:0-1079 GCF_042882275.1 Streptomyces sp. NPDC058231 | reverse complement strand
GGAGGTGGATGGGGAGCCGGTGCAGCGGGTGGTGCCGGTGGAGCGGGCTCGGGTGGAGTTGGTGGTGCGGTCGTGTGCGCCGGGTGGTGTGGCTGCTGCGTGTGGGCGGGTGTTCGATCTGGCGGTGGATCTGCCGGTGTATGCGGAGTTGGTCGATGGTGGGGGTGATGAGGTCACGTTGGTGGTGGTGATGCATCACATTGCGACGGATGGCTGGTCGATGGGTCCGTTGTTGCGGGATCTCTCGGTGGCGTACGGGGCTCGGGTGCGGGGTGTGGTGCCGGAGTTCGTTCCGTTGCCGGTGCAGTATGCGGATTATGCGTTGTGGCAGCGGGATCAGGGTGATTCCGATGGGGTGCAGTTGGAGTTCTGGCGCAAGGAGCTGGCCGGGCTGCCCGAGGAACTGGCCCTCCCCACCGACCGCCCACGCCCCGCACAGGCATCCCACCGCGGTGGACGCGTGCATCTCCCGGTGGACCCACAGGTGGAGCAGGGGATCCGCGAATTGGCTCGTGCGCATCAGGCGTCGCCGTTCATGGTGGCGCAGGCCGCGACGGCCGCACTGCTGACGGTGCTGGGGGCCGGGACGGACGTTCCGCTGGGCACGGTGGTGTCCGGTCGCAGTGACGAGGCGCTGACCGACCTCGTCGGCTTCTTCGTGAACTCGGTGGTGCTGCGTACGGACACGAGTGGCGATCCCACCTTCGCCGAACTGCTCGACCGGGTACGGACCACGGACCTGGCGGCGTACGAGCACCAGGAACTGTCCTTCGACCGCCTGGTGGAGGATGTGCAGCCCGCCCGCTCCCTCGCCCGCCACCCGCTGTTCCAGGTGGCCCTGTCCTGGGAGAGCGACCCGGAACCGCGGCTCGAACTGGCTGGAGTGCAGACCACCGCCGGCGAAGTTACGCTCAACGCGGCCAAGTTCGACCTCGAGTTCGGCTTCGCCGAGGACCCCGGAGCCGGCCTGACCCTGGTCGTCGGCTATGCGGTGGATTTGTTCGATGGGGTGTCGGTGGAGTTGTTGGGTGGTTGGTTGTTGCGGTTGTTGGGGGTGGTGGTGGGGGATCCGGGGGTGC
>NZ_JBHVWN010000190.1:0-1107 GCF_042882275.1 Streptomyces sp. NPDC058231 | reverse complement strand
CATCCCCGGGACCCCGCAAGTGAGGTCATCCTCTCCGAGGCCGTCGAGGAACCCGAGGTCGCGGCGGGCTGACGACTCTCGGGGGGCGCTTGGCTGAGTCCGTACGACGGCATCGCTGTCACCGACGCAGGCGGTCTGGACGTCGACCACATGGCTCCGCTCGCCGAGGTCCACGACTCCGGCGGCTACGCCTGGGACGCCGCCCGCCGCGAGGCGGACGCAAACGATCAGGCATCCCCGTTGACCCTGATCGCGGTCACCGCGAAGTCGAACCGCTCCGAAGCGGACAAGGATCCAGCCCAGTGGATGCCGCCAGCCGTCGGCTACCACCGCCAGTGCACCGCCGAGTGGGTGGCTACCAAGCTGCGCTGGGACCTGGCCGCAGACGATGCCGAGCGCGAGGCCCTAGGCCTGGCGGAGGACTGCCCCACCACCACCGCCACCTACGAACCCGCGCCGTAGCCACCTGCAGACGGCGGCGTGACCGAAGTCCACACGCCGAACCACTGCTCGGCGCCGTACTCCTCGTACCGCTCCACCTCGGTGAACCCCAATTTTGCCGCGAGGCGCATCGAGCGCTCGTTGGCGGTCTGAGTGCGGAGTACTACCGCCTCGCCGGGAAGCGCTGCGGTGAACCAGTCGAGTGCCGCTGCGCACGCCTCGGTTGCGTACCCGTATCCCCACGCCTGCGGCAGGAACAGGTAGGCGAGTTCGGTCTTCCCGACGTCCGGACGGATGTGCCCCGGACGCTCTGCGTGTGGATCGAGCATGATCGTGCCGATCGTCGCCCCGTCAAGATCGATCACGAAAAAGCCCGGGCGCCGCCCGGGCACCTCGGGCACCGTGCGTTCGAGCTCGGCACGCGGTCGAGGGCCACCGAGGTAAGTGTTCACCTCTGGCGAGGCGTTCAGCTCGATGGCCGCCGCACGGTCCCGGGGTTCGGACTCGCGGAGTACGAGCCGCTCGGTCTTGATCGGGGCAGGTGGCCAGGCGAGTGCTCTGGGGTCAGTCATGCCAGCCAACCTAGTGCTGCACTGCGGAAGTTCGTGGAGGGGTGCTGATCAGGTGGTCTTGAGCGGGGCACCGTCGTAGGTCCACTTGTATGGC
>NZ_JBHVWN010000189.1:0-1112 GCF_042882275.1 Streptomyces sp. NPDC058231 | reverse complement strand
TCCCAGGAGGACACCCAGATCCGGTTGCTGTCGATGGCCTCGTCGGTCAGCGGCAGGACATCCAGCAACGCGGCCCTCACGGCGGACAGGCCTGTGTCTGCGGCGCGCCGAGGGCGGGAGGCGCTTCGTCGGTCGAGCAGGTCGAGGGCGTACGCAACCAGGTCGCGTTTGGCGGGGAAGTAGTGGGTGAGCAGTCCGGTGGTGGCGTCGAGTTCGGCAGCGACGGCTCGCATCGTCAATCCGCCGAAGCCGTGCGCGACCAGTACCCGCCAGACCGCCTCGGAGACGTCGCGTCGGCGAGCCTCGTGGTTCCCCTTGGTGCGTGACATGCTGCTACGGTACATAACCGTAACGCTTGTTATGTGAATGGGGTCATCATGTTCTCCTTTTCCCTGCGGGACGACGCCCGCCTCCGCCCGCTGGAGATATGGCATGCCGAGGAGTTCGCAGCCCACCTGGACCGGGCCCGCGAGCACATCCGGCCGTGGGTCGGACCGGGGTTCGTCACCGTCGACCTCGACGGGGCTCGGGCCACACTGAGCCGGTACGCCGAGCGCCAGGCCGCGGACGGTGGCCGCCTCTTCGGTATCTGGCTCGACGGGACGCTGGTCGGCGGCGTGATGTTCGTGGACTTCGATGCCGGCTTCGGTTCCTGCGAGATCGGCTGCTGGCTGGAGCCGGCTGCCGAGGGCCACGGTCTGGTCACACAGGCGTGTCGCGCGCTGTTGGAGTGGGCGTTCGCCTCCCGGGGGATGCATCGCGCCGAGTGGCACTGCCGAGCCGACAACGAGCGCAGCTCCGCGGTGGCCCGGCGGCTCGGCATGACGCTCGAAGGCGTACAGCGCGAGTGCTGGCCCTACGGCGGCGTCCGTCACGACAAGCAGATGTGGGCGATCCTCGCCCCCGAATGGCGAAATCATCACCAGTGACCAAGAGTTACCGCCATGCACCGACGGTGGTGGCCGGGGGCTGAGCGGCGAACGCTCACTCGCTCATCGGACGCCGGAAGCAGCGGTCCAGTCCGAATGCCGCCGGGTGAGCAGGGAGGGGTCTGACTCCGCGCGAGCGTGGGTTCGACCTGGGTGGCGACCTCGTCATGGACAGCCCTTAGG
>NZ_JBHVWN010000188.1:777-1133 GCF_042882275.1 Streptomyces sp. NPDC058231 | reverse complement strand
CGACGCGGCCCACGCGGCCGGTCGTCACGACGCTCGAAACCACCACCGGGACGCCCACCACGGTCATCGTCACGACGCGGCGCACGGTCGTCACGCGGGAACCTGGAAGCGCCACCGCCGCGGTTGTCGTCACGGCGGAAGCCGCCACGGTCACCGCCGGTCGAAGGCCGACTGTCGTCGCGGCGGAAACCGCCACGGTCACCGCCGGTCGAAGGCCGACTGTCGTCGCGGCGGAAACCGCCACCGGAGCCGCCACCGCGGTTGTCGTCACGGCGGAACCCACCGCCGGAGCCACCACCACGGCTGTCGTCGCGACGGAACCCACCGCCGGAGCCACCGCCGCGGTTGTCGTCACG
>NZ_JBHVWN010000188.1:0-680 GCF_042882275.1 Streptomyces sp. NPDC058231 | reverse complement strand
ACGGCGGAAGCCACCACGGTCACCGCCGCTCGAAGGCCGACTGTCGTCGCGACGGAACCCACCGCCGGAGCCACCACCACGGTTGTCGTCACGACGGAAGCCACCACGGTCACCGCCGCTCGAAGGCCGACTGTCGTCGCGACGGAACCCACCGCCGGAGCCACCACCGCGGTTGTCGTCACGGCGGAAGCCACCACGGTCACCGCCGCTCGAAGGCCGACTGTCGTCGCGACGGAACCCACCGCCGGAGCCACCACCACGGTTGTCGTCACGACGCGGCCCCCGGTCGCGGTCGCCACCGCTCGTAGGCCGGCCGTCCTCGCGACGGAAGCCACCACGGTCGCTGTCCCGGCGCGGGCCACCGGACCGATCGTCGCGACCACCCCGGAAGCCGCCCCGGTCACCACCGTCCCGGCGACGCGGCTCGCGCTCCGAACGATCGTCGGGAGAGTTGGTGGACATTGGTGGAACTCCTGTCTTCGGGTACTACAGACATTCTCGCGCAGCCGGGCATCCGACGCGCTTCGACAAAACAAAAGGACCCTTGGTCCCAGCATGAACGCTGGGACCAAGGGTCCTTGAAAGATTGTTCGGCGGCGTCCTACTCTCCCACAGGGTCCCCCCTGCAGTACCATCGGCGCTGAAAGGCTTAGCTTCCGGGTTCGGAATGTAACCGGGCG
>NZ_JBHVWN010000187.1:0-1140 GCF_042882275.1 Streptomyces sp. NPDC058231 | reverse complement strand
CGTCCAGTTCCACCCCACGGTCCTCTTCCTGGGATCCGGCGCCGAGGGCCAGCAGCCCCTGGTCTCCGAGGCGGTACGGGGCGAGGGCGCCCACCTCGTCGACGCGACCGGCACCCGCTTCATGCTCGGACAGCACGAACTGGCCGAACTGGCCCCCCGCGACATCGTCACCAAGGCCATCACCCGCCAGATGCAGCTCCACGGCACCGAGCACATGTACCTGGACGCCCGCCACTTCGGCGCAGAGATGTGGGAGCAGCGCTTCCCCACGATCCTCGCCGCCTGCCGCACCCACGGCATCGACCCGGTCACGGAGCCGATGCCCATCTTCCCGGCCGCCCACCACGCATCGGGCGGCGTACGTACCGACCTGCGCGGCCGCACCACAGTCCCCGGCCTCTACGCCTGCGGCGAGGTCGCGTGCACCGGGGTCCACGGCGCCAACCGCCTCGCCTCCAACTCACTCCTTGAGGGCCTGGTCTTCGCGGAACGCATCGCGGAGGACATCACGGCGACCGCGCACGCGCGCACCGACCCCGTGATCCCCGAGGGCACCACGCTCCCACTCCTGGCCCCCGAGTCCCGCCTCGCGATCCAGCGGATCATGACGAGGGGCGCCGGAGTGATCCGCTCCGCGGCGAGCCTCGCCGAGGCGGCCGCGCACCTCGAAGCGATCAGGGCGTACGCCGACGCCGAGACCCCCGACGACCGCAAGCCGGCCGTCCCCGGCGTCGAGGCCTGGGAGGCGACGAACCTCCTGTGCGTGGCCCGCGTCCTGGTCGCCGCAGCCCAACGCCGCGAGGAGACCCGCGGCTGCCACTGGCGCGAGGAACACCAGGACCGCGAAGAGGCGCACTGGCGCCGCCACTTGGTCGTACGGCTGCAGCCGGACCACTCGCTCGCGGTCCACACCACAGACACCGCGGAATTCCCCCCGACCCTCCCTCCCCTTCTCCAGGAGCAGTGACCGTGAGCACCCCCGACCTCCCCCTCCTCCCCGCCGACGGCTGCGGCGACGACTGCGGCTGCGGCGAGGCGGGCGACCTCGAATGCGGCCTCGACCCCGCCCTCGCCCAGCTCCTCGAGGACGCGGGCCTGGACCCGGTCGAGGTCGAGGACATCGCGCACATGGCACTCGGC
>NZ_JBHVWN010000186.1:0-1156 GCF_042882275.1 Streptomyces sp. NPDC058231 | reverse complement strand
CCGGAAGCGGGGAGGAAATACGAAAGTGCCTTCTGAGCTGGGACGATGAACCTTGTCGAGGGGTTCTGTCGGTCCAAGCGGAAGGCACTTTCTGCGTGCAGGGTATCGGTTCTCGTCCCAAGCTCCACGTCTCCACTGACGGTTCGGGGGTGGTCGGGCACGCGGGCGCACGTTTGCTGGCGGATCTTGCCGATGCCACCGGTCTGACCACCGCCTACTCCACTGCGCTCAGGCCGCTGCGACCGCGTGGCACCGGGCACGATCCAGGTCGGACCGCCACCGATCTCGCGGTGATGCTCGCCGACGGCGGTGAGGCGATAGCGGATCTGGCCGTGCTGCGGGACCAGGGCGAGGTATTCGGACCGGTCGCCTCCACGCCCACCGCCTGGCGGTTGCTCGCCGACACCGACGGGGCAGTACTCGTTTCGCTGCGAGCGGCCCGCGCCTCAGCCCGGGAAGTCGCCTGGATGCAGGCCGCCGAGACCGGCCAGGGCATACCCGCCGTCCAGGCCGGCGGACGAGAACTTCCCGGCCTGGTCCTGGACCTCGACGCCACGCTGATCACCTCCCACTCGGAAAAGGAACAGGCCGCGCCCACTTACAAAGGCGGCTTCGGCTTTCATCCGCTGCTGTGTTTCCTCGCGAACACCGGCGAGGCCATGTCTGGCCGACTGCGGCCCGGCAACTCCGGAGCCAACACCGCCGCCGATCACATCGCGGTGCTGGACGACGCCCTCGCACAGATCCCCGACGCTCACCGGTACGGCACCCAGATCCTGGTCCGCGCCGACAGCGCCGGATCCGCGAAAGCCTTCCTCACCCACATCCGGACCTTGCGCGAGCACGGGTTGAACCTGCGGTTCTCGGTCGGATATGCGGTCACCGAGCCAGTCCGTCGTGCAATCCGCTCACTGCCCGAAGCTCTCTGGCATCCCGCCTTGGACCAGAACGGGACACTGCGAGACGGCGCCGAGGTCGCCGAGCTGACCGGCATGGTCGACCTCGCCGGTTACCCGGTCGGCACCCGCATCACCGTGCGGCGCGAACGACCGCACCCCGGCGCCCAACTGTCCTTGTTCGACCACGACGAGGGCCTGCGGCACCAGGTATTCCTTACCGATACCCCGTACTCCGGCGGCGGCTCCGCACAGTTCCT
>NZ_JBHVWN010000185.1:0-1198 GCF_042882275.1 Streptomyces sp. NPDC058231 | reverse complement strand
CGGGTCAGCCCTTGCGGGTCTTGACCTCGTCGGTGAGCTGGGGGACGACCTGGAAGAGGTCGCCGACGATGCCGTAGTCGACGAGGTCGAAGATCGGGGCCTCGGCGTCCTTGTTGATCGCGACGATGGTCTTCGAGGTCTGCATCCCGGCCCGGTGCTGGATCGCGCCGGAGATACCCGAGGCGATGTACAGCTGCGGGGAGACGGACTTACCGGTCTGGCCGACCTGGTTGGAGTGCGGGTACCAGCCCGCGTCGACCGCGGCACGCGAGGCACCCACGGCCGCACCCAGGGAGTCGGCGAGCGCCTCGATCAGATGGAAGTTCTCCGCACCGTTGACACCACGGCCACCGGAGACCACGATCGCCGCCTCGGTCAGCTCCGGACGACCGGTCGACTCCCGCGGCGTACGGGAGAGAACCTTCGTCCCGGTCGCCTGCGCGGAGAACACCACCACCAGCTCCTCCACCGCACCCGCGGCCGGAGCCGCCTCCACGGCCGCCGAGTTCGGCTTGACCGTGATGACCGGCGTACCCCGCGTGATCCGGGACTTCGTGGTGAACGACGCCGCGAACGCGGACTGCGTGGCCACCGGACCCGACTCACCCGCCTCCAGATCAACAGCGTCCGTGATGACCCCGGACCCGATCCGGACCGCGAGACGCGCCGCGATCTCCTTGCCCTCGGCCGACGACGGAACCAGCACCGCGACCGGGGACACCGCCGCGTGCGCCGCCTGCAGCGCATCGACCTTCGGCACCACCAGATACTCCGCGAACTCCGGCGCATCAGCCGTCAGCACCCGCACCGCACCGTGCTCGGCCAGCACCCCGACGGTCGACCCGGCACCCGCACCCAACGCCACCGCGACCGGCTCACCGATCCGACGGGCCAGAGTCAGCAGCTCCAGCGTGGGCTTGCGGACCGCACCGTCCACATGATCGACAAAAACAAGAACTTCAGCCATGGAAATGATCTCCTGCGAAACGAGAGTGCCAAGGGGGCAACAACAACGACCACCCGCCCGGAGAACCGGACAGCGCAGTACCTAGATGAACTTCTGACCCGCGAGGAACTCGGCGAGCTGCTTACCGCCCTCACCCTCGTCCTTGACGATCGTGCCCGCCGTACGCGCCGGACGCGCCGCCGCCGAATCGACCACGGTCCACGCACCCGCCAGACCCACCTCGTCCGCGCC
>NZ_JBHVWN010000184.1:0-1236 GCF_042882275.1 Streptomyces sp. NPDC058231 | reverse complement strand
GACGGCGACCGCGCGGTTGAGCCGGACGACCGGGCTGTCGGTCAGGCGCGTGAGCTCGTCGTACCACTCGACGATCTGCACCCAGTCGGTCTCCGCGGCGGTGCGCGCATCAGCGTGGAGTGCCGCGACGGCGGCCTGGGCCTGGAACTCGCCCAGCCGGTCGCGGGCGAGGGCCGCCTGCAGGATTTCGACGCCCTCGGCGATCATCCCGGTGTCCCAGCGGCGGCGGTCCTGCTCGGCGAGCGGCACCAGGCTACCGTCGGACGCGGTCCGGGCTGCGCGCCGGGCGTGGTGGAGCAGCATGAGGGCGAGCAGCCCGGCCACCTCGGGGTGGTCGATCGCGGCCGCGAGCTGCCGGGTGAGCCGGATGGCCTCGGCGGCGAGGTCGACATCGCCGGAGTAGCCCTCGTTGAAGACCAGATAGAGGACACGCAGCACGGTGGCGACATCGCCGGGCTGGTCGAACCGTACGGCGGAGACGGTGCGCTTGGCCCGGCTGATGCGCTGCGCCATTGTCGCCTCGGGCACCAAATAGGCTCGGGCGATCTGGCGGGTGGTCAGCCCGCCGACGGCGCGCAGCGTGAGCGCGACCGCGGACGACGGCGTCAGCGAGGGCTGGGCGCACAGGAAGTAGAGCTGGAGCGTGTCGTCCGCCGCGGGTGCGGGCCCTGGCGCCGGCTCCTCGTCGACCAGGTCCTCACGCCGGCGGCGGGCGGTGTCCGCCCGGGTCGCGTCGAGGAACTTGCGCCAGGCCACGGTGACCAGCCAGCCCTTCGGGTCCCGCGGCAGGTCGGCCTGCCAGACCCGGACCGCCTCGACCAGCGCGTCCTGCACGGCGTCCTCGGCCGCCGCGAAATCGGCTCCGCGGCGGACGAGGACGGCGAGCACACTCGGTGTGAGGCCCCGGAGCAGGGCCTCGTCCATCGATGAGGTCACTCCGTGATGGTGGGCGGCGCGGCCAGGAACGGGCGCACCTCCAACCACTCGTGGATCGGCTTCCCGCCTGCCCCGGGGGCGGCCGACAACTCCCCGGCCAGCTCGACGGCGCGCCCGTGGCTGTCGACGTCGATCACCATCCAGCCGGCGATGAGGTCCTTCGTCTCGGCGAAGGGACCGTCGGTGACCGGCGGCCGCCCCTCACCGTCGTAGCGGACCCACGTCCCCTCCGGGGCGAGCGCCTGACCGTCGACGAACTCGCCGGTCTTCTCCAGCCTGGCCGCGAAGTCGTTCATGTAC
>NZ_JBHVWN010000183.1:0-1251 GCF_042882275.1 Streptomyces sp. NPDC058231 | reverse complement strand
CTAGTAGACCGTCGCGGCTAATTTTTGGGATAGAGGTGGCGCAGTTTGATGCGTGCGTCGTGGGTGGTGAACTGCCAGTTCACCTGACGTTGGTCGGTGTTGGTGGCGTTTTGCCAGGCCGAGAGTTCGGTGTTGAGGTTGTCGAGGTTGCTGATCCGGCGGTCGAGGCATTGCCGGGTCAGCGCGGAGAGTTCGATCTCGGCGATGTTGAGCCATGACCCGTGTTTGGGTGTGTGGTGGATCTCGAGGCGTTGGGCCAGGGCGAATGCCTCTTCTGGTTCGAATGCCTCGTACAGTGAGGCGATGCCGTGGGTGTTGAGGTTGTCCATCACCAGCACCACGGCCTCGGCGTCGGGGTAGTCCACGCTCAGTAACTGCTTGACCTGGCCGGCCCAGTCGATTCGGGTCCGCCGGGACAGCGCCTGAACGCGACGCCAGCCGCGTAGGGGTTCGACCCATACGAAGATCGAGCACGTGCCGCAGCGGATGTACTCGCTGTCCTGGCAGGCGTCGTGACCAGGGCGGGCCGGGAGCGGGTCGCGGGCATGGTCGAGGAGCTGGTAGGGCTTCTCGTCCATGCACACCACGGGACGTGCCGGATCGTAGGGCCGGGCATAGATGGCCAGCACGTCTTCCATCCGGGCCGCGAACTCCGCGTTCGCTCGCGGTGGGATGGTCCAGCACTTCTTCAGATGAGGACGCAGTTCCGTTTTTTTAGGACCCGCCCGATGGTGGAGTGGTCCAGATCGGGGATGTCCTCGACCAGTGCGACGTGCTTCTCCAGCAGCCGCAGCGACCACCGGGTATAGCCCTGGGGTGGCTGTGAGCACGCCATCGCGATCAGCCGGGCTTCGACCTCGCCGGTCACCGGCGAGGGCACCGGCGGGAGGTCGCGCTTCTTCCGCGCGATCGTGGCGTGCACATCGCCACCGGTCTCGGCGAAACGCTTGGCGACCAGCCGTAACGTCTCACCGGAGACACCGAGCCGGGCCGCGATCACCTCCTTGGAATCCACCTCACCCACCGAGATATCCAATGCAAGCAGCACCCGCGCACGCATGATCATCGAGGCCCCACGAACACCCGTCGTGGTCACCCGGACCAGCTCCTCACGATCCTGCACGGTCAACCTGACCGGCCGCTTCTTCTGCGAACCCATGACAACAGTCCTGTCTGGCAGGGGGGAAGGAATCTGCCAGACACCAACCTCCCACTAGACGCGCCATAATTAAGCAGCGACGGTCTACTAGT
>NZ_JBHVWN010000182.1:0-1275 GCF_042882275.1 Streptomyces sp. NPDC058231 | reverse complement strand
GCTCTGCACAGCTGGCGAGGCTGCGTCTTGCGGGCTGAACCAGACGAGGTCCAGCGCGTCCTGCCGCGGGCGGCAATCGCCGGTCACCGGCACCACGTACGCGAGAGAGACCGCGTGTTGGCGCGGGTCGTGGTACGCGGTGATGCCCGCTGTGGGGAAGTATTCGGCGACCGTGAAGGGCTGCGGAGAGACAGGTACGCGCGGCAGCGCCATCGGGCCAAGGTCCTTTTCCAAGTGGCGTAGTAGCGCGTCACGGACCCGCTCGTGGTGCATGACACGGCCGGATACCAGTGTGCGACTGATGGTTCCACCGGCGCCGATCCGTAGGAGCAGTCCGATGCTGGTGACGTCGCCGCGCTCGTCCACGCGCACAGGCACGGCCTCGACGTACAGGATGGGCATCTGAGCCCTGGCCATGGCCAGCTCGTCCGTGGTCAGCCAGCCGGGTGTGGTCTCGGTCATGTCAGACATCGCTTGATCATACTTTGTCGGCCGGGCCTCAGCCCAGGCCGCGTGTCTTCCAGCCGCGTGGGAGGTCTGCGTCGAGGACTTGAAGACCCGAGGAGCTTGAACGCCGTCGCCAGGGTGGACTCCTGCCGCCTTGCGGGGGCGTTGAGTGCCGTGCTGATGTACCGGGGGGGAGAGAGAGCAGGGACAAAGGCCACCAACTCGCAGACCCCACTGACCGGACTCGGCGACGTGGCCCATCTGTCGGGCGCTGTACACGTTCGGAATGCTCTGTTCCGAATGGGGGTACGCGACATACCTGTCATTTGCATTTCACCACCCGAAGTCCTCGTACCGAATAATTCCCGCCCATCGGCACCCGGTCGCCCTATACTGCTCTTTCCGTCCTTGACAGTCGACTCGGCAAGGGAAAGACTGCCGATCTCGATCTTAGAATTGACTTCACGGGGGATAACTTCATGCGCAAATACATGATTCCGCTGAGCGTCGGTGCCGCCATGCTTCTCGCGGTGACCACAGCCGGCAGCGCGCAGGCCGCACAGGGCAACTCCGACTGGCGCTACCTGGACTGCACCTCCTCCGGGGCCCAGGGAGAGCTCGGCTACCGGTGGTACAGCAAGGGCACCACAGGGGAGGTGGACCTGGGGCTCACCGCCCTCGACATCGACTCGGACGGCCACCACCCCGAGGTCCGATTCGTTTCGAGGAACTACCCCGGGACGATCAAGTACTGGAGCTGGCATTCGTACGACGGCGGCGCCGGAAGCGGGCAGGCCTGGTACACGACGGCACAGAGCTCCGAAGGCC
>NZ_JBHVWN010000181.1:0-1293 GCF_042882275.1 Streptomyces sp. NPDC058231 | reverse complement strand
CGACGGATTTCTGCCGGGGTGAGGTCCACGAGGTCGGGTGTGTCGGCCGCGTCACCCCTTTTTCGCGTTCCTGAACGGCCATCGCCGCGAGGAAGATGTGCGCGAGCATGACGAGTGTGATGTGTCGGTACCAGCCGACGTAGCGGCGGACTTCGTACTGGTCCAGGCCGCATTCATTCTTCGCACTCTGGAAGCATTCCTCGATCTTCCAGCGGCAGCCCGCGATGCGAGCCAGGTCGGCGACGGTGGCGTCCAGCGGGGCACTGGCCAGGTAGTAGGCCACCTCGTCGGGCCTGGCGATGCTGCGGCGGGCGAGCATCCAGCGTTGCCGAGTGGGCTCGTCGCCGTCGAACTCCCAGACAGCGGGCAGCCGGGCCGCCGCCCAGTCGTAGAGTCGTGGCCCCTTGGCGCCGTTGCCGCAGGACAGGCGTTGCCATGCCTCGGGCGGGGCCTGGCCGATGAGGTGGTCGATGCGGGGGCCGTGGACCTGCTGCGATTTGGGGACCGCGACGACGTAGGACAGACCGGCGTCTTCCAGGAAACGACGGAAGCGGGAGTCCTGGCCGTAGGCGGAATCTGCGGTGACCCAGGAGAAGGCGAGCGGAGAGTGAAGGGCCCGCAGGATCATGGCGCGGGCGAGGTCGTTCTTGGTGGTGAAGTCACGCTCGTTGGGGATCCTGGCCGCTCGGCAGCGCTCCCGGTCTTCGGCCCAGGACTTGGGCAGATAGAGCTCGCGGTCGACCAGGGCGTGCCCGCGTGTGGTGGCGTAGGCGGCGAAGACACCGATCTGGCAGTTCTCGGTCCGGCCCGCGGTCCCGGAATATTGCCGTTGCACCCCGGCCGAGGTGGTGCCCTTCTTGACGAAGCCGGTGTCGTCGATGATCAACACACCTTCTGATGCGCCGAGTTGCTCTGCCGCATAGGACTGCAGGTCATCGCGGAGACAGTCGGCGTCCCAGCGGCTGTGGGACAGCAAGTGCTGGAGTCCGTCCGGGGTGGCATGGCCGGCGTACTCAGCAAGCTGCCAGCCGTTCTTGCGGCCTACCGGGCCCAGCAGCCCGCGCACGTAATCCCGCATCCGGCGTCGTGGTTCTACCCGGGCGAAGCAGGCTCCGGCCCGCAGGAACAGATTCTCGAGTTCATGGTCCCAGGCACTCGTGGACACATCATTGATCACGCCTATGGACTGCTCGGCCCGCTGCCACTACATGCGGCGCGGCCACCCGTTCGCGGGACGGTCTGCCAAGACCGCCCCGCAGCCAAACCCACCCCGCTACAATCCCCACACTCAAG
>NZ_JBHVWN010000180.1:0-1321 GCF_042882275.1 Streptomyces sp. NPDC058231 | reverse complement strand
GAGCCCGACCGGATGATCGGGACGGCGTGGGACTGCAACGAGTCCCGGTCGGCCCGCGACGCGCTCAGTCGCGCTCTGCGCCATATGAGCGATGGTTTCCTCTCGGTCGACGACAGTTGGAGGATCACATTCGTCAACCTGGAGGCGGAGCGCATGCTGGGCTCCTCCGACGAGGAACTGTTCGGCCGCGTGCTCTGGACACTGCCCACCGTACGGCGGTTCACGGGCATGGAGGAACGCTGCCGTAACGCTGCAGCCAGGGCCACACCCGCAGACTTCGACGTGGATGTGCCGGAGACCGGAGCCTGCTACCACTTGCGCCTCGTCCCGGTGCCCGACGGGGTCACCCTCTACTTCACCGACGTCACCGAGCAGCGCAGGCGCGACGGCGAGCGGGCCGCTGCCGAGCGCGCCGCAGCCGCGCGCGGCGCCAGGATCGCCGAGCTGACCGCGGCGCTCGCCAAGGCGACGACCACGCAGGACGTGGTAGACACCGTTGCCCAGGGAGTGCTGCCGCCGTTCGAAGCGACCGGGCTGCTCGTCCAGGCCGTCGAGAGCGGCCGGGTGCACAACGTGGGAGCTGTCGGCTACGCCCGCTCCTTCGTCGACCGCTTCGAGGGACGTTCGCTCACCGATGCGGACCCGATCGGCGAGGCGGTCTCCAGCCAGCGTCCGACGTTCGTCTCCTCTGCGCAGGAGTACGTGATGCGCTACCCGGGCATGGCCGACGTGCAACAAGAAATCGGCAACCATGCCTGGGCGTTCCTCCCGTTGACCGCCTCCGGGCACACCTTCGGTGTCTGTGTGATCGCGTTCGACCAGCCACGCCATCTGGACGACGAGGAACGCGCCTTGCTGACCGCCATCAGCGGCCTGGTCGCGCAAGCACTGGACCGCGCGCGCCTGTACGACGCCGAACACACCAGGTCCCGGGAGCTGCAACGCGCGCTGCTCCCCCAAATCCTGCCCGAGTTGGAGGCTTGCACCACGGCCGCCCGCTACCTTCCCGCCGGTCAGGGCATGGACGTGGGAGGCGACTGGTACGACGTCATCCCACTGTCAGCCGGTCGGGTCGCACTCGTCATCGGCGACGTCATGGGACACGGCCTCTCCGAGGCGGCCACCATGGGACGTCTGCGCACCGCGGTCCACACTCTGGCCGGCCTCGAACTGCCACCGGACGAGATCATGAGCCACCTCAACGACATCGTCGTTGACCTCGGCGAGGGCTCGTACGCCACGTGCCTGTATGCCTTGTACGACTCGACCGCAGGTACCTGTTGCCTTTCCCTCGCCGGCCATCCCCCGCCGGCTGTGGTCC
>NZ_JBHVWN010000179.1:0-1341 GCF_042882275.1 Streptomyces sp. NPDC058231 | reverse complement strand
GTGGAACGAGGAGCACCAACGTGACAGTTGCGACCATCACGACACCCGTGGCCCAGGCTCTGCAAGCCTGGCGCCGGTCAGCACTGTGGTTGGTGGGCCCCTTGGTGCTGATTGTCGCCGTACCCGTGGCCGACCATTTCCTGCCGCCGGACGTCCATCTCGCCCACCTGCTCATCGTGGCCCCGGCGGTTACCTCCGCAGTCACGGGTCCGCGGCTGACCGCGCTGGTCGGGGGGCTCGCGGTGGCGGCTCTTGTCATAGCAGGGGCGGAGCGCTCGGTCCTGATCACCGAGAGTGTCCTCGTCGAGCTGGCGGCCCTCGCGGTGCTCTGCGCCCTCCTGACGCTCTTCTCCCTTCTGCGGGACCGGCATGAGCTGGAGCTGCTCCGGGTACGTTCGGTCTCCGACGCGACACAGCGCGTCGTCCTGCGTCCGCTCCCTGGCAGGGTCGGGCCGGTGTCCATCGCCTCGGAGTACCGCAGTGCCGAAGCCGACACCCGTATCGGCGGTGATCTCTATGCCGTCGCCCGCACCTCCGACTCCACCCGGTTGGTCATCGGGGACGTACGGGGCAAGGGTCTCGCTTCGATCAGCGATACCACGATCATGCTGGGCGCCTTCCGCGCCGCGGCCCACCGTCAGTCCCCGCTGCCGGAGCTGGTCGCGTACCTGGAAGACGCCGTCCGGTGGGGTCTGGCGGAATTTTCGGAGTCCTCGAAGGCCGAGGCGGACGCCGAGGAACGCTTCGTGACCGCCGCGGTGGTGGACATCCCGGACAACGATCCGGTGGTTCACGTGATCAGCTGCGGGCATCCGCCGCCCCTGCTCCTGCACAACTCCACCGTGACCGCGCTCAGCGTGCCGGACCCCGCTCTGCCCCTCGGTCTCGGCGGTCTGGCCGACGGCCCCTATGCCCAGGCGACCTTCCCGTTCGCCCATGGCGACCAGCTCCTGCTCTATACCGACGGCGTCAGCGAGACCCGCGACGGGGACGGCGTCTTCTATCCGCTCGCGGAGCGCGCCGCCGCCTGGGCCGACCATACGCCCGCAGCACTGGTGCAGAAGATCACGACCGACCTCAAGGCATACGCAGGAGGCCCACTGGACGACGACATGGCGATGATCGTGGTCCAGCGGAACGAGGCCACCGCATCCGGGCGTGACGCTGGTGGTTGAGAGGCCCGGACAACCACCACATGTCCCGTGAGTGCCTTGAAGGACAACGGTGGAACGTACGGCCTTCGACGATCCGCCGGCGCAGGGCCGACACTTCAGTAGGGTTGCGACCGTTGGCCACATGGGTCCACCCGGCGCGCCGTCGTCGGGGAGGGAGGGGGACGTA
>NZ_JBHVWN010000178.1:0-1343 GCF_042882275.1 Streptomyces sp. NPDC058231 | reverse complement strand
CCCGTCTCGGGGCCGGCGCGTCGGGGTGGGGGGGGCCGTGCGGGCGGGGGGGCCCCCCACCCCCCGCCGGGTGACGGTCCACAGGCTGTGCATCAGCAGCTCAGGTTCGAGCCGGGGGTGGTGCCGAGGATCTGGACGAAGGCCTGGTACCGGTCGATGCGGCTCTGGACCTGGGCGGGGTTGCCACCGTTGCACTCCAGCGAGCCGTTGATCGAGCGGATCGTCTCGCCGAATCCGGCGCCGTTGACCATGGCGTTGTGGGGGGTCATGGTGCCCGGACCGCTCTGGGTGTTCCAGTACCAGAGCCCGGTCTTCCAGGCCACCGAGGCGTTCTGCTCGACCAGGTACGGGTTGCCGAGCAGATCGATGCCGAGCGCGTCGCCCGCGGCCTTGTAGTTGAAGTTCCAGCTGAGCTGGATCGGGCCGCGGCCGTAGTACGCGGACTGTCCGGCCGGGCAGCCGTAGGGCTGACTGCTGTCGCAGTAGTGCGGGTAGTTGGCCGTGTTCTGCTCCACGACGTAGACCAGACCGCCGGTCTCGTGACTGACGTTGGCGAGGAACGCGGCCGCCTCCTGGCGCTTGACCGTGTCACTGCCCGTGTTGGCGAAGCCGGGGTAGGCGCTCAGGGCCGCGGTCAGGCCGCTGTACGTGTAGAAGGAGTTCCGGCTCGGGAACATCTGGTTGAACTGCGCCTCGCTGACGACGAAGCCCGACGGGGTGCCCGGATCCGTGCCGCCACCGCCGCTTCCACAACTGCCCTGGTCCGCCCAGACGTCGGAGCTGCCCGGCTGCTCGTTCTGGGTCCACCACTTCGCGGTCCAGTTGTGCCCGTTGTACGAGGCCGCGCCGCCGCCCGTGTAGACGGACGAGGCGTTCCAGGGTGCCGCGCACTCCGCCGCCGAGGCGGTGGAGGCCGGGAGAACGACGAACATCGCGACGACCGCGCCCAGCGCGGCCATCATGCCCATGACACGTCTCATCATGCGATCACTCCTTCGGTGCGGCGCACCGGACTCATCGGTGCGCCGCCATGGGGGGTGTCCGCCACTCAAGCGGCGCTGGTCTGAACCTGTCAAGGTCTAGACCAGCTTTGAAAAACCTCCGCACAGCCGGACGGCCGCACTCGTCCGCAGCGGATCAATGAGGCGATCACCGCCCCCAACAGGCAGGATTCCGGAGCGGGTTCATCCGGATAGAAACCCCGGAAGCGAGAGGGCCGTAAGGAAAAACCTCCGCCCCCGTCCAGCATGCGGAACGGCGCGGCGGCCGGCGCGCCTGCGGCCGACCACCGCGCGAACGGTCGGCGAACGCCGGCCGAAAGGTCCGGCCGTCCGCCCCGATCG
>NZ_JBHVWN010000177.1:0-1352 GCF_042882275.1 Streptomyces sp. NPDC058231 | reverse complement strand
GGCATGACCCTCCTTGCGTTTCGTTATTCGAAACACTAGCGTCCATCCCGTGTTTCTAATTTAGAAGCAACCTCAACGGGAGCGCCGGTGTCGCGAATAGCCTTGCTGGAACCGCCGTACGCCGACCAGGCTACTCGCGCGCACGATGCCCGGGGACGTGCACGGGCGAAGGCGGTCCCGGCCACCCGTACGAGAGCCGCCGCCCTCTCCGCGCTGGGCGAGGCCCGCGCCGCGGCCGACACTCACACGCTCGTCGGCGCCGCGGAGATAACGACCCCCGCGGCCGTGCGCGCCGCCGCCCGCCAGGTCCTCGCCAAGGCCGGGCTCACCCCCGACTACCTGGCCCTGATCGATCCCTCCGACTTCACCGAGGCCCCCGACGACCACACCGGCGAGGCGATCCTCGCGGTGGCCGCCAGGATCGGCACCACCCGTCTCATCGACAACATCCCGCTCACCTTCGGGGGCACCCAATGACCGCGTCCACAACAGGAACCGGAACAGGAACCGCGACCGGCATACGCCTGCACGCACCGGCCCCGGGCTGGTCGATCGACGCGGACGTCGTGGTCGTCGGCTCCGGCGTGGCAGGCCTCACCGCCGCCCTCCGCTGTACGGCAGCCGGCCTGCGCACCATCGTCGTCACCAAGGCCCGCCTGGACGACGGCTCCACCCGCTGGGCCCAGGGCGGCATCGCAGCCGCGCTCGGCGAGGGCGACACCCCTCAGCAGCACCTGGACGACACGCTGGTCGCGGGGGCCGGACTCTGCGACGAGAGCGCGGTCCGTGCCCTGGTCACCGAGGGTCCCGACGCGGTACGCCGCCTCACCACCACCGGTGCCCACTTCGACACCTCGCCCGAGGGCGACCTCCAGCTCACCCGCGAGGGCGGCCACCACCGCCGCCGCATCGCCCACGCGGGCGGCGACGCCACGGGCGCGGAGATCTCCCGCGCACTGGTCGAGGCGGTCCGCTCGGCGGCCCTCCGTACGATCGAGAACGCCCTGGTCCTGGACCTGTTGACGGACTCAGAAGGCCGTACGGCAGGCGTCACCCTGCACGTCATGGGCGCGGGCCAGCACGACGGAGTCGGCGCGGTCCGCGCCCCGGCCGTCGTCCTCGCGACCGGCGGCATGGGCCAGGTCTACTCCGCGACCAGCAACCCGTCCGTGTCCACGGGCGACGGCGTCGCGCTCGCCCTGCGCGCGGGCGCCGAGGTCTCCGACCTGGAGTTCGTACAGTTCCACCCCACCGTGCTCTTCCTCGGCGCGGACGCGGAGGGCCAGCAGCCGCTGGTCTCCGAAGCGGTCCGGGGCGAGGGCGCGCACCTCGTGGACGCCGACGGCGTGCGC
>NZ_JBHVWN010000176.1:0-1377 GCF_042882275.1 Streptomyces sp. NPDC058231 | reverse complement strand
CCGTGCCCCAGTGTGCCCCGTGTGGCGTCTCGCAGCACGCAGGCGGAGTTCTCCCCCATCTGGCACGGCCGGATCGCGCCCTACCCGCCCTGGCGGCCCGCCCGGACCCTGAACAGCATGGGGGATACCGGAAACACCACACCAGGTCCGGACAGTACCGACAACGCGTTCCATGCTCTCCTCGAAGGCGCCACAGCACCACGACCGCCCACCCCACCCGAGTGCCCATTCTGCGACCTCCCACTGGACCGCTACGCCACCCACTACGAAGGCCACTGGGTCCTTCTCGAACCCCACATCGTCGTCCCCGCCCACATCTTGCCTCCGCGCCGACGCTGGATCATCGCCTCGGACGGGGCAGCGATCAACCTGTGGGACGCCGAACCCCTCCCCGGTACCCGGTGCCGGATCGCGCACCGATCCGTCTGTCCCTATCTCCAACCCGAAGACGACTGGCCCTGGACCACCGTGCTCCGGCAGGAAAACGAACGACGAGCACAACGCCTGTTCAGCCTTCCCGACGACTGGGGCCTCCCCGACGACTGGGGCCTCCCCGGCACGGGCTGACAGTTGCTGTCCTTGTTCCCCGGATCAGCGCTCTGGCCCGAGGGACCGCATGCGCTGCGTCACTGACGGTGGTGCCTCCGCCGCTCGACGACCGCCGCGGCCCCCGCGAGGCGATCAGGTTGACGCCGAACTCCGCCCGTTCGTTCATGGTTCAGGATGGGAGGTTGGCTCTCGCAGGTGCTCCCTCGCAGTCCCGCCCCGTCGAGTCGGTCACAGAGGTGGACGACAGCCTTCTGCGGCTCACCGCGCCGGATGAGACGTTCGGCGAGTGCGATGGAGCTGCGCATCGTTCCAGAACGGAGAAACTCCTCATCGGATCTGACGAACGCGGTCATCTCCGCTTCGGTATCCACGGCACGGCCGCACTGGGACGTCTTGCGGCGACTCAGCTGGATCATCATCTGCTCTGTCGCAATCTGGTCGATACGGGGCCGGCCGATGACGCCCTTGCCGATGTCGAGGACTACTTCGCCCGCCATGGCGAGAACCGTCAGGAACAGCTCGGCGTAGCTTCCTCCTGGAACAGAGCGTCGTCGTACTCAAGGAACTCCTCGGACACGCCCCCACCGGCGTCGCCACCACCGTCTACGCGATGAGCCGGCCGCCTACGACCCGCGCCCGGACATCGACTTCACCCCGCTGCGCGACGCCGACCCGGCGACCGAAGGCTTCTCACAGGCCGCGTGAGCCCCGTGTCCCGGGGCGCGGGGCGACCCCCGGGCGCGGGGACAAAAGAACGGTGCCGGCAGACGCGGGGGGGGGCAGCGGGTCCCCGGGCGCCCGGCCAGACCGCGCCGAAACGGTCGAAAA
>NZ_JBHVWN010000175.1:0-1389 GCF_042882275.1 Streptomyces sp. NPDC058231 | reverse complement strand
GACGTCGTTTCCTTTGGTTCGACGTTCGTTGAGCCGCGCATGACGTGTCTGGTTGAGCGGCTGGTGCCGGATGAGTTGTGGGCGCTGTTCCGGCGGGTGGTGCCGCCGACGCCGCTGAGGCGTCCGCAGGGCGGGGGTCGCCGGCGGGCGAGTGACTTCTCAAACAGCCTCGTGGGACAAAACGCTCTTTTACGGCACCCCGGGACCGGTCTTGAAGCGTAGGAATCACCAGAAATCCGACGGACAGCGCCACCGGGCACTACCGTGCCCTGCCGCCTTGAGCGCGCCCGGGGATCTCAGCTTTCGAGGGCGGCGCTGGCAACGGGAGGCGGGCAGGCAGCTCATCACCGCCCCGGACCGAGCGCCCAGTAGCGAAATGGGTGTGCAGACCATCTGTCCCTCTGCCAGGATGACCGGCCATGACCGCAGCGCGAGCTACCGCCCTCTTCGACCAAGTGGCCTCGGTATATGACGAGGTACTGCCGTTCTTCACCGGGTTCGGCCAACAGCACATGGAGTGGCTCGCTCCGGTGCACGGCACCCGTGTCCTCGACCTGGGCGCCGGGCGCGGCGCCCTGACCGCTGCCGCGCTCGCCCGCGGCTGCCCGGTGACGGCGGTGGACTGCGCCCCTGGCATGATCGAGCGGATCTCGACCCAGCACCCGCAGGTTCACGAAGCGCGGGTGATGGACGCTCACCAGCTGGACTTCCCCGACCGCTCCTTCGACCTGGTCTGTGCGGGATTCGTCGTCCACCTGCTCGATGATCCGGCTGCGGCAGCCCAGGAGATCCGTCGAGTCCTCACTCCCGGCGGGGTGTTCTCCTTCTCCGTCCCCGGCGCGGTCGAGGACGCGCCGGAGTGGGAGTTCTACGGTGCCCTCTTCCGCGAGTTTCAGCCCCTGATACCCGTCGGCGAAGGACGGCTCAGTCGGCCCTTGGACGAGGAGCAGTTCCTCGCGACGGCGGGGTTCACCAGCGTCAGTGAGACCGCCATCGAGCAGCGTCTTCCCGTCCCCGACGCCGACACGTTCTGGAACTGGGGGCTCTCGCACGGCTCCCGCGCCTTCATCGACGCCCTCCCGGCAGATGCCCGAACCGAGTTCGAAGCCCGAGTACGAGCAGAGCTGTCCACCATGGACCCGATCGTATTTGCCTCCGGCGCCAACCTCTGGCGCGGCACCTCACCAGCCTGACCTCGCGCTGACGCCACCGATCAGCAGGCCGCTGGCTGTCCCGTGGTCCACTACAACCTTCCGGTGCAGCGCAGTTTGCTGGCCGGCCGCGGCGATGCCGCTGCCTGGCACCGGACCGTCCCCCACCCCACCGGGCAGAATGAGCATCAGGAGTACCCTGCCCGCCCGCACTCAACTCGCCAACTCAAACACACAG
>NZ_JBHVWN010000174.1:0-1408 GCF_042882275.1 Streptomyces sp. NPDC058231 | reverse complement strand
GGCTCATCCGGTCCGCTGCCCAGGTGCCGACCGCCGAGAGGAAGTCCCACTGCTCCGCCGTGGGCTCTCCTGCTTCACCCGTCACGACGGTGAGGGCTCCAACTGGGCGCTCCCTGCCGTGCAGCGGCACCGCGGCAAGGCCGGTGCCCGGCCAGTCGTCGCTGGCGGAGGCGGCCTGTGCGGTGGCTGTGGGGTCGTGGGGCGACCACACGGTGCCGCCGCGTACGGCACGGGCCGGGACTTCGTTGCCCCCCTGGTCAATGATCTCCCAGGGCAGAGCCAAGGCCGGGGGCAGACCGGCCGCCGACACGAGACGTAGCGCGGACATGGGGCCACGCAGGTGCACCGTGCCGCCCAAGGCGCCCAGCTCGGCGACGGCGTGCAGAACGGCGAGCCGCAGTAGCTCACCCTCCGAGACGCCCTGTTGCACACTGTCGAGCAAGATCAATCGGGCATTCATGAATCAACTGTATATTTCGGAGATTCGGACATCTATGCAGGCCACGACTGCGCCGGTGCACGCCGCTCCGTGAAGAGGGCTGCAGGTGTCCGGGCTCGGCCCCGACTTCCGACCTGCCCCTCACCTGGCCGCTTTGCGAGACTTCGCAGCGCTGTGCGGCGTGCGCGTTCCGCAATCGTCGTATCGGGTCACCTCACGCTGTGCCGGCCGCTCCCGCATGCGCGTCTTCGGCCCCCAACACGCGACCGGAACAGCCGAACGAGTCACTCCATCGGACACGGGCATCAACGCTGGAGCGGTATCGCGAAGGTGCCCATCGCCTGGCTGTCCATCGGCAGCCACCTGAGCCGGCGCTTCGACTTCGACACCTGCCACGGCCCCGCGCCGGTCACACACGGAGGTCGATCCACCGGTGCCGTCAGGGGAGAACTCGACGAGTGCCGCAAGCATGACATCACCCCGAGTTGCGCCAAGAGTCTCGGGACGAGTCCATATCAGTGCGCTGCCGGCGAAGCCCTTGGCACGGCAGCTGCAACGAAATTCCGGTCCCACCACGATTCTTCGGGAAGCTGGATCGCAGTCTGCTCCTCCGCCTGCACCGTGGCCTCAATCCCGGACCGCCAGACCGAACTCGCGCAGGCGTGGAAGGCAGACTTCCAGACACGTCTCCGACTGCGCGGGCGACGACCTTCAACGTGACCGGGTGGCGCGCACCAACTGCTGGTCGACGGTGCGGAGCGGTTGCATCTGATGCAACATTGCTCGTCGTCAGCGATCTCCCCGGCATCGCCTCCAGTACGGCCCACAGGTGGGCCCGGTTAGCACAGGACAACTGGGGCGACCACCTCGCCGCTGTGTCAGGAGGACAGAGACGCATGGTCCGAGAGTGTTCGGCGGGGGCCAGGCGCGTCCTGTCCGCCTCAGATTTCGATACGCCTGTGCCACCAG
>NZ_JBHVWN010000173.1:0-1462 GCF_042882275.1 Streptomyces sp. NPDC058231 | reverse complement strand
GCCCTCACGATCCTCCAAGCCCGGGTCCGCACCTTGACCAGCGAACCCAACAACAAGATCAAGACAACGTGTTAATGATCTGCAAGCCCTAAGGGCTGTCCCGCAAATGATCTATGAGTCGTCCAGGGCAGGGTTGGTTACTGTGCGGTCGCTCGACTATCCGGCGAGGGTGAGGTTGTGCAAGCGTGCGATGCCGAGCATGGCGTGGTGGACGCCGTCGCCTTTGAGTCGGCAGTCGCGGAGGATCTTCCAGGTCTTCATGCGGGCGAAGACGTGCTCGACGCGGGCGCGGACCTGCTTGTGGGACTTGTTGTGTTCCTGTTTCCAGTCGGGCAGCTCTTCGCCCTTGCGTCGGCGGTGGGGCATGACGAGCCCGGTGCCGGGATAGCCGCCGTCGGCGATCGTCCTGGTCGTACCGACGGCGGCCTTGGCGGCGGATTCCTCCCACGCCTTGCAGTCGTTGCGGTTCCCGGCGAGAGTACGACCCACGACAACGACCAAGCGGGTGTCGGCGTCGATGACAACCTGGTGGTTCGTGGAGTACCTGTAGTTCTTGGACTGCTCGGCCACGGTGTGGTCGCGGGTGGGGACCAGAGTGCCGTCCACAATGAGCACGGTGTCCTTGGCGAACCGTTTGCGGGGCTGGAGTGCGAGCATCGGACCGAGATGGTCGATTATGCGGTCCGCCGCCGATTTGGACACCCCGAACAGCGGGGCGAGCTGCCGCATCGTCAGGTTCGTACGCCAGTACGCCGTGACCAGCAGGGCCCGGTCCTCCAGCGGAAGGCTCCACGGCCGGCCCTTGCGCACTGGGTCGGCGCCCTCCCGCCGTAGCGCTGTCAGGAGCTTCCCGAACTGTCGCGGGCTCAGCCCGGTAAACGGACCTATCCAGGACGGCTCCGACGCCGTGATCACACCAGCCACGGCGTGATCATTCCACTGCTTCGGGATCCCCCTGCTCGAACGCGATGCGGCAGCGTTCCACCTGGTCAGCCACCTGCTCCATGAACCATTGCATGATCTCGTAGGGGATGACGTGCTCGTCAGGGCTATAGATGCGGACGGTCGGCTCCAGACCAGGGTCCTCGTCGGGGACGAGCGCCGCCAGGAAGGCCGGCCCGGGCAGATGGGTTGCCGCGTTGGGTATCTCAGCCCACGCGGCCGGCGCAGGCACAGCCTCGCTCAGCTCCACAGCCCAGGAATCGTCAGGCAAGGCGTAGTGGAACTGGACGGCATAGTGACGACCTGCATGTTCTCTCAACTCTGCTGGCATGACGGCAGGCTGCCACAGCACGGGGTCACAGGCACGGGGATATCGGCTGAGGCCCAGTCGCTGGGAAGAAGCCCCGACTTGCGGGACAGGTCTTAGGGCTTGCAGATGATTAACTCGCCGATTTGGTCTGTGCGAGGACGCGAGCGTGGAGAGCCGAGAGTTCGGCGGGCGGCGTCTGCGCGGGCGGGA
>NZ_JBHVWN010000172.1:0-1536 GCF_042882275.1 Streptomyces sp. NPDC058231 | reverse complement strand
TGGTGGTTTGTTGACGGCGGTTCAGGGCCGTAGTAGGCCGGTAGCAGAGGAACGTCGCCTCGCCGCCTGGGGGCTTGTGATGACCCGTCGTGTGCCGTGTCCGCCCGCTCCGGGCCCGCTGGAAGCCTACGCCGCTCGCTTCGATGACCTCTTCTCCACACTGGCACAGCGCCGTGGGTTCCGCGAGTACCTGACCGGGCTGCTGCTGCCGCGGGACCGCAACAAGACGCTGACCTGCCTGGCAGGCACCGAACCCGTCGTCGGTGCCCAACACGCCTCGGTGCAGCGGCTGCAGTTCTTCCTGTCCGAGTCGACGTGGGACCACAAGCAGGTCAACGCCCGCAGGGTGGAACTACTGCTGGCCGACCCCGCGACCACTCCGCACCCGGGCGGTGTGCTGGTGATCGACGACTCCGGGGACCGCAAGGACGGGACAGCGACCGCGCACATCGGCCGGCAGTGGCTGGGCCGGCTGGGCAAGACCGACAACGGCATCGTCACCGTGACCACCTGCTGGGCTGATGAGAACCTCTACTACCCGCTGCACGCCGTGCCCTACAGCCCCGCCCACCACTTTCCCAAGGGCAAGAGCGACCCTGACTTCCGCACGAAGCTGCAGATCGCCGCAGAACTGGCCCGCACGGCCAAGGCCGCCGGAGTGACCTTCCGAGCCGTGGCCGCCGACTGCGCGTACGGTGACCAAGACGGCTTCCGCAGGGACCTCGCCGCAGCCGGGCTGCCGTTCGTCATGGCCCTCAAACCGAGCCACGGCACCTGGGCCTACGGCAAGGACGCCTACACTCCCGTCGACGCCGCCCGCGCCTTGACCTGGACGGACGCGGAGCATCCAGGGGACTGGACCGCCGTCGAGCGCACCTTCCGCGACGGGCACACCGAGACCTGGTGGGCCGCCGACGCGACCCTCGGCTGGTGGGGGCCCGACGGAAACGTCCGCCTGGTCGTGGCCACCACCGACCCGGCCACGCTGCCCGCGCAGGCCACCTGGTACCTGGCCACCAGCCTGCCCCGCCCCAGCGGCCCCCGCGAGGCCGACAGCCCCGAACCGGCCGCCGACCTGGCAGAGGTCGTCCGGATCTACGGCATCAGGCACTGGATCGAGCAGAGCTACAAGCAGATCAAGGACGAACTTGGGTGGGCCGACTTCCAGGTCCGCTCCGACACCGCCATCCGCCGCCACCAGACCCTGGTCACCTGCGCGTTCTCGTTCTGCTGGGACACCTGGTTCGCTCAACCTCCAGACCGGGAGCCCGCCGATGACCCCACGGACCCGCCGGCTGCCACACCGGTGGAACCGCCTGAGAGGGGGCCCAAGCGGAACCCACCAGCCCCAACCGTCCAGCTGGCCACAGGCGATCCGCGCCGTCCGGGCCTGGCTCGATCCCTGGACCACCCTCCAACGCTGCTGGCGAGCCTGGACCAACGCACCCCCGCCACCCGAACTCCAAGCCCTGATCAACGCCGTCGGCGCAGGCCACCCACTTGATCTCTACTCCCCGGTTTAACAAACCACCACTA
>NZ_JBHVWN010000171.1:0-1544 GCF_042882275.1 Streptomyces sp. NPDC058231 | reverse complement strand
AAAGAGCGTTTTGTCCTGGCGGGGGTGTTTGGTAACTGGCGCGATGCCATTTGCTTGGGGCGGACCGTGCCGACGTGTGAGGATCCGCCTGTGGAGTGTGATGTGTGCGGACTGGCGATGTGGCGTTGGCCGTTGCCGCCGACGGCCTGGGAAGAAGAGATCTGGTCCTGTTCGTGGTGTTATGCCACCACCCAGGTGGGCGGCGAGTGGTTCGAGATCTTGCGACCGCCGTATCTGCCGATGGAGATGCGCTGGGAGAGTGCTGTCGCGGATGGCCTTGCCGTCGGCGCCTCCCACGCTTTTGGCATCTTCGACAAGACGCTGTGCGGGATCCAGGAACTCGGCATGTCACCGTCTGACCACTGGTGGCTGCCGGAACGGGAGAACGCCTGTGGGGCGTGCCGGGAAGCGGCGGGTGTCATTGATGACCGCTGGCCGCAGGCGATGAGGGGCGAGGACGCGCGGGTCAGCGTGGCCCGGCGGCTATGAATACTTCCAGTTCGGAGTCGATTCTCGGGTGAGTCTGCGGCTCATCAGGTCGATCAGCGCGAGTCGGATCATGGCTTCGGAGCGGTGCGGGTGGGTCTCGTAGTCGCGGGCGAGGCGGCGGTGGTGCATGAGCCAACCGAAGGTCCGCTCGACGACCCAGCGCCGCGGAATCACCTTGAATCCCTTCTGTGCAGTGTCTCGGCGGGTGACTTCGACGTCGATGCCGAGGCGGGCGCCGTGCTCGATGACCTTGGTGCGGTAGCCGCTGTCGGCCCAGGCTTTGGTGACGCGGGGGTGGTCTGCGGCGATGTTCGAGAGCACGTGGATGCCGCCGACGTTGTCGGAGACGCTGGCGGCGGTGACCAGCACGGTCAGAAGGAGGCCGAGTGTGTCGACGCCGATGTGGCGTTTGCGGCCTGCGATCTTCTTGCCCGCGTCGATGCCCTGGCCTGACGCGGGCACGTTCGCGGAGGTCTTGATGCTCTGGGCGTCAAGGATGCAGGCGGTCGGCTCGGCATCCCGGCCCTCGGCTTCTCTCACGAGTCGGCGGAGGAGGCCGTTGAGGTGGTCGAAGATTCCGCCCTTCTGCCATGCGGCGAAGTATCCGTAGACGGTTTCCCATGGGGCGAAGTCGTGCGGCAGGTACCTCCACGGGATGCCGGTGCGGTCGACGTAGAGGATGGCGTCCATGATCCGACGCAGGTCGTGCTCGGGCGGCCGGCCGATGTCCAGGCCCTTCCCTCTCCGCTCGGCCCGCCAGGCCGTCAGTGCCGGTTCCAGCAGTTCCCAGCGGGCATCAGACAGGTCACTTGGATACGGGCGCTGTCGGCGAGGCATGTTTCTGTAGTACCGAGGCCCGCCGTCCCGTCACAGGGCGCAAACAGGTGTGACCGGGGGCGTGTTGGGATCAGACAGGAGCAGCAGGACCGAAACGGACCCTAGAGATCCGTCACCCGCCCCACCTGCCACAACAGACACCCACTACCTCAGTCAGACCGAAGCAATCTGCCGCCCGAAGCACCAAGAAGCCTCCCTTGCGGGACGAAACGCTCTTT
>NZ_JBHVWN010000170.1:0-1552 GCF_042882275.1 Streptomyces sp. NPDC058231 | reverse complement strand
CTAGTGCTGTTCCGCGGAAGTTCGTGGGGGGTGTTGATCAGGGCGTGGGGTCGTCGAGGTAGAGGCCGCAGGCGCAGTCCAGGGCCTCCTCGGGTGAGCCGAAGGGCAGTCCGGTGGGCAGGAGGTTGTCCTCGTACTTGCCGTTGCTGGCACGGTAGAGGGCGAAGCCCCAGGTGTGCAGGACGCCGGTGAAGCGCAGGCGGCATAGCGGCAGCGGCTCCTGCTCGTCTGCCAACTCTCCTGCCACGTAGGCGAATCCCGTGCGGAAGCGCACCTGGACTCCGGTGAGTTGGGGCCAGCGTTCCTTGGCGCGGGCGTGCAGGCGGTGGTGCAGGTGGTGCTGCATGGATTCGGGCGGGTTCTTCGGCACGCCCTCATCCTGCCGGGTCACCGTCCGAGTGCGCCATGATCACCTCTTCGGGCAGGCGCGGGCGGGGAAAGCGTGGCGGGGATGGGCGGGGCAGTCGCGGTGGAGCTGGAGGAGCCGGTGCGTGAGCGTCTGATCCAGACCACGGCCTCTTTGAAGGCGCAGGTGCGGGCGGTGCTGCGGGCGCGGATCGTCCTCGCGGCCGCGGAGGGGCTGAGTAACGGGGCGATCGCGCGGGAGCTGGTGATCAGCGTGAACACGGTCCGCAAGTGGCGCGGCCGGTTCGCGGACCGGGGGCCGGCAGGGCTGAAGGATGCCGCCCGCTCGGGCCGTCCCAAGACGTACGGGCACCGGGTGACGGTCGCGATCGTGGCCGCCGCAACCAGTGCACCTCCGCATCCGGAGGCGACCTGGTCGCACCGCACGATCGCCGCCCAGGTCGCCAGCACTGTGTTCGCTTCGATCTCCGCTTCCCAAGTCGGCAGGATCCTGGCCGATTTGGACCTCAAGCCGCACCGGGTGCGTGGCTGGCTCACCCGCCGTGACACTCCCGACTTCTGGGACCGGGTCCGGGATGTGTGCGACCTTTACCGTGATCCGCCCAAGGGTGCGGTGGTGCTGTCCATCGATGAGAAGACCGCGATCGCCGCCCGCTCCCGGCGTCATCCCGGCCGTCGCGCGGCGCCGGGCGAGCCGGCCCGTCAGGAGTTCGAGTACCGGCGCCACGGCACCGCCTCGCTGGTCGCGGCCCTGGACGTACGCACCGGCGAGGTCCTCACCGAGATCATCGCCCGCAACGACGCGGTGACCTTCACCGGCTTCCTCGACCAGCTCGATGGGGTCATCGCCCCTGGCCAGGACATCCATGTGGTGCTGGACAACGGCTCCTCGCATACCGCAAAGCGCACCAAGACGTGGCTGGCCGACCATCCGCGCTGGCACGTCCACTGGACCCCGCCTCACGCCTCCTGGCTCAATCAGGTGGAGCTGTTCTTTTCCGTCCTGACCCGCCGCGTCCTTCGACACGGCGACTTCTCCAGCCGCGACGACCTCATCGACAAGCTGGAGAGCTACGTGATCAACCGCAACGAGACCACGAAGCCATACAAGTGGACCTACGACGGTGCCCCGCTCAAGACCACCTGATCAGCACCCCTCCACGAACTTCCGCAGTGCAGCACTAGC
>NZ_JBHVWN010000169.1:0-1610 GCF_042882275.1 Streptomyces sp. NPDC058231 | reverse complement strand
TAGCTTGATCTTTAACCTCGGGGTCCGAACGGTTCGTCGTACTTGATCACTCGGACTGGTAACTGCGGTGCACGCAGGCGGCCTTCGGCTGAGCATGTGATCCGACCAAGGAACACACAAACTCAGCACGAAGGCCGTGGGGATGAGTCTGTTGCATCATGCTGTCCGGCAGGATCCGTTTGCGGGATTGTCACGCTTCAGGGGTGAGTTCTACTCCTGTCTGACCAGGCGTGCGGATGCGCTGTTCGAGCTGACCGATGCGGTGCTGTGTGCGGATGGCCCGGTCCGGTCGCTGGTGGAGCTGTCGCTGGTTGGTGAACACCGCCGTGGGCACGGTGGTCTCTATGACGCTCTGGCCGCAGGGCGGGTCGACGTCGGCAGGTTACGGCGGGCTCTGGCCGCAGTGCCGCTGCCGCGGGCGGCGGACGGCCGGCTGGTGCTGGCCGCAGATATCACTTGCTGGCTGCGGCCCAGCGCGCACACCTCACCGCAGCGGATCCTGTGTCACACCTACGGACGGGGCAAGGACCAGCACATCCCTGTTCCCGGCTGGCCGTACTCGGTAATCTGCGCGCTGGAAACGGGCCGTAGTTCCTGGACCGCCCCGCTGGACGCGCTGCGTCTGGCGCCGGGCGACGATGCCGCGACTGTCACCGCCAGGCAGATGCGTGAACTCGTCGAGCGGCTGATCCAGGCCGGGCAGTGGAAGGACGGCGACCCGGAGATCCTGATCGTGGTGGACGCCGGATACGACGTGCCCCGGCTGGCTTTCCTGCTGAAGGATCTGCCGGTGCAGGTGCTGGGCCGGATGCGCTCGGACCGCGTCCTGCGTCGCGCGGTTCCGTCATACCCGCCCGGAACCCGGGGCCGCCCGGCCCGTCACGGAGGCGAGTTCGTCTTCGGTGACCCAGGCACCTGGAAGACCCCCGACGCGCAGACGGTGACCAGGACCCGCCTCTACGGCACCGCCATCGCCCGGGCCTGGGACCGGCTCCACCCCAGGCTCACCCACCGCTCCGCATGGACGGCCCAGTTCGGCACTCTGCCGGTCATCGAAGGGACCGTGATCCTTCTTCAAGTCGACGTGCTGCCCAGCGGCGCGACGCCGAAGCCGGTGTGGCTGTGGTGGTCAGGGACCGACGCCACCACCCCGGACGTCGACCTGCTCTGGCAGGCGTTCCTGCGGAGGTTCGACATCGAGCACACCTTCCGGCTGTTCAAGCAGACCCTGGGCTGGACCTGCCCGAAGATCCGCAGCCCCGAAGCTGCCGACCGCTGGACCTGGCTGATCCTCGTGGTCTTCACCCAGCTCCGGCTCGCCCGCCCGCTGGCGGCCGACCTGCGTCGCCCGTGGGAGAAGCCAAGCCCGGTGGAAAGGCTTACCCCTGCTCGGGTCCGCCGGGATTTCCGGCACCTCCGCCCGAAGACGGCCTGCCCTGCCGGAGCACCGAAATTCTCCCAGCCCGGCCCAGGCAGACCAATCGGCCGCGAGAACGACCGGCCCACCCCACGCTATGACGTGCACAGAGTCAGCAAACCGGGCCCCGCGAAGCAGCGGACAAAGAAGTCAACGACCCCACGTCCACGCCGCACAGGTTAAAGATCAAGTT
>NZ_JBHVWN010000168.1:0-1616 GCF_042882275.1 Streptomyces sp. NPDC058231 | reverse complement strand
CATGACAACAGTCCTGTCTGGCAGGGGGGAAGGAATCTGCCAGACACCAACCTCCCACTAGACGCGCCATAATTAAGCAGCGACGGTCTACTAGTGCGGCCCAGGCGAATTCGTGGGCGTGGGCGGTTTCGCCGTTGACGCTGAACAGGCCGTCAGCGATCTCACGGGTGATGGCGAGACCTTTGGGGCCGAGAGCGGATACCAGCACCGGAATGTCGATGGGGCGCTGTGGTGCGTTCGTGTCGGGATGCATCATGCGCATGGGGGCGCCGTTCCATTCCACGGTCTCACCGCGCAGCAGACGGCGTACTGTCCGGACGTAGGTGCTGAGGTAGGACCAGGTGGCCGGGGGTGCGCCGAGGGCACGGGTGCCGTTGAAGCCGGTGCCGAAGGCGAGGGTCACCCGGCCGGGTGCGAGGGCGGCGAGGGTGGCGGCGCCGGAGGCGTTGACCATCGGATGGCGCAGAGTCGGGACGAGCACTCCGGGGGCGAGGCCGATTCGGAGGGTGCGTTCGGCGGCCAGCGCCAGCATCGTCCACACGTCGGGGCTTTGGGTAGGGGTGTCGTGGAGCCAGGCGCGGTGGTAGCCCAACTGCTCAGCGACAGCGATGTGTTCGGGCGAGTGCAGGGATGTGGCGAACTGACAGGAGATATCCATCGGTCAGGCTCCTTGGACGCGTAGGAATATTCCCACCTCCCAGACTCACGCCTGGAGCTTTGAGCTGGGCGGTCGATCAATCAGCATGTGCGGCGTCAGCGGGTGGTGAGCGCCATCCGGAAGTGCGCTGCGCCGGAGAGCTACTTCGGTACGGTCTGGTCCGGCAGCAGGATCTCGGTCATCGGGCGGATCCCGTGCAAGTCGCTGCACGCCATGGTGTCCTGGGTGTCGTGCGTGGTCCCATCAAGGTGGCTGCGGAGGGTCTTGCCAGCCAGGAGCAGCTGGTTCGCGCTGATTTCCTGGAAGATCCTGCGCGACTGCCGCCTGCGAGGCGACGGCGTGCATCACGCGTTGCATGGCATCGCCCGCCTGTACAACCTGGCCCTTACCAATAGCCCAACGGCCCACGCGATCGAGGCGGGGCGCTGCCCTTCTCGAGTGACGTCGCACGTCGACGGTCAATGAAGTCGGCATTCCCACGGTTCGATGTCCGACTCCCCTGGGGGCAGCTCCCCAGTGCAGTATCGATAGAGCCAGGCTGCAGCCCGGCGCTCCGCGTGCTTCTCGTTGACCGGATTTCCCTGCTCATCCAGTTCGAGAACGTTGGCGAAGATCGCGACGCAGACCTCCATCTGGGAGGGCGACTCACGCAACTCCTCCCAGTAGTCGATCCCGTCCAACATCGGATGGCCCACCGATCCCCTGGCGAGCCATCCAGCGAAGCGACGAAGGGCTCCGGAAGTGCCATGACTGAGATGCGAAAGCATGCCAAGAACCTAGCCCTTCCCAGGCCGACCGTCGCCTCCCGCCGCAGGAGACGACGGACTCGGAGGGGCGGCGTTGATCTTTACGGGACAACCCTTAGGGCTTGCAGATCATTAACACGTTGTCTTGATCTTGTTGTTGGGTTCGCTGGTCAAGGTGCGGACCCGGGCTTGGAGGATCGTGAGGGCCGCGG
>NZ_JBHVWN010000167.1:0-1695 GCF_042882275.1 Streptomyces sp. NPDC058231 | reverse complement strand
GGGTTGCGCGGCCCTGCTCCAGGCGTACGTAGTAGTCGACGCTGACTCCGGAGAGGTGGGCGACCTCTTCGCGGCGCAGCCCTTCGACCCGGCGGCGGCTGTCGGTGGGGATGCCGACGGCCGCCGGATCGACCCGGGAACGCCGGGTTCGCAAGAAGCCCGCAAGATCGTCCATGCCCCCAGTATCGCTCCGGTAAGGCACTCGAAGGTGGTCCTGCCGATACCAGGAAGTCCCGTCCGATGGAAGAGGCGCCCCTGTACGACGCGGCCTCGGCGGTCGAGCATCTGTGGCGACACACCTTGTTGAAGGGAACAGCCATGAAGACGCTCATTGTCTACGCCCACCCCGAGCCGCATTCGCTGAACGGCTCGTTGAAGGACCTCGCCGTGTCCACTCTGGAATCCGTCGGGCACGAGGTGCGGGTGAGCGACCTGTACGCGATGAACTGGAAGGCCGTGGTGGACGCGGCGGACTTCGGCGAGCACGCCACGAGCCCGCTGCGGGTGGTGCCGAGTTCGGCCGGGGCATACGACGCCGGCGCGCTCACGCCCGACGTGGCGGCCGAGCAGGAGAAGCTGCTGTGGGCCGACACGGTGGTCTTCCAGTTCCCGATGTGGTGGTACACGATGCCGGCGATCCTCAAAGGCTGGGTGGACCGGGTGTTCTCCTTCCACTTCGCGTACGGAGTCGGAGTGCACGACGAGACGCGGTACGGCGAGCGTTTCGGTGAGGGGACGCTACAGGGGCGGCGGGCGATCCTGTCGGTGACCGTCGGGGGCCCGGAGTCCCACTACACCGATCGCGGGATCAACGGCCCGATCGAGGACCTGCTGTTCCCGATCCACCACGGGATCTTGTACTACCCGGGCGTGGAGGTGCTGCCGCCGTTCGTGCTGTACGGCACCGACAAGATCACCGGCGGCGACTTCGAGGACGCCGCGAAGGCGTGGACGGAGCGGCTGCTGTCGATAGAGACGACCGAGCCGATCGCGTTCCGGCGCCAGAACTTCGGTGACTACGAGATCCCGTCACTGCGGTTGAAGGAGGGCCTGGAAGTGCCGGGCCGCAAGGGTTTCGGCCTGCACGTGCGCGGTTAGCCGTCGGCGAGGCACAGAGCGGGCTGGGGCGCGAGCCCCGAGGATCAGCCCGAGGACGGTGGCCGCGGTGAGGGCGACGATGACCACGGCGGCCGCCGGGATTGGCTCGACGCCCTTGGAGACCTTGGAGTACTCGCCTAACCGGTTGATGTGTTCGGTCAGGTACGGCGAGATGTGGGCCAGGTCCTCCGGGTCGATCTTCCAGCCCTCCGCCAGCAGCCGGCGCACGGTCTCCGCGATGTCCAGGGCGTTGTGGAAGATCACCGCGTTCGTGAGCAGCGCGTTGAACTTCATCGCCTTCTCCTGCTCGATGGGGTCGTTGTCGGCGATGACGCCGCGGTTCGCGAAGCCGATCCACTGGGAGAGCCGGTTGAACGACTCGACCTTGTTGGTCGCCGCGGTCACCCGTCGGCGCATCGGCGCGTCGGAGAGGTAGCGCAGCAGCTGGACGGTGCGGGTCACGCGGCCGACCTCGCGGAAGGCGGCGTAGGTGGCGTTCTTCCGTGACCCGGAGCGCAGCCGCTTGAGCAGCGTGGAGGAGGAGATGGTGCCCTCGCGTACGGAGACGGCCACGCGCATCAGGTGGCGGAACTGGGA
>NZ_JBHVWN010000166.1:0-1696 GCF_042882275.1 Streptomyces sp. NPDC058231 | reverse complement strand
CCGTTTCCGACCCCCCGCACACCCCACCCCGCCACCCACGAGCCACCCGAACGGCGGCACGCCGATCAAGTAACAACCACAACACCCCGAAATTCAGACACACATGACACGACCGAACACCTGCTCGCACGTTGTGGGACAAACGGCGCTTCACCGCCGCGGGCTCCGGACGATCATCGCGTGTCGGGCCGGCCGATGACCTGGTCGAGCTGCAGGTCGTGAAGAACGGCTCCGTCCAGCTTCACGTCGGTGGCATCGGTCAGCCCATGGGGCGGGGCTCCGGTGAGGACCCGCCCCCATCGGGCGCCGGTCAGGTCCACACCGCGGAGGTCGGCGCCGGTCAGATCGCAGCCGGCCAGGGCGATGCCTCTCATGGAGGCACCCCGCAGATCGGCGCCGCGAAGGTCGCACAGCTTGAAGTAGCAGCCGTCGAGGGTGGCTTGACGCAGATCGGCGCGACGGAAGGAGCACCGTACGAACCGCAACTGCCGCAGGCCCACCGACATGAGGTCGGCGCCGTCGAAGGACTTCCGCTGAAGAGTCTCGTACCGGCGACGGAACGCGAGGCCCGGCTCCACTCTCACCTGTCGGTTCATGTCGGACATGGTGCCGGATCCGCCGTACGGCTGTCTGCGCCTGTGCGCGGGCCCGCAGCGTGGGAAGCGGCGGCGTGCGGGCGTGGCGAGGGGCTCCGGCCGGTCGCGCGAAGGCCGAGCCGGACCCCTGCCGTCCCGTAGGAGGTGGTGGGGGATCCGTTCCGCGATCCGTTCCGTGGACAGTGGTGCGGACGAGCCGGTCCGCGTCCCTCACGGCCCGGGTCGCTGCGGCATATCCGTGCCCGTCTTCGGTACGTTTCTCCCCACCCCGTGTGATGTGACGCGCACCGGGCACGTGGTCAACCCGAACAGCACGGCGACAGGAGAAGGGCATGACCGTGACCACCATGTGGCGGAGCCCCGTAGCACTGGATGACCTCGCGGACGAAGACCTCACCGCGTTCACCGTGGTGGCTGTGGACGAGACCATCGGCACCATCGACCGCCGTTCACTCCTCCCGGAATTCGACCATCTGGTCGTGGACGCCGGTGTCTGGAAATTCGGCCGGAGTCTCGCCGTTCCGGTGGGAATGATTTCCTCGGTCGATGCCGAACGCCAGGTGATCACGCTCAGCTGCACCAAGGAACAGATGAAGGAAGCGCCGGGTTTCGCACGCGATCAGGACACCAGTGATCCCGCGTATCTTCGGCAACTCGGTGCCTATTACGCGTCACTGAGCAACTCGTGACGGGTCCCGGGCCGAAGCGTGTCCGGGCCCGGCAGGACGGGCGCCGAGCGGACGGCCGCACCTGAAGCCCGTTGCGCATGGAAGTCGGCTTTCGGGCAACACGGAACTCAACCAGCCGAATCGACAAGGAAATCGGCCGTCAGACATTTTACGGAGGCACCATGCCGCTCACCTTTCGCAAGAGCTTCAGGATCCTCCCCGGCGTGACGCTGAACATCAATCGCAAGTCGTGGTCGGTCACCACGGGCGGGAAGCACGGCCCGCGCCGGACGCGCAGCAGTACCGGCCGGCGGACGACCTCGATGAATTTGCCCGGTCCGTTCGGGTGGCGCCGCACCACACGCGCCTCGCACCGGCACTGATCCCGGGCGAGCGCGGGGCGGAGGCGTCGGCGGCCGGTGACGACCGGCC
>NZ_JBHVWN010000165.1:0-1804 GCF_042882275.1 Streptomyces sp. NPDC058231 | reverse complement strand
CGCTCCGAGTGTGGTGCGGATGCGGTTGGTCAGACGGGTGGCGAGGAGGGAGTGGCCACCGAGGTCGAAGAAACTGTCGTCGATCCCGACCTCGGGAACGTCGAGGATCTCCGCGAACAACGAACACAGGATCTCCTCCTGCGCATTACGCGGCGCACGACGCGTACCGACCGCACCATAATCCGGAGCCGGCAACGCACGCTGATCAACCTTCCCGTTCACCGTCAACGGGAAGACCTCCAACGCCACCAACGCAGCCGGAACCATGTAATCCGGCAACCCCGCACCCAACCCCGCCCGGATCTCCTCCGCGTCCAGCAACACCCCCGCCTCAGGAATCAAATACGCCACGATCCGCTTGTCACCCGGCCGGTCCTCACGCAACACCACCGCCGCCTGAGCAACACCCTCCACACCAGCCAGCGCAGCCTCGATCTCACCCAACTCCACCCGGAAACCACGCACCTTGACCTGATCATCCGCCCGCCCGGCAAACACCAGATCACCAGCCCGCGACCAACGCGCCAGATCCCCCGTCCGATACATCCGCCCACCCACACCGAACGGATCCGCAACAAACCGCCCAGCAGACAACCCCGGCTGCCCCACATACCCACGCGCCACACCCGCACCAGCCAAATACACCTCACCCACCACACCCGCCGGCACCGGACGCAAAGCACCATCAAGAACCAACACCACCGTGTTGTCAAAAGCACAACC
Source organism: Streptomyces sp. NPDC058231 (assembly GCF_042882275.1). NCBI lineage: Bacteria > Bacillati > Actinomycetota > Actinomycetes > Kitasatosporales > Streptomycetaceae > Streptomyces > Streptomyces sp. NPDC058231. The sequence continues at coordinate 1,081 of NZ_JBHVWN010000165.1, read as the reverse complement.
CAACGGCACCATCCCCCCAGGCACATCCCCCACCGTCCACGCCCGACCCGTCACACACAACGTCGCCTCCGTCGGACCATACGTCGTCCGCACCACCGTCCCCGGACACACCTCCAACACCCGCCGCACCGCCGCCGCCGACACCACATCACCACCAGTGGTCACCTCCACCAGCCCCGACAACGCCTCCGGCGCCTCCTCCGCCAACACCCGGAACAACCCCGCCGTCACACTCAGATGAGTAACCCCACACTCCGCCAACAACCCCGGCTCCCACTCACCCGGCGGAGCCACCACCACCCGCGCACCCACCAACAACGGCAACCACAACTCATACACCGAACCATCAAACGCATGCGGAGCCTGGAACAACACCCGCGCATCCGCACCCACACCCCACGAACGCTCACCCACCAGATCCAACACATTCCGATGACTGACCCCGATACCCTTCGGCTCCCCCGTCGAACCAGACGTGAACATCACATACGCCAACTGATCCGAACCCACCACCGGCCACACCACCTCACCCCCCACACCGGCCAAATCCCCCACCAACACCCCGAACTCCGACCACGCCTCATCCACCAACACCACCGGAGCACCCACCCGCTCCAACAAACCCGCAACCCGAGCCCGCGGATAAGCCGTATGCACCGGCAAATACACCCCACCCGCCAACAACACCCCCAACAAAGAAACCACCAAATCCACCGACCGCTCCATCACCACCGGAACGACCTGCTCACACCTCACCCCACACGCCAACAAACCCTCAGCAACCACCTCCGCCCGCGCCAACAACTCCCCGTACGACAGCTCACCACCACCCCACTCCAACGCCACCGCATCCGGAGACAACCTCACCCGCTCCCGGAACACCCCCACCACACTCGACCCCGACAACCCACCAACCACCGGCCCCCGACCCCACCCCACAACCACATCCAACTCCGCACCCGAAAGCACTCCCACACCACTCAAACGCACCCCCGGATCCCCCACCACCACCCCCAACAACCGCAACAACCAACCACCCAACAACTCCACCGACACCCCATCGAACAAATCCACCGCATAG
>NZ_JBHVWN010000164.1:0-1849 GCF_042882275.1 Streptomyces sp. NPDC058231 | reverse complement strand
CAAGGCCTTTCTCACTACGCGCTCCCTCCCATCGGCCGTCCCCGGCTGCCGTGCCCCTGAAATCGAACGGCGACAGAGCTGGGCGCTGTCCGAAGCGCTGAACAACTGCTGCCCAATCTCGGGTTCTGGCTCACTTTCCGTGAATCCATCACGCTGAGTGACGATTTTCTGGTGAGTGAGCCCCTGGGAAGCTGCCTGAAAGAGATCTGTCCCCAGTGCGGTGTGGATGACAGTTCAGCCAGTGGAAGAAGTGACGGTCCGGCTGGAGGAGTTGCTGTTCCCGTCGATCGCCAACGTGGAGGTGCTGTCGGCCGACGTGGACGATGAGACGGTACGCATCGATGCTCGGAGCACGGTGGCTGGGGCAATCTGTCCTGGCTGTGGGGGTTGGTCACGGCGAGTTCACAGCTCCTACCTGCGGTTTCCCGTTGATGTGCCCAGTGGGGGAAGACGTGTCGTCCTCTGCTTACGCGTCCGCCGGTTCCTCTGCCCGGTCATCTCGTGCGGGCGGCGGACTTTCGCCGAGCAGATGCCGGGGTTGACCCGTCGCTACGGACGGCGGACCGAGCGCCTTCGGTCGACGCTGGCTGCGGTCGGCCTCGCGCTCGCTGGTCGGGCCGGTGCCCGAATGGCGCGTGTCTTCGGTGTGACCATCAGCCGCAGCACCGTGCTGCGGCTGGTCCAAGCGTTGCTCGACCCGGAAGTTCCAGCAGTACGCGACCCGCAAAGGCCGTCACTACGGGACCGTCCTGGTCGACGTGGAAAGCCGACGGCCGGTGGATCTGCTGCCCGACCGGGAGGCATCGAGCCTGGCCGCTTGGCTCGCGGACCGGCCCACGGTCGAGGTGGTATGCCGTGATCGGGCACCGTTCTTCGCCCAAGGTGCCACGGCTGGGGCGCCACAGGCGGTGCAGGTGGCGGACAGGTGGCACCTTTGGCACAACCTGAGCGAGGCCGCCGAGCGGTGCGTCGCAGCCCACCGCGGGTGCCTGCGGGTCCTGGCGCCAGATCCAGCCCAACCCACTTTTGAGCCGGAGAAGTTCGAAGACCCCTCCGGCTCGCCCTGGCCTACCGGACACCGTTTCGCCGACCGTACCCGCGCCAAGCACGCGACCGTCCATGAACTGCTGGCAGCCGGGCTCAGCCGGAGGGCGATCGGACGCCAGCTCCGCATGACCTCCCGCACCGTCAAGCTCTTTGCTGACGCAGCCTGCCCAGAAGACCTGTTCCGCGGGCAGTGGCAGGGCCGGCCGTCCAAGCTCGACGTGTTCAAGCCCTACCTCGACGACCGCTGGAACCAAGGATGCACCAACGCCTGGACGGTGTGGAAAGAGATTGTGCCGCTCGGCTACCAAGGCAGCTACCAGCGGGTTCGCGCCTACTTCCGGGAGAAACGCCTCTCACCCAGCCCTGTCACCGCTCGGCCACCGTCACCCCGCGCCGTCGCCGGATGGATCCTCCGCCGGCCGGAAACCCTCACCGAGGCAGAGAACCTTCGACTCAAGGCCGTTCTGGTCCGTTGTCCCGAACTGGAAGCCCTCACCGGCCACGTCCGCTCCTTCGGCCAAATGCTCACGGAGCGCCAGGGCGAACGACTGCCGCAATGGCTCGACGCCGTCCGGCGAGACGACCTCCCCAGCCTCCACATCCTCGCCGCAGGCATCGACCGTGACCGCGATGCAGTCATCGCCGGCCTCACCCTGCCCTGGAGCTCCGGCGTCGTTGAAGGACATGTCAACCGGATCAAGATGCTTAGACCGACCGGCAAATGGATCACTTGAGGCGTCGGGTGGTGGGGCGGCCATCCCAGCGATAGCGGCTCGTCGAGCGTCGGATGAGGATGCGGAGC
>NZ_JBHVWN010000163.1:0-1969 GCF_042882275.1 Streptomyces sp. NPDC058231 | reverse complement strand
CCGATACCCCAGTGCCGGATCAGCGGCGAGACCCTGCGCCGGGAGAGGTTGTAGACGGATGGGCGGGCTGCTCTCCGAACTGGGCAAGAAACTCGCCGAGCGGTGGCTGTCCTTGCTGGTGCTGCCCGGCGCTCTCTACCTGGCCGTCGCCGCTGCCGCCCATGCCCTCGGGCATGCCAACCCCCTGGACGTTTCCCGGCTGACCGACCAGGTCACCGCCTGGGCCACTGCGCCTGCCACCCGCACCCTGGGGGGCCAGGTGGTGCTGCTGCTCGCGATGCTGGCCGGCTCGGCCACCGTCGGCCTGGCTGCCCAAGCCCTTGGTACGTTGGCCGAACGCCTCTGCCTGGCCGCCGACTGGACCACGTGGCCGTCCTTGCTCCGCAGCCGCGTCGGCCGGCGTGTCACCGCCCGGCAAGGCCGCTGGGATATCGCCGCCCGCCACTGGCACCGACACCGCGAGGACGCTGCCCGTACTCGAGCTCGCGGCCGGCGGGCCGACCCCACCCCCCGCCTGGCCGCGCACCATGTCTTGGTGCGCATCGCCGTCGAACGTCCAGCCCGGCCGACCTGGAGCGGAGACCGCATCCATGCCGCCGCCGTACGCTTGGACCGCGACCAGCACCTCGACCTGGCCACCGTATGGCCGCACCTGTGGCTGATCCTGCCGGACGCCGCCCGCGCCGAGATCACCACCGCCCGCCAGGCCCTTACCCGGGCCACCACCCTCTTTGCCTGGGCCCTGCTCTACCTGTCTCTTGTCGTGTGGTGGTGGCCCGCCGCCCTGATCACCACAGCCCTCGCCCTCACCGGCTGGGTACGCACCCGCAGTGCCGCCGACAGCTACGCGCTGCTGCTGGAGGCCGCCATGCGGGTACACGCCACCGCTCTCGCTCGCCACCTCGGCCTGGATCACACCGGCCCCCTCACCCGTGAGGTCGGGGACGAGCTGACCCGTCTCCTGGCACCCAGTCCACCCGCCACCACCGCCGTCCTGTTGGCAATGACGGCTGTTCATGCGGGGTGAGTTCGCGGGGGGTGGAGCAGCTTGGATGTGCCCGGGCTCCTGGGACGCGACCCGGTCGAGTCCCGCTCCTCGATCTTGAGGCGAGTCCTCGGCGAGGTACTTTGGCTCCGTCAGATGGACGGAGGGAGAGGGCAGATGTCGCATCAGGGGATCGATCCGGACCGGGTCGCAAGGGTCACTGCGCTCATCGCCGAGTGCGGGCCGTTGCTGAGTACCGTAGACATGGACGCCGTGCAGGAGCTGCTGAGTGCTCGGGCGGTGGGTGTGATGGATTCGATCATCGTCACGCGGGAGCTGCTCGGTGCAGGTCCGACCGCGCTGGGTGAGGCGAAGGACATCGTGTTGTCCAGCCCGTCACGAAGTGTCGAGCGACAGGTGCATCGGGACCTGGTGGAGGGGCTGCTCGACGGACTTGATCAGTAGATCTTGATCATGTGGATGAAGAGGGACGTCAGCCGTCGTCGATATCTGCGGGCCTTCGCAGGGCCGCGTAGGCAAGGTGGTCCGTGCCGGCTCGTTCGGCGTAGCGCATCGCGGTCTGGGACTGATGCCGAGAGCGTCGACTCAACCTCCTGCCGGGCCCAGAGCATGCGGCGGTGTGCCTCCGGACGACCGTGTGTCCAGAAAAGAGATCAACGCTTCGGCAGCACCGCCCTGACGAAGGACTCGGATGCTCCCGAGACGGTCTGACCTGCAAAATCCACCTTGCGGGCGAGGACGGACTCCGACCGCCGGCCCTGCTGATCACACCCAGCCAGTGGGGCGACAGCCCACAGAAGATCCCAGTGCTCGAACGGATCCGGGTCAAGCGGCCAGGTGGTGGGCACCGTGGCCGCGCTGCCTCAGGCTCAAGAACTGACGCCCCCAGCCGGCGGACGGTCAGTCTTCGTACAGGCCGACGCCCTCACCGGCCGCCGCGCGCACCAGGACGTGGGCCAGCTC
>NZ_JBHVWN010000162.1:0-2014 GCF_042882275.1 Streptomyces sp. NPDC058231 | reverse complement strand
CGGCGAGGCTTCTTCTTCCCCATGCTCTCCATGATGGACATCCTCCCGGGGCTGAACCCCAGATCTCGAATGTCCGCCAAAGCGGATCAAGCCCACGTGTCCTATGTACGGAGACGGGCGGCGGCTGGGCATGAGAGGAACACCTGAGCCCTGACCACGGACTTGATTCCGAGGTGACCACTCCGGAGTCTTTTGCTCAGTGGCATGGGACGGCCGCCGGACTGCCCGGCTGCTCCCCTTGATCGCAGGGCCCCTGGCCCTCTCGGGCAGGCCGCGGCCAAGGCGCTGGTCACGGTTGCAAGGGTGCCAACTCCAAGGCCGGCGCTCGAGGCCGGTACGGATGAGGTACGGGCAGAGCGGGCCAGGGGACACGGTGGCGCAGGCACTGCAAGCGTTCATGGCGTCGCAACTGTGGGCCGAAGACGCGCCTGCCTTCGCGGATGTCACCGTCGCGTGCGCGTTCCGGCTCAGGAGGACGCGCCCCGCACAGGGCCGGATGCAGTCCTCGCCCGCAAGGCGTACACCTCTTGAGCGCTCCACATCTGCCTGCACCAAGCGCAGGGCCCGTGCGGTGGCCTCCGTCCCGGCCGGACGGCGTGGTCATCGACTGTCACGGCCGGCGAGACGGCAGGCACCGGCCGGCGTCACGCGAAACAGCGCAAACCGCGCCGAGGTGCATCGGCCGCCTGAACCGGGGTGACGAGGCATCGCCATTCCTGCGGAAAAGGGGGCCGCAACCGTCTGCGTGGCCGGACTGCACATCGCAGGCGTCCTCCTCCGGGCTGCCCGATGACCCGAACGACATCACCTAAGTCGCATGACTGGCCGCGACACCAGCGAGATGCCACGTCAAGTTACCGAGGAAGAACGACACCGCTCCTGCGGAATCTAGGTCACATTCCAGATTACCGAGGCGGCACCCCACACCAATATGGGAGCTGCGCCGGAAAGCGGGATCGGTTCACCCGACCCTGCACCGGCGGGGGAGACGAGTCGCGGATATACGTCTGCGAACTCGGCGTCGCGAATCCCGCCTCCTCCTGCAACCAACCAGATATCAAGGAGACCACCATGTCTGTCACCTCTGACCAGCATGCGATCCGTCCGTTCACGTTCGAGTTTCCCGAGGCGGATCTCAAGGACCTGCGGGCGCGCATCGAGGCCACGCGTTTCCCCGAGAAGGAGACCGTCGCCGACCAGTCCCAGGGCACCCAGCTCGCCACGGTGCAGAAGCTGGCGCGGTACTGGGCCAAGGAGTACGACTGGCGCAAGGTCGAGGCGAAGCTGAACTCCTACCCGCAGTTCATCACCGAGATCGACGGGCTGGACATCCACTTCATCCACGTCCGCTCCAAGCACGAGGATGCTCTGCCGGTGATCGTGACGCACGGGTGGCCGGGCTCGGTCGTCGAGCAGCTGAAGATCATCGAGCCGCTCACCAACCCCACCGCGCACGGCGGCGATGCCTCGGACGCCTTCCATGTGGTGATTCCGTCGATGCCGGGCTACGGGTTCTCCGGCAAGCCCTCGCAGAAGGGCTGGGGTCCGGAGCGCATCGCTGCCGCGTGGGGTGAGCTGATGAAGCGCCTGGGCTACACCAAGTACGCGGCCCAGGGCGGCGACTGGGGTGCGATCGTCACCGACCTGATGGGCGCGCAGGAGCCCGAGGGCCTGGTCGGTATCCACACCAACATGCCCAAGGTGATTCCGGCCGACATCGACGCCGCGCTCGCCAAGGGCGACCCGCTGCCCGAGGGCCTGACGCTGTCCGACGAGGAGCAGGCCGCCGTCGAGCAGCTGGACTTCGTGTACCGGCACGTCTACTACGCGTACATGATGGGCTCGCGCCCGCAGTCGCTGACCGGGCTGGCGGACTCCCCGGTCGGTCTGGCGTCCTTCCTCCTCGACCACGACGCTAATGGTGGTTTGTTGACGGCGGTTCAGGGCCGTAGTAGGCCGGTAGCAGAGGAACGTCGCCTCGCCGCCTGGGGGCTTGTGATGACCCGTCGTGTGC
>NZ_JBHVWN010000161.1:0-2125 GCF_042882275.1 Streptomyces sp. NPDC058231 | reverse complement strand
CCTGACGGGTGCACCCCAGGCCCCGGCACCCGGTCCCGGCACCCACCCGCTGACCGGCTGTCCGGCCGGTGCGACCGGCCCCGTGCCGCCGAACAACGCCGCACCCAACGGCTACCTGCGGCTGACCGACGCGTCCAACGACCAGTCCGCCGCCGTCCTCTACAACCATGCCCTCCCGGCGGCCCAGGGCCTGGTCACCTCCTTCGACCAGTGGCAGTACGGAGGTACAACCAACCCTCCCGCCGACGGCATCTCGTTCTTCCTCATCGACGGCGCCGCGTCGCTGACCTCGCCCGGGGCCTTCGGCGGCAGCCTCGGCTACGCGCAGAAGCTGCCCAACGACAACCCGAACGAGACATTCCTGCCGGGCGTCAACCGCGGCTACGTGGGTGTCGGCCTGGATGTTCTCGGCAACTACTTCGGCGACTGGGAACATCGCGGCAACGGCTGCGCCACCCGCTCGCCGGCCGGTACGCAATTCCGCATCCCGGCGCCGGGCGCGAACATGGTGACTGTGCGCGGGCCGGGCGACGGTACCGAGGGCTACTGCTTCCTCGACGCGACGACAAGCAACTTCTCGACAACGGGGCCTTGGCCCTCCACGCTTCCGGGACAGCTGCACGGGCCGACCACCTCCGTGCCACCGACTTCCACCCCGCAGGAGGCCGAAGCGCTGCTGGAGCCGTCGCGCCGTACGGTGACCGTCGAGGTCTCCCCGTCGCCGAGCCCGGTGATCACGGTTGCGATCGACTTCCACGACGGCCGCGGCAGCCAGGAGGTGCTTTCCACTCCGGCGCCTCAACCGGTGCCCGACACCTACAAGTTCGGTTTCGCCGCCTCGACCGGGCTGTTCACCGATGTCCACCTCATCCGGAACCTCACCGTCCACCCGGCTGCCGCGCTGCCCCAGCTCAACCTGGTCAAGCAGGTCTCCCAGGACCCGCCGCTGGCGGCCCCGTTGACGCCGGGCACAGAGGTGCCCTACGAGTACGTGGTGACCAACAGCGGCAACACGCCGATCACGGACCTGGTCGTGAGCGACGACCGGGTCACCGGCGTCGACTGCCCACAGAACACCCTCGCGGTCGGTGAGACGATCACCTGCACCGGCAACTACACCGTCACCGCAGCGGACGCAACGGCCGGTTCGCTCACCAATACCGCCACCGCGCAAGGGCAGGCCGGAACCACCCCAGTCACCTCGCCACCCGACGAGGTCACCCTCCCCGTCCAGTCCGGGCCCGGGATCCGGCTGGAGAAGTCCGCGGACGACACCCAGGTCTACCAGGTCGGCGACGTTGTGCCGTACACGTACACCGTCACCAACACCGGTCCCCAGGAACTGACGGGCGTCGGCGTCACCGACGACCGGGTGACCGGGGTGACCTGCGCTACGACCACCCTCGCCCCGGCCGGCCAGGCCGGCGACAGCACCACCTGCACCGGCACCTACATCGTCAGCCGAGCCGATGCCGAACGCGGCAGCGTCACCAACACCGCGGTCGCCACAGCCGAGGACGGCAGCGTCCGGTCCAACCAGGACCAGGCCCGCATCACCGTCGAGAAGTCGCCGTGCCATGGCAGGCACTGCAGGCCGAAGCCGCCGTGCCACGACAAGCATGACAGGCACTGCAAGCCGAAGCCGCCGTGTCACGACAAGCATGGCAAGCACTGCAGGCCGAAGCCGTGTCACGGGAAGATCTTCTGCCCCTCGAAGTGACACGACCTGCACATAAGTGATCGCGCGGGCACCAGCCACCACCCGGTGGAGGGTGCCTGCCCGTCTGCTCAGGTAGGGACTGTCCTATGCGTTCGCACGCCCCGCGGCCGCATCGAGCAGGCCGCTTGACCTCACACAGTGGCACTGGAACGAACCATCAGTCATGTGCGGAGGCTACGAGGTGAGCGGCTGAATCGGGCAACCGGGGTTTGTGACCACCCTTTCAATCGAACAACCTTGTCACCCTCTGCGACCGCTTCCCAAGATCTGTGCCAGAACCTAGGCCCGACAGCACCTGTATACGATTTTGGGCAGCACTCGAAACGCTACAGAAATCGAACAGTTCATGACTTCAGGCAGCACGGGCCCCTGCCGAGAGTTCGACAGGGGCCCACGGTGTAGAGA
>NZ_JBHVWN010000160.1:0-2264 GCF_042882275.1 Streptomyces sp. NPDC058231 | reverse complement strand
GGACCTGGCGCAGCGTGCAGCCCATCTCCCCGTAGCCGGTCATGATGTCCCGGGCGCGGTCGATCATTTCAGGCCAGTGGATGCGTCCCATACCGGTACATGTACCCATCGGACGTTGTTCCAGGTCGGCGAGTTGGGCAAGCCTCGGGCGGCGCGAGTTGGGCAAGCCTGACACGTCGTGGGCGAGCCCTCCCGTCGATGCGTCGTTGGCAACTCCGTCAGGCTGTGGTTGGCCAATCCGGACCTGGCGGATGGACGACTGCGACTGGCCTGTGACCGAGCGTTGTAGTTGCCCCGTCCGGCCAGATGCAGCGCACAACCCGTCACCGTAGGGAACGTCGCCGTTACCACGGGCGAGCTTGCCCTCGGAGGGGGGGGTGCTTTGGCCCGGGTCCCGCCCGCTGCTCACCCGTCAGGCGCGTAGACCCGCTTGTCGCAGGCCGATCGCCGCCAGGTCGGCGATGACCTGTTTGTCCCCGCGCCGCCAAGCCTCTGCGAGGCCGCCGGGTGGCGTGGGCAGCGCTGAGAGCTCGCGCTGCGAGCCGGCGAGGACGCGCAGCGCGAGGATGTCGGCGCCGCCCGGATCGGCGGCGAGACGCCGGGTGACGGCGCTGCGGCGGATCCAGCGCAGGCGCGGGGGCAGCCACAGCAGCAGCACGAACACCACTGGGATGACGATCAGGGCGACCGCGGTCAGCGTCGCCACGTGGCCCACCGTGTCCTGGAGCGAGCGACCTGCGTCGGCCAGCCCGGTGCCGGCCTCGGCGGCGGACCTGAGCGGCTTCTTCAACTGGCCTCCGACGAACGGCACCTTCGAAGCGGCGTCGCCCGCGTCGACGAGTCCGTCGGAGAGGCTGTTGCCGGCACTTTCCGCCTTGCGGCCCGGCTCGGCCAGTCGCCTGATCGCGTCGTGCACGGCCAGGGCCAGCTTCACCGCGGCGTAGATCAGGGCCGCCGCGATCAGGTCTGCCAGGACCTGGCGGCTCCGACGTGCCGGGGTCTGGGCGTAGAGGCGCATGGGCGTGCTCCTTTTCCGGTAGGGCGTCGGTTGCCCGCACGGCTACCCCGATCGGGAGGGCGGGACACCGGCCAACCGCCGGCCCATGGGCCTTCACAGATATACCAAGCCCTGCCGCATTTTCGTCCGAAGGCATCCTCTCTCACCACGAGCATCTGCGGACCCGAAGCCATCACGGTACGTGTTGCATCCGCGACCCTGCGGCCGACATCAGCGCCAACACCGGCCAAAGTGTCGACGGTGACGCAATTCCCCACCCCGAACGTCACGTGATGGGACAGTGGCGTCGCGATCGTCGTGGACATGGGGACGGTGACCGCGCGTCAGGAGCAGCGGGTCCTGGTGACCGCACAATGGGGCCGTGGCCCATGCTCCGATTGCTCGTCATCTGCTCCGCGCCAGGGATCTCGCGGACGTCCGCTACTCCGAGGCACTCACTGTGGCTGACATGGCCGCGGCCGCCGCGCTGTCCCCGGCCCACTTCAGCCGCTGCTTCAAGGCGGCGTTCGGGGAGTCGCCGCACCAGTACCTGCTGACCCGTCGCCTGGAGCGGGCCGCAGCCCTGCTGCTCGCGACCGACTGGACGGTGGCCGCAATCGGCGTCGCGGTCGGTGTGCGGAGCATCGGTTCGTTCACGACGAGTTTCCGCAGGATGTATGGGACGACCCCGCAGGCGTACCGGGCGGCGCACCCGCCCGCTGCACGGAATGTGCGCATCCCCGGCTGTGTGGCGATGGCTTACGGGCGGCCGCGGAACCGCACGTTTCGAGAAGACACGAGGTTGCCGGCTGCTTAGCGTGGATTCCAGGCAACCGACCGAGGAGCGTCCATGACGACGATCAAGATCGCCAATGCGCAGTTCTGGGTGCACGACCAGGACGAGGCGCTTGACTTCTACACCAAGAAACTCGGGTGGGAGGTTCGGGCGGACGTGACGATGGAGGCGTGGAGCTTCCGGTGGGTGTGCGTCGCCCCGCCCGGCGGGGACGGTCCGGCGCTCGTGCTGATGCCGGTACCGAGTCAGCCGATGCTGGACGAGGCGAGCAGTGCCCAGCTGTCGGATCTGGTGGCCAAGGGCGTGGGCGGCACGCTGTTCCTGGAGACCGACGACTGCAAGGCCGCATATGACGAGTTGTCCGCCCGTGGTGTCGAGTTCAACGACCCACCGACGGCGCAGCTGTATGGGGTCGACACATCGTTCCGGGACCCGTCGGGCAACAACATCCGGCTCACACAGGTGCTGGAG
>NZ_JBHVWN010000159.1:0-2540 GCF_042882275.1 Streptomyces sp. NPDC058231 | reverse complement strand
CGCCCAGGGCCGCGACCAGCGCCTCTCGAGACGGCGCGTGAGTGGGAAGGCGCGTGGTGAACGACCAGTCGCAGTCGACGACCGCGCCGGTGTCCTCCACGATCAGCTTGCTGACCTTGTCCGGGTGCCGGGCAGCGAACTGGTAGGCGTTCACCCCGCCCAGTGAGTGACCCAGCACCGGCACCGGGCCGACTCCCAGATGCCCGTAGAAGGCGACAACATCGGCTATGTAGTCGTCGCGCTCGTAACTGGTGGCCTGTTCGGATTCTCCATGACCGCGCTGATCGAGCGCGATCACCCGCCACCGCGGCGCCAACCCCGCTGCGAGCGACGCGAACGCCGACGCTTCGTTGTAGTGCCCGTGCAGGGCCACAAGCGGCCTCCCCGGACCACCGAAGTCCAGATACGACAGCTTCCGCCCACCCACCATGAAGAACTCACGCATGATGCGGATCTTAGGGGTCGGCACCGACACCCCACGGCTGAACAGAGGCCCACGCACAGCCCGTCCGCTTCAGGGGAGAGCCCTCACTCAAGACGAGCTACACCCAGTTCAGATGTTCTCCGTGGGGTCGTGGCGTCCGTAGACGGCATCGACATACCGCTGGGCGGTATCGGCTCGCAGTCCGAAGACTGCCGCGATGTGCAGAGGGTCGCGGACACCTATGGCTTGGACTTCGTCGAGGATCCGGTCCTGCCGCAGAAGGTCGAGGCTGGCCTCCTGGCCGCGTAGGACAGTTCTGAGCCACACCCGGCTGACCGGGCTGTCGTGATGGGCGATCTGCTGGGTGATCAGCAGATGGGGGTTGGTCGTACTCGGCCACCTGCGGGTTCGGTAGCCGAGGTAGCGCTGGATGGCTTGGTGGGTGAGGTCGTCGAGGGGACGGGATTGGCCCTGGATGGTGAACTGGCGGTTGGGCAGATCGGCATCCTCCAGGGCCAAGGTCCGGAGATGCACCGCTCCGAGCGCATGATGGCCGGTCAACACCGTCACCAGCCACGTTGCGGGAGTGTGCGTGATCACTCCGATCTCTTCCAGGACGGAGGCCGGGAGTCGGGTGGGGATTCTCAGTCCCGGTCTGCGTGTGACTCTCCGGTCCAGTCGGCGGGTGGGGTCGGCGAAAACCTTCTGCTGGGCCTTGAGGAACGCGAAGAGCGAACGCAGTGCGGTCAGCCGGGTGTGCCCGTCTCCGCCGAACGGCGTTGGCGCTTCGAGGGCGGCGACAACCTCGGCCTTGGATATCTCACGGAGTGTTCCGTGTTCGGTCGACCAGGGCAGCAGGGTCGGCCGTACCTGCAACAGGTAGTTCTTCCAGGTGAGTTCGGCTTTGGGGGGGCGGCGGGAGTTGCCGTTCCTCAGAACGCATCCAGTCGGCGACGTCGGTGCGGATGCCGGTCGGCAGACAGGCCAGGTTGCGCTCCAGCCATTGGTCGAGGGGATCGGCGCGGTCGTCGTCGAGCCGCCCGAGCTCGGCCAGCAGCTCGATGGTTCGGGTGACATTCCGCTTGTTGCCGTCGGCCAGAGGGGCGACTCGGGAAGCCGAGTAACTGGGGGTTCCGGCTTCGTGGGTGGCGACTACGCCTTCCAGAGTGAGTGTGACGCTGTCGCGCACATCGTGGCTCCAGCCCTTGGCCTCGCCGATCCGGGCGACGGCGGGTTCCAGGTGCGCGAACCAGGCCAGACGCGGACCGTCATCGCGCAGTATCCGGTGGGGCAGCTCGTCGATGGGCAGGCTGAAGATCTCGTGCTGGACGGGCCAGCCCTTCGGGCGCCACGCATTCAACTTCCCCACAGTTTGGGCGAGTTGACCTTTCTCTGCCCTGCGCGCTACGCGACCTGGGTTGTGACACGTGATGCGGCGCTGGGTGTCTCCGATAAACAGCTGCTGGCCGGTGGCCTGCACGAGGTGGAGAGCTGCGGGTCCGTAGCCACCGGTCTCGCCGGCCAGTATCCGGGCCTGGTGACGGCAGAGCCTGCAGTGACCGTCCGAGAGCGGAACCCGGCGTGCGCAGGTTCCGCAGGAACCCACGGGGTACGCACGACTAAAGCTGCGACACGCCTCGCACGTCAAGGCATTCATCGGGCCCCAGGAGAAACACGTCCGGCACGAGCGCGGGCGCTCAGACAGCGGCACCAGGCCCGGATGACAACTCCGACACCAGCCCGACATCCAGAACGGTCCGTCGCACCCCCTGCAGGTCGGAGCCACCCCGCCGTCGCGCGCACATTCCCAACACCGCCGATGCTTGGGGGTCCGGGGCGGCCGAACGCCGCAGCCGGAACAGACCAACTCGCCTCGCAGGGCAGCGATGAACGCCTCGCGATTGTTCACGGCGGTGCCGTACGGCCACTGCGACGGACGGGCCTGACGACGGGCGCCTGCCCGACCGCGACATCCTGCGTGCCGACGTCGGCGACTGGGTGAGCCTGGACCTTTCCGGGCTCGCGCAACAGCAACTCCTCGGGGCCGCAGCCGAGCGCGTCGCAGATTACCTCCAGGTCATCGAGCCGGATCGAGGTCGGAGGGCCGGACCAGAGG
>NZ_JBHVWN010000158.1:0-2675 GCF_042882275.1 Streptomyces sp. NPDC058231 | reverse complement strand
GGCATGGACCGCTCGGCCAGGTCGCGACGCCGGATCCCCTCGGGCCGCACCCTCCGGCCATGCTCCGCACGCAGTCCCCGACCCTGAGCCTCCGGCACGCCTCCGGCCTGGCCCCGGCACTTGTTCGCTGGACGGGCCCGCCCAGCAGCATCGACAGCGAGAAGCGCTGGGCGACGCTCGACGCCTCCTCAACGACGCCACTGCGGAACTTGGACCGCGTCGCGGGACTGCTGCAACCAAGTCATCAACGCCGACTCGGGGGGCCTTCTCGTTTCACAGCGGCGATCACGGCGGATACGACGGCGGTTGCGACGAGGCTCCCCACCATGACCATCCCCACGCCGACCATGTAGAGGCCGCTGGAGTCGTCCGACCAGTCGCAATCGGCGGCAATGGTCAGGCCGGCCGTGATGCCGAGCACAGCACCTGCGATATAGCGCCGGTTTGCCGCCCAGTACACCAGCACCAGCAGAGTCAACACCAGCCCGATCACCTGCCACGCCTCGTACGGGCCGGTCGTCGAACCATCAGGGTGCACGTCACGATGCTGGTCCCAGCCCAGCCACGCAGCCCACGCCCCTAGCGTCACCACAGCCAGCACGAGGATCGCCAACAGTTGGGGAACGAATTTCGGCAGTCGTTGTCGCATGGTCCAAGCGTTCCGGATCGCCCCCATAACCGACCAGAGCGCAAGTACTCAACTCCGCCCGAGTACTTTGCCCAACATCTGATGTCGGTCGGGCTTCGGAAGCCGGCCTCCGACGCCCATCGGAGCCCGTAGCCGCGGTACACGCGTACGGGACTCACGGGGCGGCGGGGCGTCGATGAGTTCCTGGTAGTACATCGGGTCGAGGTCCTCGTCCTCAACCGAGACGTCGCAGGCGAGTAGCGCGCAGTCGGCGGACCGCATGGTCACACGGTGGTGCGGAGCGAGAGATCCGGGCCGGGATGTGGACCAGATGGGCACGGATCGTGGCGGTGGAGCTCGGCCCGCACCCCGACCTTCGTCCGTTCGGAGAAGCGTCGAGGAGTCGTCGCCCCCGACGGGCCGAACGACGCCCTGTGCAGCTGTTGCCCGAAACGGTCGCCGCAGACAGGGGAAGCGCCGAGCCCGCGCGGGCCGGGGCGCTCCAGCACCTCGTCGAGCGGCCTGGAGACAGGAGCCCGGCCGTCGCACTCGGATACATGTCCCCGTACACATCCGATCACTGTGCGCGGAACAGGGGATGAATCAACGGGAGTCCCACTCCGATGAGTTGGCTTTCTTGTGCAACCTCTTGACGTCTGTCGATCAGACTGCCAACCTTTGGCCGCATTGATCGGATGTATTTGTCTTCCTGTGGGCGGACCCCGCGGGCCAGCGGTTCCGGAGCGATCATGAAGTGGATGGCGTCATCGTGGAAGATCCTCGTTTCCATAGTTGTGTTCGGCTTCGCCGGCGCGGGACCCGCCTGGTCGGCGGCGCCCGCGCAGGCGGCAACGCAGGCGGTGTTGTGGGCGGCGCCTGACGGCCATGGCGCGGCGTGCACGTCGAGGAATCCGTGCTCGCTGTCAGCAGCGCAGGCCGCGGTACGAAGAGTTGAGGGAGGCCGTCACCCCGCTGGTGTCACGGTCGAACTGACCGACGGCACCTACCGTTTGAGTAGACCGTGGGAGTTCGGTGCCGCCGACTCCGGTGGCACTGGACACCCGGTGGTGTGGCGCGCGGCGTCGGGCGCGCACCCGGTGATCTCCGGTGCCACTCGGGTCACCGGCTGGTCCCAGGTGGGCAGCACCGGCGTGTGGTCGGCGAGTGTGCACCGTGGCAGCGCCAGCCGGCAACTCTACGTCGACGGCACGGAAGCGCGTGTCGCACAGGCCACGCCGGCAGCCCTCCACTTCAAGGGCGGCTGGGTCGGCTCGGCCACCGGGTACGACCTGTCGAAGGATGACGCGGCCGTGGCCTGGTTCGCCCAGCTCACGCCCACGCAGCTGGCACAGGTCGAGTTCGACTACCCAGGCGGCAACGGCCCGTGGACCGACTCGAAGTGCCGGGTCGCCAGCATGTCCGGCAGTCGGCTGATCATGGATCAGCCCTGCTGGACCAACGTAACCGACGGTGCCCCGTTCACCCAGGGCTCCGGCGGTCTGCCGTCGATGTCCACCTCGCAGATGCCCGCGACGATCGAGAACGCCCGCGGCCTGCTCCAGACCGGACAGTGGTTCCTCGACAGCGCTGCGAGCAAGCTCTACTACGCGCCGAAGAACGGTGACCGCGTGGCCGGCCTGGATGTCGAGCTGCCGCGGCTGGAGACCCTGCTGCAGGGCGCCGGAAGTCTGCGTGACCCCCTGCACGACGTCACCTTCGCGGGCCTCCAGTTCTCCTACGCCACATGGAACGACCCGTCGTCCACCGCAGGGTTCGCCGACGTCCAGAGCAACCTGCGCAGGACCGGAGCGAACAACCAGGGCCTGTGTACCTTCTCCACGCCCGCCGGTAGCTGCCCGTGGGGCGCGCTCACGCAGCCCGCCGCCAACGTCTCCTTCACCGCGTCCAACCACGTCACGATCACCGGCAACCGGTTCGTCAACCTCGGCGGCGCCGGCCTGAGCTTCAAGTACGGCGGCTCGCACGACGTCATCGAAGGCAACGAGTTCACCCAGATCGCGTCGACCGCCCTGCTCCTCGGCTGCAC
>NZ_JBHVWN010000157.1:0-2777 GCF_042882275.1 Streptomyces sp. NPDC058231 | reverse complement strand
CCCCACCCCCGACGAGGGGGCCTGCGTCAGGCAGGCCCCCTCAGAATCACGATCTACAGCTGGAGTACTAACCGAGGATGTGTACGTTCCGACGCGCATTGCGCGCCGGCTCCGGGATCTGTTTCGTGACGCCGAGGATTACGTGCGAACAGTGCGCGAGCTATGGAGGACGTTTCCAGTTGAGAGCTTGAGCTCTGGGGACACGTTCCTGCACCGGGACATGGTCGCGCCGTTGCAGCTCACCGGGAGGGAAAGGTACCCGGCGGCTGGTCCGCTGACCGTTCCGGTGCTGAAGACTCCGAAGGTCGCGGTGCTTGCGCACCACGCTTTGGAGCCGTATCAACTTGCTGCCGCTGTCGCGGACCGAGTGTTTGTGACTCCCTCGCAGGAGCACCCGATTCCCGTGCTCCTGGAGGCGTTCCACGAAATCGAGAAGCTGACACCGGACGCCACCGAGACCGAGGTGTACGCGGACGTAGCGGTCGTCCTGGGCGACACGGACGAGCAGGCAGAGACCAGGTTGGCCCGGCTGAACGAAGCCGCCGGCTTCGTCTGGGCACCGGATACTCACGTATTCGTCGGAACCGCCAGTCGACTCGCCCGGGAACTCGTCGACTGGCGTGAGCAGTTCGGCCTGAACGGGGTTCGATTGCGCCCCGCAGTGCTTCCGGACGACGCCGACAGGGTTATCCAGGACGTTGCTCCGTCCCTGGTGGGGCCGGCTGTCCTGCTGGCCGCTGCAGAGGGCCAGTCGTCCTAACGGCACTACAGTCCACCGCATGCCGCACGGGCACACCGTTGTTCCTCCTCGACGGCTTGACGATCGATCACCGGATGACGCTTCCCCCGGACCCGGTTGTCTCCGGATCCGGAGTGGCACCGTCACTTCATGGATCTGTCCTGAAAAGAAGCGGGATGCCGTGCACGCCGTCTTGAGGAACCGGCTTCAGACTCTCCGCCGCTGATCAGGCGCAATCGGGGCGCGATGCTGCTCCACCTCGGCCAAGTACTCGGTCATCGCGTCCCGGTTACGGGTGAGCACCTCGACCCGCTCGGTGAGCTTGTCCCGTTCCGAGGTCAGCAACGCCAACATTTCTGGGGTCGCGTCCGGGAAATGAATGGACCTGGGTTTGTCCAAGCACGGCAAGATCTGCTTGATGATCCGAGTCGGCAACCCCGCCGCCAACAAACCGCGGATCTGCTTTACGCGGTCCACATTCCGTTCGTCGTACTCACGGTATCCGTTCGTCGACCGATCAGGCACGATCAGGAGCTGCTCCTCGTAATAGCGCAGCAGGCGCCGGGACACGCCCGTCAACCTCGACAGTTCACCAATCCGCATATCGTCGAGAGTAAACGCGCACCCCGCGCTTGACCCTCACATCAATGTGAGGGTTTCATGATCGGTGGCATGACGACCACAACGGCCTCTCAGACAGGACGTGAAGTCCTACCTTGGTCTGCGCTCCTGGCACTGGGAACTGCAGTCTTCATCACCAGCTTGACCGAGACCCTCCCAGCAGGCGTTCTCCCACAGATGACCTCCTCTCTCGGCGTCAGCTCCGGTGCGGCGGGCCAGACTGTCACCGTGTACGCCGCCGGGACAGCCCTGACCGCCATACCGTTGGCCGCGGCCACCGCAGGAATTCGGCGCAAGCCGTTGCTGCTGGGCGCTACGACCGTCTTCCTGATCGCGAACACGCTCACTGCTGTCGCGCCCGGCTACGCAGTCCTGCTCATCGCGCGTCTCCTTGCCGGCGTCGCCGCCGGACTCGCGTGGGCGATCCTTGCCGGCTACGCGCGCCGCATCGCGCCTCCTGGCCAGGAAGGCCGTGCCATTGCGATCGCGATGACCGGGATTCCTCTGGCGTTGTCGCTAGGTGTTCCCGCCGGGACGCTGATCGGGCAACAGATCGGGTGGCGAGCGTCCTTCGCCGCCGTCTCAGTAATCACCCTGGCCGTCATCGGATGGATCGCGTTCAGCGTTCCCGCCATCAGCCGGCCGACGACGACAACTGACGAGCCGAAACCGACCACCCGACAAACGCTCCGGGCCCCTGGGGTCACCGCCATCATGGTCGTCGTCGTGACCTTCGTTCTCGGCCACACGATCATTTACGCGTACATCGCGCCATACCTGCGGCACGCCGGACTCGCCACAGCGGTGGACGCGATCTTGCTGGCCTTCGGCATCGCATGCCTGGTCAGCATCTGGTACACCGGTCTTCACATCGACAGGTATCTTCGTGGGCTCGCGCTGACCGCCGCAACACTGTTCATCCTTGCCACTGCCGCCTTCGCCGTCACCACAGCACAGGCTGTTGTCTGGGTCGCAGCCGTCGCGTGGGGCCTGGGATGGGGCGGTACACCCACGCTCCTTCAGACCGCAGCCGGTCACGCCGGGATGCGACGCAGCCCGGCCATCGTCGACACCGCGCAAGCCATCCTCGTGACCTTGTGGAACGCGGCCATGGCACTCGGCGGCATCATCGGCGGCATTCTCCTGCAGCGCGTCAACATCACCGCCGACGCCATCGCCGCGGCAGCGCTCGGAGTCTTCAGCCTCCTCGTGATCATGCTCACGCGAAAGCATGCCTTCGCAACAGGGGACCAGGAGGCACCGTGACACCCGCGCACGCACCACTGTCGGTTGAGCGGCGTCTCCGGCTGGTCCAACGGTGCAGGGCCAGGCCGATCGCGCCTGTTTCAGCCGGCGGGCTGACGATTGCCGGCTGCTCGGCGGAGAGGTCTCACTGGGTGCGTCCCACGTGCGCAAG
>NZ_JBHVWN010000156.1:0-2946 GCF_042882275.1 Streptomyces sp. NPDC058231 | reverse complement strand
ATATGTGAGAGTTGACTCTCACATATTGTAAGAGGAGACTCTCACATCATGGAGCGTGTGAATCGCCTGGGCGATATCGAGATCACTGACCCGAAGGCCATGCGAGCGTTGGCGCATCCGGTACGACTTGCGATCCTCGAACGCCTGCAACGTCACGGGCCCGCGACGGCGACGCGGTTGTCACCGGATGTCGGAGCCACCCCGTCCGTGACCAGCTGGCATCTGCGCCACCTGGCGGGCTTTGGACTGGTCCGTGACGCAGAGGCCGGAACGGATCGCCGGGAGCGGCGGTGGGAGGCTGCGGCACGGGGTTTCCGATTCGAGATGCCGGAGGACGACGAGGGGCAGTCCGCCGCGCGGGTACTGTCCCGGGAGATGTTCGCCCGCTTCGCCGGCCTGCCGCATCGCTGGGTGACCGAGACCGAACCTCAACTCGATCAGACCTGGCGCAGGCTCGCGGGGCTGGCGAACACCCGCATAGTGGTGTCCCCCGAGGAACTCGCGGCTATCGAGGACGCGATCGAAAGCGTCCTCGCGCCCTTTGTGACGCGTGACCCGGCGCAGCGGCCGAGCAGCAGCCGTGACGTCCGGCTGCTGCGGTACGTCCTTCCGGAGGCCGCCGAGGAGCAGACGGGCGATACGGCATGAACTCCCGACAGGACATGGCCCCCTCGATGTCTTTGTGGCGGGACCGGCGGTTCGTTCGCTTCTGGGCGGGGCAGTCGGTCTCGCAATTCGGTGACCGGATCTCCGAACTGGCGTTACCCCTGATCGCCGTGGCGGCGCTGCACGCTTCGGCCGGCCAAGTCGCATGGCTGACCGCGCTTGCCTGGGCCCCGAATCTCCTCGCCATCGTGCTGGGAGCCTGGGTCGACCACCGCATCCACAAGCGCCGCCTGATGGTCCTCGCCGATCTGATGCGCGCGTGCGTGCTGCTCACCCTGCCGGCCGCATACCTGGCAGGCACCGTGACGCTTCTCCAGTTGTATGCCGTGGCGCTGCTGACCGGCGCCGCGGCGGTGCTGTTCAACACCGCTTATCCGCCCTTCTTCGCCCACCTCGTGTCACGCTCGTCCTACGTCGACGCGAACAGCAAACTCGGCGCCAGCCGGTCCGCTTCCTACGTCGTCGGCCCCGCCGTCGGCGGTGCCCTCGTCCAGGTCCTGACCGCGCCCGTCGCCGTGATCGCTGATGCCCTGTCCTTCCTGGCCTCTGCCGCCCTGCTCGGGCCGATCCAGGTCGACGAACCAGCCGTCGCCACCTATGAGGCGGCCGGGCCTTCGTTGGTGCAGCGGGCCAGGGAGGGGCTGGTCTTCGTAGTTCGTCACCGGGTACTGCGGGCGAGCCTCGGCTGCGCGACGACCCTCAACTTCTTCACATTCGTGTCAAGCACCGGCTTGACCGTCCTGTTCGCCGACCGGGTGCTCGGCCTCTCCGCAGGGACCATCGGGCTGGCATTCGGAATCGGATCGACCGGAGCTCTCGTGGGCGCGGTGATAGCCCCGAAGATCTCTCGCTGGATCGGCGTGGGACGCAGCATCGCGGCAGGCGCCGTACTGTTCCCTGCCCCCATCGCCATTGTCGCCGCCGCGAGCGGTCCCACATGGGCTCGCGCAGGGGTCCTGGGCGTTGCAGAGTTCCTCGCCGGTATCGGCGTGATGCTGTTCGACGTCAACCTCAACTCCCTTCAAGCCGCGGTGATACCAGACGGTATGCGCAGCCGCGTGGCCGGCGCCTACAGCACGGTGAACTACGGCATACGCCCCGTCGGCGCCATCGTCGGAGGCATGCTCGCCACCCTCATCGGACTCAGGCTCACCCTGATCACGGCCGCCGTCGGAGGAGTACTGTCGCTGCTCTGGCTGCTCCCCTCGCCGATACCGCGCATCCGCTCCCTGGCTCCGGGCGAGCCACTCGCCGCTGACGTCGGTACCGGGCAGACAGCCGACCGGTACCGCAATGACACATAGGCGAGGCTTTCGGCCGCCCAGCACCTCCAGAGGCTCGAAAGCCGCTGGTCAGGATGGGATGCAGGTACTCAAAGTTCGTTCATGATCGCGACGAGTGAGTGCGCCGGGCGGATGGGGAAGGGGTGGGACATGGACCTCAACGAACTCCAGCGCCGTGCCCTGCTCATTCACGACCTCTACGACGAGCTGAACCTGAGGGAGCGCGGCCGGGTCTGGACTCGGGAGGAGTTCATGCTTGGCTTTGTGGGGGACGTCGGTGATCTGGCGAAGAACGTCATGGCGCGGGAAGGCGCCCGTGACATGCCGGGCGGACGTGCCGCGCTGGAGCACGAACTTGCAGATTGTCTGTGGTCCGTGCTCGTTCTCGCGCACCGGTACAACGTGGATCTGGACGCTGCGTTCCTGCGCACGATGGATGAACTCGCCCGATCGATCACGGCGCGCGGTCAGCGCGACGCGGGGCCGGCATGACCATGGGCGGTTGGACATCGACGGGTGTCGCCGTTTCGTTTGATGGCGTCCGTACCGCCGTTGGACATGCCTCCGGTGTCGAAGTAGGCGAGGAACTCAGTGCGCCACTGGCGTAGCGTCCGGCCGATCTGGGCGCCCCCGGAGATCGGGGGCACGTGTCGAGTGGCGCTGTCCGGGTCGCCGAGCGGGAGACGCTTGTCCAGGCGCGCGCGTTGCCGGTCGGTGAGGGGCAGGACACGGGTGAGCGGGGTGCGGCGGATCCGGTGGAGCGGCGGTCCTTGTACCAAAAAGACGACGAGAGCCAAAGAATTCGGACGGCGATGTCGAGAACCCGAGACTGGCTCCGTCCCCGCATTGAAGGCGACCACAATGGGTCGCATCAGCACCGAGGAGAAACACGATGGCCAAGTACTTGCTGCTCAAGCACTACCGCGGCGCTCCGGCGGCGGTCAACGACGTGCCGATGGACCAGTGGGCGCCGGATGAGATCTCGGCGCATATGCAG
>NZ_JBHVWN010000155.1:0-3016 GCF_042882275.1 Streptomyces sp. NPDC058231 | reverse complement strand
CCAGTATCGGGGCGACCCTCCGCCTTGCGATCGCACGCACCAGACGCCGCCGAGCCCGCCCTCCGGGCGGACGGCGCTACTTTCGAAACACGCCCAGCCGCACAGCCGGGAAGGCCCCGACCGGGAGTCCGAGGCCTGTCCGCACGCCTGGGGAGCGCACCTGGAAGTCACGCCCCGGAAACCCGGCCAGGCTTCCCGGCCGGGGGTCCCCGCACCCCGGTCGGCGTTCCGGCACGGGAGCGGGGCCGAGCGGATCAGCTCAGCGGGTGCGAGGTCCGGCCGGACACCTCGTCGATCTCCGTGTGCGCCTTGGTCAGCAGATTCATCGCGAGTTCGTTCAGGGCTCTGGCTCCCGCGATCTCCTCGCCGACTCTCGCCTGCTGGGAGTCGGAGGGGTGACGGCTGGCGTACCCGTGCGCCCGAACCTCGTTCCCGTCGGGGAGGCGTACGAGTGCGGCGGCGCGGGTGCGGTGGGTGTCTTCCTCGAATTCCAGCTCTACGTGCCATCCGACAGCGGTCTTCATCATGGCGATCACCTCCGGGACCACTTCCCAGGGTGCGCCTCTTTACCGGCGTGCGCCCCTTCCCGCACCGGCGCGGGACGCGTCACGGGCCGGTGCGGCGTGCGGACTCCGCGCGGCCCCCGCACCGCCACGCACCTCCCCGGCGCGGGGTCATCCGCTCTCCGCCACCGGCAGCATCAGCCCCCACGCGCCCGCCCGCACCGTCCACGTCCTCGTCCGTACCGGGCCGCCGACCTGTATGTCCGCCCGGTAGCGGAAGTCCGCGCCGGAGACCGTGACCGCCTTCGCCTCCACCGTCACGGTCTCGCCGGCCGAGGTCCGGATCACCACGTCCGCGAGGCCGCCGCCGCCTTGCGCGCGCACCGCCACCGATTCGACCGGGCGGTCCAGATCGTTCAGCAGCACCCCGTCCGCCTCCACCCTCAGCCGGTGCGTACTGGGCGGGGCGGGCGGCGTCGGAGGGTCGGGGCGGACCAGGGTCCGGACGAGGGCGCGACAGGTGTCCCAGACCGCCGTGACACCCGTGTGCGCCGCCGCCCCCGTGGCCGGGGCGGGGATGCGCAGGGTGCGCAGCACGACGCCGTCGCTGTCGTCCACCAGCAGATCCAGCCGGTGTGCGGCCCCGTCCAGCGCAGCGCGGGCCGCGGCCACCGTGCCCAGGGGCACGCCGAGCGAGGAGGCGAGCTGCAGCGCCGGCTCGGGACCCACCGGGACGAAGGCGAGTGCCTCGTCGGCCAGCTCCCGCTCCCGGTGCAGCAGGGCGACGGTGCGCAGCAGCGTCCGGTCGTCCCCGACGACCACCGGCCGCCTGCTGCCCCGGCGGGAGAAGGCCCGCGCGAACTCCTCCGGACCTTCCGGGAGACAGATTTTGGCGTGCGAGCCGGCGCTCAGCACGTCCTTCGCGATCCGGACGGACTCGCCGTCGGTCCGGCGGGCGACCGGGTCGATCACCACCAGCAAATGGTGCGTACCGTTGCCGGGGGGCTGGGCAGCCGACACCTCGGTCCTTCCTCGGGTAGCATCTTGGTGCAAGAGCCCCTTGCGCTATTGCGCCAGGGGCTTCGTCTATTCCGGGGCACCCGGTTCGACGGTTCAGGCTTCGTCGTACATCGTCGTACGGCATGTACGGCGTTTACGTACGCCCCCTGACCTTGGACATGCCCCGCCCGGAAGGGGTGTACGCCTGTGCCCGCACTTGTGCTGCTCGGTGCTCAGTGGGGTGACGAGGGCAAGGGAAAGGCCACCGACCTCCTCGGTGGATCCGTGGACTATGTGGTGCGTTACCAGGGCGGCAACAATGCCGGCCACACGGTGGTCGTCGGTGACCAGAAGTACGCACTTCATCTCCTCCCCTCCGGAATCCTTTCACCGGGGTGTACCCCGGTCATCGGTAACGGTGTCGTCGTCGACCCGGCCGTCCTGCTCTCCGAGCTGAGTGGGCTGAACGACCGCGGCGTGGACACGTCCAAGCTGCTGATCAGCGGTAACGCTCATTTGATCACCCCGTACAACGTCACCGTCGACAAGGTGACCGAGCGGTTCCTCGGGAAGCGCAAGATCGGCACGACCGGCCGGGGTATCGGCCCGACGTACGCCGACAAGATCAACCGCGTGGGCATCCGCGTCCAGGACCTCTACGACGAGTCGATCCTGGAGCAGAAGGTCGAAGCGGCCCTGGAGCAGAAGAACCAGCTCCTCGCCAAGGTCTTCAACCGGCGCGCCATCGAGTCCGGCAAGATCGTCGAAGAGATGCTCCAGTACGCGGATCAGATCAAGCCCTACGTCGCCGACACGACGCTGATCCTGAACGACGCCATCGACGAGGGCAAGGTCGTCCTCTTCGAGGGTGGTCAGGGCACGCTGCTCGACGTCGACCACGGCACGTACCCCTTCGTCACCTCGTCGAACCCGACTGCGGGCGGCGCCTGCACCGGTTCCGGCGTGGGCCCGACGAAGATCAGCCGGGTCATCGGCATCCTCAAGGCATACACCACGCGCGTCGGTGCCGGTCCGTTCCCGACGGAACTGCTCGACGAGGACGGCGAGGCGCTGCGCCGGATCGGCGGCGAGCGCGGTGTCACCACCGGCCGTGACCGCCGCTGCGGCTGGTTCGACGCGGTGATCGCGCGGTACGCGACCCGGGTCAACGGTCTCACCGACTTCTTCCTCACCAAGCTGGACGTGCTGACCGGCTGGGAGCAGATCCCGGTGTGCGTCGCGTACGAGATCGACGGAAAGCGCGTCGAGGAGCTCCCGTACAGCCAGACCGACTTCCACCACGCGAAGCCGATCTACGAGATGCTGCCGGGCTGGTCCGAGGACATCACGAAGGCCAAGACCTTCTCCGACCTGCCGAAGAACGCGCAGGCGTACGTGAAGGCGCTGGAGGAGATGTCCGGCGCCCCGATCTCCGCGATCGGCGTCGGCCCCGGCCGTACCGAGACCATCGAGATCAACTCGTTCCTGTAGGGCATGGAACGCGGAGGGGCCGG
>NZ_JBHVWN010000154.1:0-3066 GCF_042882275.1 Streptomyces sp. NPDC058231 | reverse complement strand
GGGGCACGGTAGTCCCGGAGACTCAGGCCGAGCCGGCGTATCCGACCGCCAGGACAATCAACGTCATCGTGTCGTGGCCAAGGAAAATGACGGCTCGGAATGGGCGAGCGGGTTCTCCTGCGCGTCGACGAGGCGAAGGTCCAGGTCGCGGCGGGCGAGTTCGGGGAGCTGCTGTAACACCTGCGCAAGGCCCTTCCGGCACGGCATCGACCTGCGCATCCCGCTCCAGTCCTGCTCCGCGGGCTGCGTTCCGCCACCACCGCCACCGCCCCGCGGCCTTCCGGCCTGACGGTCAGCGACCAGACGCCCTAATCGGTACTGCTCCGTCACCGATGATTTTTCGAGCTGGAGGCCGTCTGTCTCTTGTACCCCAACGCTACGGGAGGCTGTAATGCGCAAATTGGTCGTCACCGAGAACCTCACACTTGACGGTGTGATGGACATGGCTGGGGGCTGGTTCGATCCGTTGGCCAAGGAGACCGATCAGTCCGACATCACAGCGGCCATCACCGAACACCGGGACGCGGCTGACGCGCTACTCGTGGGCCGTAACACGTTCGAGGCGTTCCGCGGCTTCTGGCCGCAGCAGAAGCACGATCACACAGGCATCTCCGCCTACCTGAACGCAGTAGACAAGTACGTCGTCTCCCGCACGATGGACGATCCCGGCTGGGAGAACTCCACGGTGCTGCGCGGCCCCGTCCTTGAGGAGGTGCAGGCATTGAAGAAGGCTCCCGGTCGCGACATCGTCGCTACAGGCAGCACGCAACTCGTCCACGCACTGATGTCTGGAGGGTTGGTGGACGAGTACCGGCTGTTCGTCTTCCCGGTCGTTGTCGGTTCCGGTGTCCAGCTGTTCAAGTCCGCCGAGATGCACCTGGAACTACTGGAGACACGGCCGTTCCTGTCGGGGGTCGTACTGCTCCGCTACGCGACTGCCCACCACAGGACTGCCTCGTAGAGGCATGCTGAAAACGGGCGACACCCTCCGTACTCTCAAATCCTTGCCTACGACATCGCACTCGGTCCCGTTCGCCGGCTCTGTCGCTGATAGGTGAAGGCCGGCCTGGCGTGACTGTGTCGCCTGGTGTCGGCTGATGCCCGGACCTGATCAACGGATCCTCAGGCCCGCCCCCGTCGCGCCGGCGCGCAGCAACGGCTCAGCGCAGGCCGCGAGCCGCGGCAGCTCCGCAACAGCCGGCTCGGGGTCCTTGAGCGCGAGAACGCGCACTCTTGGATCCGGCTCCTCGACGACACTGCGCAGGGACTGTCGAGGGAAGGTGGGGTGGCCCACCAGCAGCGGTCGGATGCGGGAGACGTCGCTGTGGGCGCGGAGCAACCGCGGAAGGACCTTGTGGCGGTGTGTCGAGCAGGGATCGCGCCGATCCGTGGTTTCGTGGGAAAGCTCTGTGAAACCAACAGCAAGGCAGGGAGAGTCCAGTATGCGCATGAACCACACATCCGTCGCTGTCGCCGCCGTCGCTTTGGCGGCCATCACAGGGCTAGGTACCGCCCGGGCCGCGACAGCGGGAGACGTCGAGGCTCCGTCGGCATGCAGGCCGGCCAACCACCTCGCGAAGATCACACGTGACCGGGCCAGTTCCGGGCGCGTCCACTTCCGGGTCACGCTGACCGCGCCGAAGGGGTACGCGCCATGCAAGTTGGTCGGCTCCCCGACCGACGTGGCCTTCGCGAACCACGGTTCGCCGCTCGACGTCAGGGTCGGCCGGTACGGCGGTCAGACCACCGTGGTGACCTTCGGTCCGGGCCACCCCGTCCACTTCGATATCTGCGTCCCCAACAACGGCCACGGCACCCCCACGGACGAGGCGTCGTTCACACTCCGGGCTCCAGCCGGAGAGATCCCGGGTACCTCCGTCGCCGAAGGCCACTTCGAAGTCACCACCGGTACCGCCATCGGCCCGATCCAGCCCGGAGCCTGACACCTCACCGGTGGCCGCATGGGTCCGGGCTGTTCCGGTCGTTCGCGTACGCCTCACGCCTCGCAGCACTCCACGGGACACCGACCGCGTCCATCGGGAGACGCGGCGCGCAGCCTTTTGTGCGGTACGGATGTCCAGGGAACCCTCTTCGTGAAGACGGGGAACAACCCCAAGTTGGAGGTGCACGTGCAGAGTCGTTCGGCAAACAGGAAGCTCAAGCGGAAGACATGACTTCTCGTCGTGCTCTGAAATCAATGAGCGGAGAGCTGTGTGCCGGGGCCGAGGACGCTGATGCCTCGGCGTGAGGTCTCGACGAGTTGGGCGGTGGACCTGGCGCACCCGAGTCGGTGAGGGTGAGGAGACCATCACCCCGACCATCATCGTGGGCGCGCCCGCGCCCAGGACGACGGTGGTGAACGCCCCCTCGATTTGTGTACCTTGACGGCGTTGCGTCCGTGGAAGTGCGCGGGTGCTTCGGCTCCCGAGGGCGCGGCCTGCCTGCAACGGTGGGACCGCCGTTGCGCATCACCTCGCGCGTGACCGTCGAGGTCCGGAGGTCCCGCCGACGCGCGAACGTGCGGGTGATGTGCTGGTCCGGTCGGCCCGTTGCTCTGCCTGGAGACTTCGGACAGAGCAACGTCAGGCGCTCCGGCGGCGGATGCCCGCAGAGGCGAGTACTACCGTCGGTACCGACACCACCACTGCCCAGCCCAGGCGGCGCGACTGGAAGGAGGCGCACGACGCCTCTACTCCCTTGTCCATCAACCCGTGTGCAGAGCTCCACCCGGTGCCGAGAACTGAGTGGCACATGGAGCCGGGGTAGCCTGAGCTGATGTCCGGCGCGCTGGTCAGCAACCACAGGATCATGCCGACCCCGACGCACGCCAGAAGCCACATAAGCGTGATTGTTCTGGTCATGGCATGACGGTACGACATCACTGACGTGTACGACGAGACGCATGCCGCAGTATTCGTCCTGGAACACTTCCTGCACCCGCGCCGACGGCGAGACCCCGGAAACTCTCCGGGGCGGCGACCATGGCGCCTACATCGTCGGCGCGTTCGCCCCAAAGCCCAGCCTTCCCAATGCCACACCCACTCAGGCCATACCTGGCTCTCGGTC
>NZ_JBHVWN010000153.1:0-3079 GCF_042882275.1 Streptomyces sp. NPDC058231 | reverse complement strand
CGCGGCCAACGACGCCACAGCCCCCTCCACAACTCCCATAGCACGATGATGACGGATCATCACGGAACAGACGGGTTGTTTCTCTGCAAGCCCTAAGACCTGTCCCGTAAATGATCTCCAGAGGACGGCGCTCGGTCGAGCGCGCGGCCTTGCTGGGGCCTCTGTTCGTGTGCTGTGTCGCTTCAGGCCCGTGCGGGGAAGTCAGGATGGTCGGTGTAGGGCGAAGCAAGGTCACGCAGGTCGTGGCACGGCCAGGGGTCGCGGGCGTGACGGGCCAGGATGCGCCGCTTGGCCTTGATCTCGCGCAGGACGCGGGCAGGGTCGTGCAGAGCCACGTGTAGAGCAATCGTGGGGTGGAAGCCGGAGAGGTCGGCCTGGCAGAAGTCAACCGTGTGTCCGTGGGCAGTCCACGTCCCGCATCCGTCGTCACCGTCGCAGCGCCGGGCCAAGGCGGCCTCCTCATCCAGCCGCGCCTCGATGAACCTCACTAGTTCTTCAGTCATAGGAGCATTCTCGACGTTGTGCTGGGCACCATGAAACGATCTTGTGGTGTCTGGTGTGATCACGGCGTCGGAGTCGTCCTGGATAGCCCCGTTCACCGGGCTGAGCCCCCGTCTGTTCGGGAAGTTGGTGACGGTTCTGCGGCGTGAGGGCGCGGACGCGGTCCGCAGGGGCCGGCCGTGGGGTCTGCCGCTGGAGGACCGGGCTCTGCTGGTCGCGGCTTACTGGCGCACGAACCTGACCATGCGCCAGTTGGCCCCGCTGTTCGGGGTTTCCAAGTCGGCGGCGGACCGGATCATCGATCACCTCGGGCCGATGCTCGCCCTCCAGCCCCGGAAACGGTTCGCGAAGGACACCGTGCTGATTGTGGACGGCACCCTGGTGCCCACCCGCGACCACACCATCGCCGAGCAGTCCAAGAACTACAGGTACTCCACGAACCACCAGGTCGTCATCGACGCCGATACCCGGCTTGTCGTCGTGGTCGGCAAGCCCTTGCCCGGGAACCGCAACGACTGCAAAGCATGGGATGAGTCCGGCGCGAAGGCCGCCGTCGGCAAGACCATGACGATCGCCGACGGCGGCTATCAGGGCACCGGGCTCGTAATGCCTCACCGACGTCGGAAGGGCGAGGAGCTGCCCGTCTGGAAGCAGGCCCACAACAAGTCCCACAAGCAGGTCCGCGCCCGCGTCGAGCACGTCTTCGCCCGCATGAAGACCTGGAAGATCCTCCGCGACTGCCGCCTCAAAGGCGATGGCGTCCACCACGCCATGCTCGGCATCGCTCGGATGCACAACCTCAACCTTGTCGGATAGGCGCCCAGTCGGACTGGTCACCGACCACGTCCACACCGCTCAGAGATCATTTACGGGACAGGGCTTAGGGATTGCAGATCATCAAGGTGTTGCTTCCCGACCTGGGGCTCGTTGGTCTGGTATGCGCATCCCGGACGAGACCCGTGACCAACTCTCCGCGAAGTTCGCGGTGTTGTTCCCACATCTGGACGAGCGGCAGCGACGGCTGCTGATGGGAACCGAGGCCCGGCTGCTGGGGCATGGTGGCATCCGCGCTGTCGCTCGGGCGGCCCAGGTCAGCGAGACGACGGTCCGCAATGGCGTGTTCGAGCTGGAATCCGGAGAGGAGCCGTTGGGGCGGGTCCGGCGTCCCGGCGGAGGACGCAAACGGGTCGCCGATCTGGATCCGGGGCTGCGGCCGGCACTACTGGCGCTGGTCGAGCCCGACGAGAGAGGCGACCCGATGTCGCCGCTGCGTTGGACGATGAAATCGACCCGTACGCTCGCGGCGGAGCTGGCCCGGGCCGGGCACCGGATCAGCGCCGACACCGTGGGCGACCTGCTGCGGGAGGAAGGCTTCAGTCTTCAGGCCAACGCGAAGACGCTCGAGGGCAGTCAGCATCCGGACCGGGACGCCCAGTTCCGCTACCTCAACGAGCAGGCCCGCAACCACCGGGACGCCGGCCAGCCGGTCATCAGCGTGGACACCAAGAAGAAGGAGCTCGTCGGCGACTTCAAGAACAGCGGCCGCCAGTGGCGTCCCGCCGGCGAGCCTGTCCTGGTCAGCGTCCACGACTTCGCCGACCCGCAGCTGGGCAAAGCCGTCCCCTACGGGATCTACGATCTGACCGCGAACACCGGCTGGGTCAACGTCGGCACCGATCACGACACCGCCGCGTTCGCAGTGGAATCGATCCGCCGCTGGTGGCACGGCCAGGGCCAGGCTGCCTACCCGCGGGCGACACGGCTGCTGATCACCGCCGACGCCGGCGGATCCAACGGCTACCGCACCCGGTCCTGGAAGCTCGAGCTGGCCCAACTCGCAGCTGAAACCGGGCTGACGATCACCGTGTGTCACCTACCACCAGGCACATCGAAGTGGAACAAGATCGAGCACCGGCTCTTCTCGCACATCACCATGAACTGGAGCGGCCGCCCGCTGACCAGCCACGAAGTCATCGTGCAGTCGATCGCCGCGACCACCACCCGCACCGGACTGCGTGTGAGAGCCGAACTCGACACCAACACCTACCCGACCGGAGTCCGCATCAAAGACGCGGAGATGGCCGCCCTGCCGCTGACCCGGCACGCGTTCCAGGGCGCCTGGAACTATGCACTGCACCCCCACCCATCACCCGTAATCCCGGTGGCCCGGACCCCGCAGACGCCGGATCCGGAGTGGGACCAGGCCTTGCTCTCCGATCCAGCACTGACCGGGATGACCCGCCAGCAACTGAACGACCTCACCGAGACCCTGGCCCCGGACGGGGATATCCGGCGCGGTCGGCCGCCTCGACTGGCCTTCGCCGACCAGGTCCTGGCCACCGTGCTCCACCTACGGGCCGCCCTGGCCGCGGAACCCCTCGCCGTGCTGTTCGGCACCAGCCGCACCGCGATGCACCGCACCCTCCTGAAGAACCGGCGACTGCTCGAAGCACACGGCATCACCATCCCACCCGCGACAACCCCACCCACGGCCCTCGCCGCCCTTCAGGACCGGGTCCAGGCACAGACCGGCGAGAACAACAAGATCAAAACAACGTGTTGATGATCTGCAATCCCT
>NZ_JBHVWN010000152.1:0-3241 GCF_042882275.1 Streptomyces sp. NPDC058231 | reverse complement strand
AAGGACCTCGACAATCCTCATTCTTGCTGGTCAGAGGCACTTTTCGCTGTCCTGATCACCTGCCGGACCGCCCGCTTCATGAAAGCGCGAGGCTAACGGCGAACATCATCGATGTGCTGACTGGATGGGCCTTGACCCGGGCATTCTTGGCTTTCAGCGCTGTCAGGGACTGCCCTGGAGTGCAGTCGGCGCACGTCTTCAAGTAATGAGACCTACGCATTACGAGGGCCTGCAAGATCGTGACGGGTAGTGCCGTGGTTGCACGCCGCGTCCTGTCTTGCCTGGTCAGGAGCACGGCACTGTTTCCGCGCGTGCCGCTTGATCCAACGTGTGCTTCCCCGTCCGCTCACGCATCGCTCACGCAAGGCGTGGCCCGAGTGACCTCGGAAACCCAGTGGTGAGGCGAGTGAGTCATCGTCCACACTGCGCCGATGAGCAGCCCATTCCCGTGTCCGTGCTGCGGGCATCTCGTCCTCGACGAGATGCCCGGCTCCTACGAGGTCTGTCCCATCTGCTTCTGGGAAGACGACGGCGTTCAGTTCCGTTGGCCCACGATGGCTGGCGGAGCCAACCGCGTATCCCTCATCGAGGCCCAGCAGAACTACCGGTCTTTCGGCGCCTGCGACCACCATGGCCAGCGGTACGTACGGCCGCCGGCGCCAGACGAGCCGCTCGATCCGACGTGGCGCCCCATCGATCAGGCCCGCGACTCCTTCGAGGACTGGGACGCAGCGGAGCGAGCCCCATGGCCCGAGGACCGCTCGGTGCTGTGCTGGTGGCTGCCAACCTTCTGGCGCCGAGACACCTCACCTGACGCAGACTGAGCCCACCCGCTCCCGAGAGGATCCCCGCATGGCATCCCGCATCGCAGCCCTCGTCCAGCAGATGGACGGCGCTGCGGACGAGTCCATGGATGCCCGCGCCGAGCTGATCCACATCGGTAGCCCCGCCATCCCCGTCATCATCGACGGCCTGCCATCCCTCGGAACCTTCGGCCAGCTGACCGCCATCGAGGTCTTCGAGGAGGTCGCAGACCCACGCTGCGGCCCCGCACTGATCGAGTTGCTGGCCAGTGACAACAGCACCGTGCGGGAGTGGGCGGCACTGGCCCTCGCGGATCTGGAGATCAGAGACGCGGTCGAGCCCTTGTGGCGCGCGTACCGCGCCTGCATGGAGCGGGCGACGCCGCCGGACTGGAGTGAGCCAGTGGGCTTCCGGTTTGCGCTCACGGAACTCGGGGCCCGCCATCCAGTCGTGCCCCTGTCGGCGGCCCGACTGTGCAGCATGACCAGCTTCAGCGAGCCCGCCTGGCCGTCCGCTCACTACATCGAGGTCGTCAACGAGCTTGCCGACCATGATCAGCTCGTCCTATACAGCCAGTTCTGGAAGATCGAAGGCGACCGCACATACGGCATCTCCGGCCCCGACCTGGACTGGCAGCTCGACTGGGAAAGACCTTGGCCGGAGTTGGTCGAATCGGCCCGCGAATGGGCGCTGCTCGAAGCCACAGAAGCCCCCTGCGACGAGAACATCGTCGTCACCATTACGTGGATCGACCACACCGATCTCCACCCGTAGGTGATCGCCAGTTAGCCTTCCCGGCGTGTCTGATGCCACTCCGCGCAAGCCGTTGCTGTGGGTCGAATCCGGTGGCGGCCCACTGGTCGTCGTGCCCGAATCGGCCGTGGCTTCTTGGTGCACGGATACGGAGGCCACGAGCGCAGACAAGTTCAGCGGCTCGGGCGACTACGGCCGGGCCTGCCAGATCGACGACTACATAGGCACGCTGCACGTGGGATGCGCCGAGGCCCTGGTACTGGCCGACAGTCCCGACACCACAACCTTCCTGCCGGACCGCATGCTCTTCATCCGGTGGAGCGGAGCCGACTCCGAGAGCGACATCCTCGCCGCACTCGACCCCGCCCTCACCTTGGCCGAATGGCAATCCCCCGTGCAGTGGACCCTTCCCGCCGGCCCGGTCGTCCTCTTCGACGCTGCCTGGTCCGGCACCGACCTGCCCGACCACCAGCCGGACAATCACCTGCCCATCGACTTGCCTGCCGGTGTCTACGCGGCCGAGTACGCGTACGTCGAGCCGAACCCTCGCACCTCGTTCGTCCTCGTCCGAATCACGCCGCACGGAAGGTGACGCGCATGCCTATCCAGCACCCGGCAGAGATCGGATACGGGTACGTCATCGAACGCTACGTCACGACCGGGCGCAGCCGTTCTGCCCCTCTCGGACGCTAAGGCGAGATACTCAGCGGCCACTTCACCCGCCAGGAAGGCGCCGTTCGCAAACGATTCGTGCGCGGCATGGTCCACGACACCACCGCTATCACGGACGAGGAGCTGGAGGCGCTCTTCGACTTCGAGTGGCGGGCCCGCCTCACCGCATCCTGGCTGGTCGGTGTGGGGCGACGCCACAAGTTCCGCCAGCAGATTGGTGTGTCCCGCGGGACAGCCCTCGGCTTGGGGAGGGCAAGGATTTGTCCACGCGAGGAGCGGTATCGAAAATAGATCTTGACCGCGCGATGATC
This sequence comes from Streptomyces sp. NPDC058231, assembly GCF_042882275.1. NCBI lineage: Bacteria > Bacillati > Actinomycetota > Actinomycetes > Kitasatosporales > Streptomycetaceae > Streptomyces > Streptomyces sp. NPDC058231. The sequence goes on along the minus strand of NZ_JBHVWN010000152.1, from coordinate 701 downwards.
TCGGCAAGTGCCGCCGATGTCGTCGGCCTGTCAGCCGCCGGGTCCCCCACTGCCAAAAGCCCCACCGTTGTCATCCTTGCGTGCGCCTGGCGAAGAGGGCCGGTTGAGCTCATATGGGCTGAGACCTTCCCCGAAATCGTCTGCAGCCCTCAAAGGCCGCTGGCTTCGGGAGAAATGCTCGGCCTGTGGTCCCTGCTGTCGTGCCCGAGACCGACGGCGCGCGTCCCACCAGACCAGGCCAAGCAGAACAGCGACTACGACCACTGCTATACCGACGGGGAAAATCCAGCGCACAGCCGAAGCGGCCACTGTGATGTCGCTGATGGGCACCTGGCTCACAAAGTGGCTCATCTGGCCCACGTCCTTCCTGAGGGGATTCCACCGCTCATGGAGCGAGGCAGAGGCTTCCGCTCATCGGAGAGAGTGCCCGCGATGACCGGAACCGTAGAAAACTACAATTCCGCCGCCCTTGGAGGGATCAATCTCGCGGGGCCCGCCTGACCTGGACGTCTGGCAAGGCTCAGGCTCCCTGATAAGTCTACGGCGGGGAGCGTACGGGGGGCCCGCTCCACGCCCGCCCGGACGGAGCCTCACGGTGGCACACGCCCCTAGGGCGTGTTTCGAAAGTAGCGCCGTCCGCCCGGAGGGCGGGCTCGGCGGCGTCTGGTGCGTGCGATCGCAAGGCGGAGGGTCGCCCCGAT
>NZ_JBHVWN010000151.1:0-3307 GCF_042882275.1 Streptomyces sp. NPDC058231 | reverse complement strand
GGCACCACCACCACACCCGCACGCGACCCCACACCCACCGACCCGACCCACTCCGCCAACCCCGCCACCGTCGGGAACTCGAACACCGCCCGCACCGCCACTTCGCTGCCGAGTTCGGCGCGGATGGCGTTGACCAGCCGGGTTGCCAGCAGTGAGTGGCCACCCAGGTCGAAGAAGCTGTCGTCGATACCGACTTCCGGTACCGCAAGCGTTTTGGCGAACAGCCCGCAGAGTGTCTCCTCCAGCGGGGTGCGCGGTGCGCGCGTGGTGGCAGCGGCGGTGTAGTCGGGGGCGGGCAGAGCCTTGCGGTCCAGCTTGCCGCTGACCGTGAGGGGCAGCGCGGTCATGGGCAGCAGCGCCGCGGGGACCATGTACTGCGGAAGCCGCTCCGCCAGGACGGCCCTGGCCCGGACCGGGTCGAAGTCCGCCGCGGGTTCCGGGACGACATACCCGACCAGGTGCTTCTCGCCCGGACGGTCCTCGCGAAGCACCACGGCGGCCTGGCGTACTCCGGCAACCGTTCCGAGGGCGGCCTCGATCTCGCCGAGCTCGATCCGGAAGCCCCGCACCTTCACCTGGTCGTCGGCGCGGCCGGCGAACATCAGCCGCCCGTCCGCCGTCCAGCGCACCACATCGCCCGTCCGGTACATCCGCTCACCCACCGCAAACGGACTCGCGACAAACCGCGAAGCCGTCAGACCGCTCCGTCCCACATACCCCCGCGCCAGCCCCGGGCCCGTGATGTACAGCTCCCCGGCCACCCCGGGCGCCACCGGCCGCAACGCCTCATCCAGCACATACACCCCGGTGCCGGCGATCGGTCCGCCGATACTCACCGGCTCGCCCGGCCGCTGGAAGGCCCCCGTGGCACACACCGTCGTCTCGGTCGGCCCGTAGAGGTTGGCCAGCCGGTGGTCGACGGACCACTGGTCCACGAGCGCGGCGGGGCATGCCTCGCCGGCGGTGAGGATGACCGTGCCTGCGGCCAGGGCATGCGCCGGCAGTGCGCCGAGCAGCGACGGCGGGACTGTCACATGGGTGACCCCGCGGGTCAGCCTGTCGTCCGGAGCGACCGTGGGCAGCGCCTCGGCACGCCCGACCCGCAGCGTGGCTCCGGCCAGCAGGGCCATCGCGATCTCCCAGAACGAGCCGTCGAACCCGATCGAGGCCAGTTGCAGAACCCGGCTGTCCGTGGTCACGCCCAGGGCGTCGATGTGGCATCTGACCAGACGGGTGAGGCCGGTGTGGCTGACGGCAGTGCCCTTCGGCCGGCCGGTCGAGCCGGAGGTGTAGATCACGTAGCAGGTGTTCTCGATGTGGAGCGGCGCGCGGCGGTCCACGTCGGTGACGGGTGCGGCGGAGCGGGTGTCCAGGTCCAGTGTGCCGAGCACGGTGGGGGCGACCGGGAGGCCGTCGGCGCGGGACTCGTCGTCCACCAGCAGCACCGCGGGAGCGGTGTCTTCAAGCATGAAGGCCTTGCGGGCCGTCGGGTAGGCGGGGTCGACGGGGACGTAGGCGCCGCCCGTCTTGATGACGGCCAGCATGGCGACCACCAGGTCGATGCCGTGATCCATGCAGACCGCGACCGGCGCCTCCGGTGCCACGCCGCGGCTGATCAGTTCGCGGGCGAGTCGGTTGCTGCGGGCGTCGAGCCGGCGGTAGGTCAGCGATGCGCCGTTGTGCTCCAGTGCCACACCGTCGGGGTTACGTCGCACCTGTTCCCCGAACAGTTCGGGGAACAGACGCGGGACGACCGGGGCCGAGCGGTTCCACTCGACCAGGATGAGCTCCCGCTCGGCCTCGGACAGCACCTCGAACGAACCCAGCCGCAGCGCCGGATCCGCGACGGCCTGGGTGAGTACGCGTACGAGCCGCTCCGCCAGCCGATGCGCGGTCTCCGGGTCGAAGAGATCCAGTGCGTAGCCGACCCGGATGGTCAGCCCGGCATCCTCGACGAACTCGAAGTCGAGGTCGAACTTGGCGGTGTCCGACCCGACCGGGACAGCGGCGCAGTCCGCACCGGGCAGGGAGAGGAGGTCACCGCCGCCCGCGGTCCATGCCAGGGCGATCTGGTAGAGCGGGTGGCGGGAGAGCGAGCGGGCCGGCTGGAGATCCTCGACGAGGCGGTCGAAGGACAGGTTCTGGTGCTCGAAGGCGGCGAGGTCGGCGGTACGGACCCGGGCCAGCAGCTCGGCGAACGTGGGATCGCCGCTGGTGTCGGTGCGCAGGGCGAGGGTGTTGGCGAAGAAGCCGACCAGGTCGTCGAGGACGTCGTCGTCGCGACCGGACACCACCGCGCCCAGGGGGAGGTCCGTTCCGGCACCGAGCGTGGTGAGCAGCGTGGCGAGAGCCGCTTGGACGACCATGAACACCGTCACGCCTTGTGTCCGGGCCAGTGCACCCACGGCGTCGTGCAGTTCCGGCGGGACCGGCAGTTCGATCTGTCCGCCTCGGTGCGACGCGCGGGCGGGACGGGGCCGGTCGGTGGGCAGCACCAGTTCCTCGGGCAGCCCGGCGAGTGCGCCGCGCCAGAAGTCGAGATCCGCCTGCTCGTCGTCGGCGTGCTCCTGCTGCCACAGCGCATAGTCGGCGTACTGGACCGGGAGCGGGGTGTAGACGGGGCTCTGCCCGTTGCAACGCGCGGTGTAGGCGGTGGACAGGTCCGCGGCGAACGGCCCCATCGACCATCCGTCGGTGGCGATGTGATGCATCACCAGGACGAGCGTCGATTCCTCGGCGCCGGACCGGATCAGTCTGGCGTGCAGCGGAAGGTCCGTGGCCAGGTCGAACAGGTGGCCGCATGCCGCTGTCACGGCCGCGGCGGCCTCTCCGGGCGTCGCACACTGCATCACGTCGAGGGCGGGTCGGGCTTCGGCGGCGGGCAGCACCTGCTGCACCGGTTCCCCGTCCACCTCGACGCAAATCGTGCGCAGACTCTCGTGTCGCGCCACGACGTCCTGGAGGGCCGCTGCCAGTGCGTGCCGGTCCAACGCGCCACTGATACGGGTGACCACCGGCACGTTGTACGTCGCGCTTGCGCCCTCCAGCCGGTGCAGGAACCAGAGCCGTCGCTGCGCGGCCGAGAGCGGCAGCCTCGCCGGCCGGGGGACGACGGCGGTCACACCAGGCATCGGCCGTGCGGCGTCGGCCGTCAGCCGGGGGACCAGTGCTGTCACGGTCGGAGTCTCGAAGATCGCGCGCAGGGAGAGATCCGCTCCGAGTGTGGTGCGGATGCGGTTGGTCAGACGGGTGGCGAGGAGGGAGTGGCCACCGAGGTCGAAGAAACTGTCGTCGATCCCGACCTCGG
>NZ_JBHVWN010000150.1:0-3347 GCF_042882275.1 Streptomyces sp. NPDC058231 | reverse complement strand
CGCGATCTCCCACAGCCCGTCCGGAACAATCCAACTCCACGTATCCCGCCCCATATACAGCCCAACGAGCGATCACCACATAGGACACCGTCTAACTTCGCTGAGACAGGAGTGCGCCACGAAGTACCACGTAATCGAGTGGAGGTGAAAGGCCGACACTGCCGGGCCGTCGCAGCGGTCCGGTGAAGCTGGGGGCAGCCTGATCCGGGGAACGCCGGGGAGGGTGGCAAGCGGCCCCGACAACGGCGGGACGTGCCGGGACTACCGGACGGTACGGGTCCGTCTAGCGAGGTCAGAAGGTGTAGCGAGAGCGAACCAGTGGTTGAAGTTCCGTAAGCAGTGAGCCGGCTCAAACCTGGTGGATACGGGCCGGTATGCAGCGCGTGACCTGCTCGTCCTCGGACGGGTGGATCAACTCCGAAGCCGGATTTCCTGTTCCGGTGGGGAGGCCACGTTGAAAGCCTGCGTCCGGCCGGGCCATCGCACGCCGGTTGGGCCGGTTCGGCGATCCCGGTGTGGCGATCTCGCCACGAAGAGGGCGCCGGGCAGTTTCGCTCGCCTTCGAGACACCGACCGCCCCTCGACGCTGCTTCGCCAAAGAAGTTAGTCGTCGCAGCTCAGCGCCTCATGCGAAGTGCCGGCGGTGAAGTCCCCTGATGGCCGCGATCTCCGCTGTGCTGCCGTCACGGAGCCTCCAGAGTTCTTCAGCGGATCTCCGGCGCGACCGCTAGGTGTTGCGGGTCAGGACGTTGGTGACGGCGCATAGTGGTGGGCAAGGTTGGTGGCGAGGTCGCTGAGGTGAGCCCTGGCTTCGGTGGGGCCGTGCACAGTGATGGCGCTCCCGAACGGCAGTAGTGCTCGCACGTCCTCCAGATGCAGGAAGCGGATCATTACCTTGTGGCCGGTGGCGGATTCTTCATGGTCGTCCCGGACGAGTCGTTGGCCAAAGATCCGTTGCGCTCGCTCGATCTGGGTCTGGTCGATGGTGGCGCTGACCTCTATCGCGTGGCTGTGTTCCCACTGATCAATGAGCGCTGCAGCGACGGTGGCCAGGGTCTGGCTCTCGCGGATCCATCGTGGCTGGTCGACTTCTTTCCACGTCGTGATCCGTTCGAGTCGGTACATCCGTGGCACTCGGGCACAGTCGGCGACGAGGTACCAGATGCCGGCCTTGGCGAACAGCCCGTAGGGATCCACGACCAGGTCGCGTGGGCATGACTCGCGTGGGCTGTCGTACTCGATCCGTAGCCGGCGACCGCGCCGCACTGCGCCAATCAGCGAAGCCGGAGTCGTGCCGGACGTATGCGCCTGGAGCCAGGGACGGCTGTCCACGTGCACCACGTCGGTGAGCGGCAGGCGCTCATGAACTCGACGTGACTGTGTAGCGCCGATCTTGGAGAGCGCGCGCCGGCTTTCGACCGATGCGTTGAGCTCCGCGCGTTGCTTCTCGTCCAGCCCAGTGAGCGACAGATGATCACGCTCGCCCGGCGTGAGTCGCGTGAGATCGAGCCCGGACCCGGGCAACATGGTCACGCCTCCGAGGCGGCCCCGTTGCGCGGTCACCGGCAGACCAGCGTCGCGGAGCCAGTTCAGGTCCCGGGTGATGGTTCGAAGGGACACCCCGAGCGCCGAGGCGAGTTCCTGTGTGGTCACGGCATCCCTTGAGGCGAGGAGCAGCATCAGGGAGAAGAAGCGGTCTGGGGTCACACACCAAGTTTTTCAAGAATTACGACACGATGCGGCGCAAATCCCGGTCAGGCTGATGGATGCGTACCAACGACCTGCGAGAAGGAACAACCATGACCACATCCGTCCTGTCCATCGTCTACGTGAACGACGCTCCCGCCGCAGCTCGTTTCTACGGCGACCTCCTCGGCATGACCCCCTCGTTCGAGACTCCGGGATACATCACCTTCGACCTCGGGCCCGGCGCTGACCTCGCTCTGTGGTCCGGCCAGTTCGAGGATCTGTCACCGGACATCCCGCGCACCAGTGAGGTGTGCCTGGCCATCCACGGGGGTGGGCCCGACGAGGTCGATGCGATCTTCAAGCAGTGGCAATCCAAGGGCGTCACGATCCTGCGCGAGCCTCATGATCTGGGGTTCGGGCTGACCTTCCTCGCAGCCGATCCTGACGGGAACCGTATCCGCGTGGCACCGCGGGACTGAAAGGCCGCAATGCGGCAGGCGCGCACGATTGGTGTCGCGCCTGCCGTCGTCTGACTTCGAGAGGACGACGAGTGACCCACGCGAATGCGCCCTTGAGCGTCGAGGGCCGTAGACGGCTCGTGAAGCGGTGCCAGACACGTCCCATCGCCCACGTCGCCGCTGAGATGGGCATCTCTCGCGCATGCGCCAGCAAGTGGGTAAATCGCTGGCGGCTACACGGTGATGCGGGATTACAAGACCGGCCGTCGAGTCCGCACCGGAGTCCGAACGCGACTCCAGCATGGGTCATCGAGCAGATCGAGTCCTGGCGCCGCGAGCGCAAGTGGTCCGCGCAACGGATCAGCGACGCACTTGTGAGTATCGGTTTTGTGATCAACCGGCGAACCGTCAGCCGAAACCTGGCCCGGCTCGGCCTCGGCAAACGCCGCTTCATCGACCCAGGCGGTGAGAACAACCGGAAGCCGGGGAAGATCACCGCCCGCTGGCCCGGACACATGGTGCACCTGGATGTGAAGAAGGTCGGCCGGATCCCTGATGGCGGCGGGTGGCGGTCCACGGCCGGGACAGCGATCAGGCCAAGGTCGCTAGTCGGGCGAAGTCGGCCGGGGTGAAGCGTGGCTACGTCTACCTGCACTCCGTCGTCGACGGTTTCTCACGGCTCGCTTACACAGAACCGCTGGGGATGAGAAGGGCGCGACGGCTGCTGCTTTCCTCGCCCGGGCGAAGGTCTGGTTCGCCGCCCACGGCATCAACCACATCCACCGGGTCGTCACCGACAATGGCGCTTGCTACCGCTCCGGCGACTTCGCCCGCATCGTCGGGCAAGGCACCCGACATCAGAGAACCAAGCCATACACACCTCAGCACAACGGGAAAGTGGAGCGCTACCAGCGCATCATGGCCGAGGAAGTCCTCTACGCCCGCGAGTTCACCAGCGAGGACGCCCGGTCAGCCGCGATCGCAGTGTGGAACATCCACTACAACTACCACCGGCCGCATAGTGCTGCCGCCGGAAAGCCGCCAGCAGCACGCCTCCGCGAGAGCGTCACCAACGTCGAGCCCTCATACAGCTAGGCCCTGTCACTGGGCTTGATCCGCTTTGGCGGACATTCGAGATCTGGGGTTCAGCCCCGGGAGGATGTCCATCATGGAGAGCATGGGGAAGAAGAAGCCTCGCCG
>NZ_JBHVWN010000149.1:0-3583 GCF_042882275.1 Streptomyces sp. NPDC058231 | reverse complement strand
CCGTCGGCGAGGCCGACGGACCGCGTGCCGGACTGGCGGCGCTCGCGGAACTGGACGCCTCACTGCCCCGCCATGCCGCAGTGGCGGCGTACCTCCACGAGCGCGACGGCGACCTGGCGACAGCGGCACGGCTCTATGCCGAGGCAGCCCGAAAGGCACCCGACCTCGCCGAGCGCGACCACCTGACACGCCAGGCCGCTCGGCTCAACGCCCGCCGGTGACGCTGACGGGTTGTGCTCGGGTTTTCCCGCGGCACTGGGCGCACCCCCCGTGGCCGGAGCGGTCGCCTCACGGTGAGAAGGCGGGTCCTCCATGAAGATCCCTGTTCATGGGAGAAGGCAGCGTTACGACAGTGGTTCGGGAGGTACCGGGCGGCCAGGGGAGGATCGCACTGTTCACAGGTTCCGACAGTCGGCCTACGCACGAGCCGATCGTGGGGGCATGCGTGCGGTCGAGAGGCCGAAGTCGGGTGAGTCTGGATTCGGGGTTGAGGTTGCCGTTGCGGCAGCGTCTACCGTCCTTACCAGGGCCGGAAAAGCCGGCCCGGTGACGCACTCGGGAGGGGGCAGCAATGGAGTGGTCCATTGCGGAGGTCGCCCGTGTGTCGGGCGTGACCGCCCGCACTCTGCGGCACTACGGCGAGATCGGTCTGCTGCCTCCGGCCCGGATCGGTGCCGGCGGCCACCGCTACTACGAGGAGCGCCAACTCCTGCTGCTGCAGCAGATCCTCGTCCTGCGGGCCCTGGACCTCGGACTGCCCGAGATCGGCCGGATCCTGGCCGAGCAGGTCGACGAGGTGGAGGCTCTGCGGGGCCACCATCGGCGGCTGCTCGCCGAGCGGAACCGGCTCGGCACCCTGGCCGCCACCGTCTCCCGCACGATCGCCGAACTGGAACAATCCAGGAAGGACGGACAGCCCATGACTGCCATCAACCGACCGGAGAACCTGTTCGAGGGCGTGCAGCCCTCCCAGTACGCGGAGAGTCTGCGTGACTTTCCCGAACACGCGGAGGAAGTCACCCGGCTGACCGCGACGATGAGCCCGGCCGAGATCCAGGCTGGGCAGCGGGAGCGCACGGCGTGGATGATCCGGCTGGCCGAGCTGATGGCCGCCGGCATGCCCGCCGGCGCCGAACCCGTCCAGGCCGAGATCGATGTCCAGTACCGGGCACTGACCGCACTGCGCGCCGTCTCCACCGACGAGTATCGCGCGATGGGGCGTTCTTGCGTGGACAACGAAGCCTGGTACACCGCGTACGAGGCGATCGCCCCGGGCCTGGCCGCGTATCAGCAGGACGCCATCGAGGTGTACGCCACGTCCAGGCTCAGCTGAGCCGGAGCAGGGCCGTTGCGGGGCGAACCAACGGCGGTCACGTACGGGTGTTCACCGGTGCAGGGACCGGCGCATCGAGGAAGGCTCTCCCTGGGCAGCTCTGGCCACCGGCCGCGACGTCGGACGGCTCCTGGCAGATGCCGTAGCGGACGCTGACCTCACCGATCACCCGCCCCACGTGCTCGGGGTCCAGCAGTGACTGTGCCTCCAGACGCGGTCGCCGTTCCCCACTGCACCGTCCATGCCCTGCGCCACCGAAGCGACGCCCACCACCTCGTCAGTACTGGCCAGGCCCACCCGTTCGACGAGGTCTTCGGCCAGGCGGCAGCACGCGGGGCCTGACCGCACACGTCCCGCTGAACGATGGGAGGCCCCGTAACGAGCGGCCGGCGGGCCTCGACGACGCCGGGTGAAGGGAGCGGGGAGGGAGAAAGAAGAGCGAATCGGTCTGCGTGGGGTGTGGCCGATCGGTACGGTGCGGGGAGTGGCACGGGGGAGGGGGCCGGATCGTGGGTGCGGCAGTGTTGACGTTGGCGGCGGCTGTGATCGGTAGCGCTGTGTCATTGGTGTCGACCTACCCCGGCGTGAATGAGCGGTGGCAGTCACTCTGCCTTGCCCGGGATTGCCCGGGGCCGGCGGACAGAATCATCTATCCACGCCTGAGCTGGATACGTCGCGGTGCGCAAGCATGCAAGTGGTGCGCAGGCGTGGTGATCGACCCGAAAGCCGCACACGACATCATGGTGAGCCAGGCGGGGTTGCTTCCCCAGGTTCCCTACCCAGGAGTGCGGGAGCGGTGGGAGTGTCGGTGTCAGAACTGCCGAAGCACCGTCTACCCGACTCTCGGCAGTGTTTCCAGCCGCGGCACCGGCTGCTCGGAGTGCGCGGAGTACGGGTTCCGGCGCAGCAAGGCCGCTCTGCTCTACCTCGTGACGCACGAGGGGCTCCAGGCGGCGAAAGTCGGTATCTGTAATCTCGACACCGGCCGGATCGAGAAGCATGAACGCCGTGGCTGGACGCGATATGACGTGCTCGCCTGCAAGACAGGGCGTGACGCCGAACTGCTGGAGAAGCAAGTCTTGGCCGAGTGGCGATCCCAGGGATGGCGCCCAGTTCTCGACCATGGACAGCCCTATGACGGCTGGACCGAAACGGCGCCCCTGCCCTCCTCTTCAGCGGACGAGTTGTGGCAAGGCATCCTGGACCTCAAGAGGCTGACCGAGGCCGTACCACCAGTTACGCGTAGCTCCCATGAGAGATGACGAGCGGTGCCCGTAGCTGACCGAATCGAGGAACCCGGTGACTGTTGCTCACCGGACTCGTGAGCAAGCCTGTTGTACGTGACAACGGACCGTTGTCCGGCCATGAGCAGGATCATGCTCAGGCGCCGGCATGGAGGTAGGCGGCCCACAGCGACGGCGTGCGCGTCCTGTCAAGGTCGCCGGGAAGATCGTGGCCGTCCCGGACGGCCCGTATCGCGTGGTGCAGGGCGTCGGCGGCTCGGTCGGTGTCCACGGTGTGCTGGTCGGTGGTGAGGTGGGTGTAGAAGGCGTCGGCGACGGTGACGGCGATCTGGTCGTTGATCTCCCACAGGGTGCCGATGACGTGGGGGAACCCGGCGAGTTGGAATGCCGAGGTGAGATGGATGGCCTCGTCGAGCAGTTCGGTGGTGTCGATGGCTGCGGTGCGGCAGGCGGACAGGTAGGCCAGTTGCGCTTGGTCGAGCTGGATGGGGGCGAGGCCGGCGACGGTGAGTGGGTCGCTGTCGTGGTCGTGGAGCAGTAGCCGACTGCGAGAGGGGTCGGTGGGGTGGCTGGCGCCGTGGCAGGCGAAGTGCGCGATGGCGCAGGTGGGCAGATGCGCCAGGACACCGGCCTTGGTCGGCAGGGAGGCGGGGTTGTCGGCGGTGTCGTGGTCCGGGTCGGGTTCGTGCAGGAGCACACGCTCGGGCAGGTGGCGATGCAACATCTCAGCTTCGGCTCTCACATAGTGCAGCCGCCCATGACCGGGGAGTCCGGGTGTGGTGGGCAGGGCCACGATGAGCGCGCGGGTGGGTGAGGGCGATGCGGGGTCATGCCCTCGGGTGTGCTGGCGGGCGTAGCCCTGCAGAATCCGGGCCCTTGATCGGTTGCACCACCTGGCGGGACCGGATCCCCCAACCCGGTGGAGCGAGGAGGGTATCCCCGCTACCGTCGCGTTGCCCGGTCCGGACCATCGGCCGGTGGCAATTTCCAATCCACCAAGGCGCCT
>NZ_JBHVWN010000148.1:1902-3977 GCF_042882275.1 Streptomyces sp. NPDC058231 | reverse complement strand
CACCCATGTCGATACTGCGTTCACGGGTACCACCTCCTTGATCTCTCGCACGGCCTCCGGAAATGTAGCAGTGGTCGACCCTCGTCCGCCAAACGGGTTTTCGCGGAGACCCCACCGACATCGACCCGCTGCTGGCACGCGCTCCTGGCGGCCGGTTCGTCATCACCACTCGGCGTTCCAGCGGCTGGCGTGGCATGGCATCCCCCATGCGCCTCGCCGTACTCGCTCCCGCCGAATCGCGCAGCCTGCTCGCCACCCGGACGGACCCGTGCGAAGGGTGCTCGGATCCGGACGGCGTGGAAGAACTCTGCGATGAAATCGGGCATTTGCCAGTGGCCATCGAGCAGGTCGGTGCTTACATCGCCGAAGTCGGCCTCACCCTCCGGAGTCGCCCCGCGCCGGGCCGGGCCGATCGGCGCGGGCTGCCTGGAGAGCATCCACCCCGCCCCCGTTCGTTGTCGTGACGTATTTGCGGCGCGGCCGGGTGGCTGAGGCAGCCGGGGACACCGAGGACCGCGAGCATGTCGCACTGCATCTGTACGGATTCCCGTACCGACCTTGAGGAGACGTCACGTGACCGCGACAGCGATATCCGCACCAGGCTTACCGCCCGCCCACCGGGACGCGAATGTACTGCGCTGGCTGGGCGCATTCGTCTTCTCGCTGCTGGGCGACAACGTGTACTTTCTCGCACTGTCCTGGGCGGCGGTCCGGGTCGGCGGTCCGGCGCAGGCGGGGCTGGTGCTGGCCGCCGGTTCGGTTCCGAGGGCGGTGCTGATGCTCGGCGGGGGCGTGGTGGCCGACCGGTTCGGCCCGCGCAAGGTGGTGATCGGCAGCGACCTGACGCGGTGCGTGGTGATTCTGGCCGTGGCGGGCGTACTGGCCGTGTCGACTCCAGGTGTGTGGGTGCTGGTGGTGGTCGGGCTGGTCTTCGGCACGGTGGACGCCTTGTTCTTGCCGGCCGTCGGCGCACTGCCGCCGCGTATCACCGGCCCGGACCAACTGGCCCGGGTGCAGGGTCTGCGCGGGCTGGCCTCCCGGGCGGCCACCATCGGCGGTTCGCCACTGGGCGGTCTGGCCATGGCTCTGGGCGGCCCGTCGTGGGCATTCGCTGTCGCCGGGACCTTGTTCGCGGTGTCGGTACCGCTACTGATCGCCGTACGGATCACACCGCTCCCGGACAATGACCGGGCGGCCGGGACCGGTGGCACGGCCTGGCGGGACTTGGCAGACGGCCTGCGGCACATCCGCCGCGACCCGGTACTGGGCCCGCTGGTGATCGTGCTGGCGATAGGGGAGCTGGGCTTCACCGGCCCGTTGAATGTCGGCGTGACTCTGCTGGCCAGCGAACGCGGCTGGGGTGCAGCCGGACTCGGCTGGATTGCCGGCGGTTTCGGCGCCGGCGCGGCCGCCGCCTCCCTGCTGCTGGCTGTGCGTGGCCGCCTTCCCCACGCCGGGCTGGCACAGCAGGGATGTCTGGCCCTCGGCGCGGTGGCGACCGGCGTGCTCGCCTTCGCACCCTCACTGTCCGCCGCCGTCGGGGTCGGCGTCGCGATCGGGCTGACCGCCGGACTCGGCGGGGCGCTGAGCGCGGCGCTGCTGCAGACGGCCACTGATCCCGTATACCTAGGCCGGGTCACCGCCGTGGCCAGCCTGTTCTCGCTCGGCGTCGCCCCGCTGACGTACCCGCTCACCGGCGCGGCCATCGCCACCTGGGGAACGCGTCCGGTGTTCACCGCCAGCGCTGCGATCGTGGCACTCGGCTCCGTCGTCGGGCTGTGTACCCGGCCTCTGCGCGGCGCTGAACTGCCCCGCTAGAAGGTGGCTCCGCGCCCACCCCTTTGACTGCACCGGAACGGATTCGGGCAGGTCAGGCCGCGCGGTCGTGCCGTCGCCCCAGGCCGCGGACATGTCCAGGCGAGCGAGGGCGTTGACCACGTCTGTGATCGCCTCATTGAGTTTGGCGATGGAGAACTGTCGGTTCGCCGCCCTCGACAGCTCGTACCCGCTCACCTCGGCGATGTGACGGGCGGTGTTCACCTCGGCGCGCAGGCTGCCCGCCATCCGATCCAAGA
>NZ_JBHVWN010000148.1:0-1892 GCF_042882275.1 Streptomyces sp. NPDC058231 | reverse complement strand
CACGTGGACAACAGCTGCCGGGTTCAGAGGGCAACGTGGAACAACGCCTCGGCCAAGGCAGCCCGGTCTTACGACTTGAGGTGGACGATGACTCTGCCGTCGTTGGTCGGGTCTGTCTCGAAACGTTCGTAAAGCTTCTTGATGTGTGGCTGGTTGAGGAACGCGAGCACGCGCTTTTTCAGCTTTCCCGAGCCCTTGCCCGGAATGATCTCCATGGTGGTCTCGCCGCTGCGCGCCGCCTTGAACATGGCCTGACGCAGGGCCAGTTCGATGTCCCGGTTGTTACGGAAGATCGGGTGCAGATCCACGGTGAGCAACGCGCAGCCTCCTGCTCGTGTTCCGGCCACGCGAAAGGCCGCAGCTTGTCGGCCAAGGCTACGCGGCGTCGTCCGGGCGCCGGCCCCCGGTTCCGATACACCACCGGCCCCTGCCCGTGGGTGGGCCCTTGCCCTGGCTTCTGCCGGGGTGCCCGGCCGATGGCCTGGACGATGCCGCGCGGCACCCTCTTCGGGTCCAGCAGCGATCGCCTCCCCTGCTCCCACAGGCCGGAAGGCGATAGCGGGTCCAGGCGGTTCTCGATCGGTTCCCAGGGATATGGGGCATTCACAACCGGCCGCTATGGCCGGGATGGCGGTGAAACCGCCCGGTGGGCCAGTCATGGAGCGATGCTCGTCAACGAACAGGGCACCATCTGCGGACCTGAACTGGAAAATAGGCTGCCGTCGACGTCGCGGTTCCGGCGACTTGCCCAGAACAACACGCTCGTGGACGGACCTTCACTGACGGGGTACTACACGTCGTGCCCCGCGATGGACCGCGAGGGCACCGCGGTGTTCTGGCGCGACGGCAAACTCCTGGCCGTCGACGCGGACCTGGCTTCGCACGAGTTGTTCGCGATGGGCGACGACCGGAACGTGATGGGCCGCACGCTGCTGTTGGATGACGGCCGCGTCGTCGTGTCCTTGGACAGGGAGGTGCTCGCTTTCCACAGCCCGGTGGGCCCCCTGAATGAGGGCCCCTGGCCATGCGGGGATGCGAATCTTCAGGGAAGTCCTGTGACGGACCACTCCGCCCGGCATGTTGAGCAGCGGACGAGCAGGCCCCATTGACCGGCAGCCGCGACTCCAGAAGTACATGAGCCTGCGAGACCTGAGCACGTGCTTGGTCAGCCGGGCCAGGTACGGCGCTCGGACGGCGTCAGCGGCGGGACGTTCCGAGGACCTGGTCGGCCGTCGCGAAGTGGTGCTCCGCCGGCTTCAGCACGTCGTAGAGATACCCGAAGTACTCCGTCTCCGCCGTTCCTGAGAGCACCGCCAGCAACAAGGCCAAGCACCCCATGTCGTGGTGCTCCCACAGGGGTCCGCGGCCCTCGTTGTAGAGAACGGTCCACTCGTCGGGCGGCTGGCCGGGCCGAACCAGCCAGTACAGGAAGGCCCCCGTGCCTTCCTCGAACGCCCACGGGAGGACCCGCGCCCCCGCCTCCAGCAGGCCGGCAGGCTTCTCCTCGAACTCCCACAGGTCGGCCAACACCTCGTCCCGTTCCATCGTCTGCGCGCGCAGGTCGCAGTCGCTGTAGGCGGAGTCGGGGACGAGCAGCCAGATCGTGTCGTCGAAGATGCCGTCGCCGTATGTCTCGACGAGCTGCTTGTAGTCGGCGGGCAGGCCCGTACCCATGGCGCGCTCGGCCTGTGCCCAGTCCACTGCGGGCCGCGGTTCGACAGGCGGCGGACAGAGGCGTACGAGGGCATCGAGGGGGATCACGGAACGGACGCTACTGGCGCCCCAGCCGGTGCCCGCGGGCGGGTGGTCAGCGCGGCAAGGAGGCACGCCCCCGGGTGAAGGCCTCGGGACGTTCTGAGCGAGTGTGCGGGGCGTACGGCAGAATCCCACTG
>NZ_JBHVWN010000147.1:0-4010 GCF_042882275.1 Streptomyces sp. NPDC058231 | reverse complement strand
TGCAACGTCGCACCGATGTCCGACGTACGCGTCGTGGTCATCGACTGCACCGACACCGGCGCATCCCCACCGACCGCAACCGACCCGACCTGGATGCGCCGCGAGGGGCGGCGCATCGCGAGCGGCCGGGCCGGCAGCTCGGGGAGTCCCAGTACGACTGGTTCTCCAGCGGTCATGACGTCACCGGTTCCCGGAGACGGTCTCCCGCGCGGCGCGCAGGGATTCCTTCAGCGACCCCATGGTCGCAAGGACCGCCGTGGGCTCGTAGCCGCAGTGCGCCATGCAGTTGGCGCAGCGCGGGTCCTTGCCGCGTCCGTATTTGTCCCAGTCGGTGTCCTCGATGAGTTCGCGGTACGTCGGGACGTACCCGTCGCTCATCAGGTAGCAGGGCCGCTGCCAGCCGAAGAGCGAGTAGTTGGGGATGGCCCAGGCGGTGCACGGGAAGTCGGCCTTGCCTTCGAGGAAGTCCAGGAAGAGCGGGGAGTGGTTCAGCCGCCAGCGGGCGCGGTTGCCGCCCGCGAAGGACTTCTTGAAGAGCTCACGGGTCTGCTCGACGCCGAGGAAGTGCTCCTGGTCGGGTGCCTTCTCGTACGCGTACGCGGGCGAGATCATCATCTCGTCGACCTTCAGGTCGTCGTTGAGGTAGTTGAGCACCTCGATGACGGTCTGCGGGGTGTCGGTGTTGAAGAACGTGGAGTTCGTGGTCACCCGGAAGCCGCGCCGCTTGGCCTCCTTGATCGCCGCCACCGCCTCGTCGAACACGCCTTCCTTGGCGACCGATTCGTCGTGCCGCTCGCGCAGGCCGTCGATGTGCACGGCGAAGGCGAAATACGGTGACGGGGTGAACTTCTCCATCTTCTTGCGGAGCAGCATCGCATTGGTGCAGAGGAAGACATACTTCCGCCGGGCCACGAGCTGCCGCACGATTTCGTCGATCTGCGGGTGCATCAGGGGTTCACCGCCGGCGATGGAGACCATCGGGGCACCCGATTCCAGCACCGCGCCGACGGCCTGAGCCACCGGCATGCGCTGCTTCAGGACTCCGGCCGGATGCTGGATCTTCCCGCAGCCCTCGCACGCCAGATTGCAGGCGAACAAAGGCTCGAGTTCGACGATGAGCGGGAATTTCTCCCGCTTGCGGAGCTTCTGTTCAATGAGGTACGTCGCAACCTTGATGGACTGACGGAGCGGCATGGCCATCTAGCTCACCTCCTGGGGAGCAGCAAAGATCGGTGCCATTCATAGAAAGCCGGTAGGACGGCACGGAGGACGCGGAAGGCTGATATTCCACCGCGGAGCGTGCCGATGCGGACGAGCTCATGCTCCGGAGCGTCCACGACCACCCGTACGGCCGCAACCGGGCGCGGCCCGGTCCGCAGGGCGGTGCGGAGAGTGGCGGCGGACTCCATGTCCACCGCGATCGCTCCGGTGGCCCGCAGCGCGGTCCGCTCATGTCCGCGTACGACATGGTCGGAGCCGGTCAGCGGACCGGTGTGGACGGTGCGGTCGGGCACCGCCCTGGCGAGGGCCTCGGCGAGCAGGCCCGCGCCGGTGCAGGCCGACGAGTTCCCGGCTTCCCGGGTCTCGTCGGCGACCACCAGGTCTCCGGGGTGCATGCCGGGTTCGAGCCCGGCGCAGAATCCGGAGGCGATGACCGCGGCGCCGTGCGCGCGGTCCTGGCCGAGTACGCGTGCCACGGCCGTCTCGGCGGCCTTCGGTCCCATGCCCGTGCGGACCACGGTCACCGGGCCCGGGGCGTCGCCCGCTCTGCCTCGGCCACTGCGCAGGGCGAACTGTTCGATGCCGAGCGCACAGGCGATCAGCAGCGGTGCCGCGGGGCCGTCCGGCCCCGGGGTATCGCCCATCAGGCCCCCTTGCGAGTGGCCGTGCGGGCGGCGAACGGGTCGCCGTACACGTACCGCCCGAGTGCGGTGAGCGGGAAGACCTGCCGGTAGAGGTGGTAGTTGATGGAGAAGTCCCAGGGGAAGCCGGTGCCGGTGAAGTACGGCTCGTCCCAGGACCCGTCGGCCTGCTGGGCCTCGGTCAGCCAGGCGATGCCGCGGGTCACCGCCGTGGTGTCCCGCCGGTCGGCGGCGAGGAGCGCGAGGAGCGCCCAGGCGGTCTGGGAGGCGGTGGAGGCGCCGTGCCCGATCCACTTCTCCTCCCGGTACGAGCGCAGGTCCTCGCCCCAGCCGCCGTCGTCGTTCTGAACGGACTCCAGCCAGCCGACGGCCCGGCGGATGGAAGGATGGGCGGCAGGCAGTCCGGCGGCGACCAGGGCGGGCACCACCGACCCTGTTCCGTAGACGTAGTTGACTCCCCAGCGGCCGAACCAGGCACCGCTCGGCTCCTGTTCGGCGAGCAGCCAGTCGATGCCCCGCCGGGCGGCGGGGTGACCGGACCTCCCTTCCATGGCCAGCATTTCCACCACGTGTCCGGTGACGTCGGCGGACGGTGGGTCGATGACTTCACCGAAGTCGCAGAACGGCAGCCGGTCGGGGAACGGACTGGTGTTGTCGGCGTCGAAGGCGCCCCACGCCCCGTTGCGGGACTGCATGCCGAGGTTCCAGCGCACCCCGCGCTCGATGGCGGCGTCGACGCTCGCAGGGTCCGGGTGCTGGACCCGGCGCAGCGCGAGGACCACTTCCGCGGTGTCGTCGATGTCCGGGTAGTTGTCGTTGTGGAATTCGAAAGCCCAGCCGCCCGGGGCGAGTTGAGGCCGCTGTACGGACCAGTCTCCAGGCCTGACGATCTCCTCGCCGAGCATCCAGTCCGCCGCCTTCACCAGCGCGGGATGGTCGGGGCTGACGCCGGCGTCGGCGAGCGCGATGGTGGCGAGACAGGTGTCCCAGACCGGCGACTGGCAGGCCTCGATCATGCGGGCGCCGTCCTCGCGCCAGATGGCGAACCGGTCCAGCGAGTCCAGGCCGGCCCGCATCACCGGGTGGTCGAGGTCGTAACCGAGGAGGTGCAGGGCGATGACGGAGTACACGGCGGGCGGCTGGATGCCGCCCCAGCAGCCGTCGTTCTCCTGGCGTTCGATGATCCAGCGGGCCGCCGCGTTCATCGCGATCCGGCGCAGCCGGCGCGGGGCCACCTTGTGGTAGATGTGCAGCGCCTTGTCGAGACGCTGGAAGAGACCGTTCCAACTGACCGCCGGAGCACGGCGCTTGGGCGGGTTGGGGACGAGCGGATCGGTGTGCAGCTCGTCGAGCGGGAAGGGCGCGGGCCGTACCGGGCGCTTCGCCGAGACGACCGTCAGCGGCACGATGGTCTGACGGGCCCAGCAGCCGAAGTCGTAGATGTTGAGCGGGACCCACTTCGGGAAGAACATCAGCTCCGGTGGGAGCTCCGGCAGGTCGTCCCATTTCCACCAGCCGAAGAGGGCCAGCCAGATGCGGGTGAAGACGCGGCTCTCCGCGATGCCTCCCTGCTCCCTGATCCACCGGGAGGCGCGGGCCATGTGCGGGTCATCCGGCCGGTCACCGGCCAGCCGCAGCGCGACGTAGCCCTCGATGGTGGCCGAGAGGTCTCCCGGGCCGCCGTGGAAGGTGGCCCAGGTACCGTCGCCGAGTTGTTCGCCGCGGATGAAGAGTCCGGCCGCCTCGACGGTGGCCGGGTTCTGGATGCCGAGGAACTGACGGAGCAGCAGGTCCTCGGCGTCCATGGTGATGTTGGTGGCGAGGTCGCCCTTCCACCAGCCCTGGTCGTCCTGCTTGCCGAGAAGGTGCTCCACCGAGCGTTCCGCGGCCCGCCGCGCGACGGCGAGCACGTCGTCCGCGACGATGGTTGATTCGGTCGGTTCGCTGGCCGAGGCTGCGCGGGGGCTCACAGCCCCGGTGCTTCCGTCGGTCGTCGCTGTCATGGCTTCCCCTTCGTGCAGTTGGTCCTCTGCTGTGCTGGGGTCTCCGTCGGGCGGGGCCCCGGGGGGGGGGCGGGCCGCCCCCGCGGGGGAAATTGGAAAATTGTTTAAATATTTAGTAAAAACACGAACTACCCGCGCGCCGGGA
>NZ_JBHVWN010000146.1:0-4020 GCF_042882275.1 Streptomyces sp. NPDC058231 | reverse complement strand
CCGTCTTGGGGTTGTGTGTGTTGTTTTTTTTTGTTGTCGGTTGGTGTCTGGGTTCCCGTTATGTTGTGGTGGGGGGGGGGGGGGGGGGGGGGGGGGGGCCGCGCCGGGGCCGCCCCCGCCCCGCCGCAGGGCTACAGGACGGCCTTGATGCACTCGCCGATGTGCCGGGCGACGTTCACCGACACCGCGTTCCCGGCCTGCATGGTCTGCTCGGCCTGCGTGCCGACGACGACGTACCGGTCAGGGAACCGCTGGGCTCCCAGCTGCTCGCGGGGCTTGAGCATCCGGAAGTGGCAGTCCTCCACGGCGGGCGCGCAGCGCAGCAGTGCAGCCGAGTCGCGGGTGGACAGCGTGTGAACAGGCTCGCCGGCCGTCTTGACGGCGGCCTTGCGGTAGGGGATGACCAGGGTGGTGCGAAGCTCGGGCGGGACGGCCCCGCCGGGGACGACCAGGCCGTGATGGTTGCCCTGCGCGGTGACGGCGGTGACCGGCTCGGTCGCCAGCGCCGGGTTGGCGTTCTGGCGATAGGTGATCACGAACGGCTCCGGGTCGACCGTGACCAGGGCCTCGCTTTCGCGGGTCATCCGGGTGCGCATCGGGTCGGCAACGTCGCTGCACGCGGTGTTCCAGCTGCCGCCGGTCGGCACGAGCAGCGCGTCGCCCTGCTTGATGGTGCGAGTGGAAAACGGCCGCTCGGCCACCGCGTAGGCCCGGTCGGTGCCGTCCTTGCCGTGGTTGAGAGTGATCGAGGAAGGGGTGTGGGGGAACTTCACCAGGCCCGCGCGGATGCGGTCCATGGTGGTGTCCGCCAGCGGCGTCTTGCGGTCGCCGATGCGCTGGCCGAGGTCGGACCAGTTGATGACGGAGGCGGCCGGGCGCACGTACGGCTCGACTTCGGCGTGGCGGCAGCGCGTGTTGGGGCACCGGTAGTTGTAGTCGCGTCGGTACTTGCCGATGCGGACCCCGTGCTGGAACCACGCCTTCTTCGCGTTGACGTCCTTGCCGCACTCGAAGCAGAACGCCCGCGGGCGGGGCTCCAAGTCCGGCTTCGGCATCCCCTTGAGGCGGAAGCAGAGGTAGATGCGGTCCCGCCACTGCGGGGCACGCAGGTTGGTGTCGTCGCCGACGTGCGCGGAGGTCGCGCACAGGATCTGCGGGGCCTCGTAGCCGAGCTCCGTCATGGCCTTGACCCAGGTCTTGAACAGGACCCAACACAGGGCGAACTCGACGACGTTCTCGATGACGACGTACGGGAACCGCTTCGCCTCGCAGGCCCGCACCACGCACCACGCGGTGGCCCGGGTCCGCTCGAACGCGTCCGGCGTCAGGGCCTTCCACGACTCGGCATCGTCGTCGTCACCGAGCCGGTCCAGGACCTCGAACAGGTCGAGCTGATCGGTCTGGTGAACGCGGCCGCCGGCCGGGGACACCTCGGTGCAAATGATGCTGGCCCACAGCATCAGGGCGCGCGGCAGGAACCGCATCGGGTAGCCGGTGACGTCTGCGACCAGGTGCTCGCAGTCGGGGTGGTTGAGGGCATGGGACGCGATGGCGGTGTCCCAGTGGTTCATGACGAGCTTTCCGCGCCATCCGGCCTCGACCAGGCCAGTGGTGGAGCCTCCCGCCCCGGCGAGCAGGTGGTTCACCGCCCGTTCGCGTCGGGGGCTTGTGTGCCCAACCGTGGTTTACACACCGAGCGCGGGCGCGGCCCCCCCCCGGGGGGGGGGGGGCCGCGGCGGGTCGGGTGGGGGTCAGGCGCCGATCGGGGTGACGAAGACCGTCCGCACGACCTGGCGGCGGTGCCAGACGGTCAGCGGCCACTCGGTGCCGCCCTGCTCGTAGACCTGCGTCCAGCCGTCCTGCTCCAGGTGGTGGGTGTAGAGGCCGTACTCCTTGACCGCCTGCAGGTGGGTGTCGAACGGGGGGGAGATGACCCGCCCGACTGCGGTGTGCTCGGGGGTGACGCCGAGGACGCCGACCCCGTACAGCTGCGAGCGGTCCGACACTGACTCGCCGAGGACCTGCCCGGCGGTCTTGGTGTCGGCGTCGCTCAGGCTGTGCAGGTAGATCGCGATCGCGGCGAGCATCGACTTGATGTCTGCGGCGTACTTGCCGTGTTCGCCCTCGGCGGTGGAGTCGTAGATCAGGCCGTCGAAGTTCGGGTTGTCCTCGTGGCTGCGCACGATCCGCCAGCCGGTGACGTCGTCGAGGCGGGTGGGCAGCTCGTGCTCGTCGGCGATGACCAGGTGCGTGCCGTCGGGGAGGTTGACGTAGAGGACGTTCTGCCCGCCGGCGGTGTCGATGTCGCAGGCGAGTCCGGCCGCGCGCAGCGGGGTGGTGACGGATTCGTACTGCAGCCAAAGGGCCTGCCACTCCGGCCGGTTCACGCGGCCGTGGTCAGGCATGGGAGCGAGGGGCATCATGATCTCCAAGAGGTGAGCGGTCGACACAGTACAGAGTTGTGGCACATCTGTGAACCGGGCGGCGGGATTGCCCGCCGCCCGGACCGGGGGTGGGTCAGCCGTCGGCGGGGTGCTGGAGGGGCGGCGCGGGGGTCGGGGCGGGCTCGGGGGTCAGGTTGGCGATCTGGCCCTGCAGGCGCTTAAGTTCGGCCTTCTGGCGGGCGATGTGCTTGCGCTCGGCGGCGTCGGCCTCGACGTCGATCGCGTTGGCGTGGGCGTCCAGGGCGGCCGCCATGCGGCGGGCCTCCTCGGCGACCTGCCGGGCCTGATGGGCGGCGTCGCGGTCGCGCTTGGGGTTCAGGTGGAACTCGGCGCCGCCGGCCTCGGTGAGGAGCTGCCGGGCGACCTGGTCGCGGACGTGCTCGGCGCTGCCGTCGTCCTCGAGCCGGATCCCGTCGCGGACGCACTCGTCGAGCTTGGCGAGCTCGGCGAACAGTCCGTCGATGACCTGGGGGTGGGCGCTCCAGGCGTGGGCGAGGCCGATCAGGACGGGGACGGCCTGTCCGGACGAGTCCAGGACCATCCGGTCCGGGTGCTCGCGGCGCAGGGTGGGCAAGTGGCACATGCGGTTCTCCAAGAGGTGCGTGTGTTCGGTCGAGTGGTGTGGCACATGCGGGCCGGGACGGCGGATGGTGTCCGCCGTCCGGGCCAGGGGAGTCAGGCGGTCTGAGCGGACTGCCGCACGGGGAAGCCGAGTTCGCCGGCGAGCTCGGTGGCGCGCTCGGCGCTCGCGATGTAGCGGCCGTCCTTGAACTCCCCGACGGGCGCGGTCAGGCCGTGGAACTCGCCGCTCGCCTCGGTGATGGCGATGGGCCAGGCCTCGACGAGGAAGCCGACGACCTTTTCCGACTCGA
This sequence comes from Streptomyces sp. NPDC058231, assembly GCF_042882275.1. Taxonomy (NCBI): domain Bacteria; kingdom Bacillati; phylum Actinomycetota; class Actinomycetes; order Kitasatosporales; family Streptomycetaceae; genus Streptomyces; species Streptomyces sp. NPDC058231. The sequence continues at coordinate 704 of NZ_JBHVWN010000146.1, read as the reverse complement.
CGACCAGGACGTCGCCGTCGAGGATGTCGTCGCGGCACTGGGTGGCGTCGTACGCCTCGGTGGTGTCGTCGAAGCGGTGGACGGCTTTGAGCGGGGCGGCATCCTCGGTGGCGATTTCGGCGTCGTTGGCGTCGATCGCGTCGGCCTCGGCCAGCTCGTCGGCGGCGCGCGCGGCGTCAGCTGCGTCGTCGTCCTGGATGTCGGTGTAGTCCATCCGGTTCATGGTGTCTGCCTTTCGGGCCGGTGGGCGGGGGGCCGTTCCCTCTCGCCACTGCCCTTATTCTAGCAATAATGAGGTTGGGGTCCAGTTTTATTTTTCGGCTGAGCGGGCGTCACCAGGCCCTTCCCGCGCCGCCCGATGCGCCTGGCGGGCCGCCAGGCGGGCCGCCTCCACGTCCTGCGGGCGGTCCTGGACCACCTGCCGCGCCCGGGCTTGATCCGCGTGCCAGTTCGCCATGAACTCCCGCTGCGCCTGCCGCTCCGCCTCCTCTCGCTCCCGGTCGCGGGCCGCGCGCGCGGAGCGCGGATTGGTTTTGCAGCCACGACAACTGGCAGCCGGAGTCGAGTGCTTGGGGCAGCCGCGCGGCTCCCCTGCGGCGTCAGCCGCGGGGGTAGGGGGGGAAGGAAGGAAAGCAGTAGAAGAAGGAAAAGAAGGGGTTCCACCGGTGGAACCCTTGGGGTTCCCCCCGTGGAACCCTTTGGGT
>NZ_JBHVWN010000145.1:0-4249 GCF_042882275.1 Streptomyces sp. NPDC058231 | reverse complement strand
GAGCCCGGTGCGGCCGGGCCGGAAGTCCCGGACGATGAGGTCGGGACGCAAGGCAGCCTTGGGATCGGGGACCGTGGTCACGTGCCGTCGGCGGCGGTGCCGGCCCTGCAGCCCGGCGGCCCGCATCAGTCGTGCGACACGACGCCGACCGCACCCGGCGCCCTCGCGTGTGAGTACGGCATGCACGCGCGGGGCCCCGTAGGTCCCGCGCGATCGCGCATGGACTGCGGTGCAACGTGATGAGCGCGGGCATCGGCGGCGGCGCCGACCGCTCCGACTACATCGCCTACATCGTCCCGGGCCTGCTGCTGATGACCATCGGCAGCACCGTGATCGGGGCCGCGGTGTACGTCTCCATGGATATGACCGAGGGCCTCATCGCCCGCTTCCGCACGATGGCGGTCTACCGCCCTTCGGTACTCATCGGGCACGTCGTCGGTAGCGTGCTGCAATCCGTCATGAGCGTGGTCCTCGTCGGCGCCGTCGGCGTGGCCATCGGCTTCCGCTCCACGGACGCAACCGTCCTGGAGTGGCTGGCAGCATTCGGGCTCATCGCGCTCTTCGCCCTGGCGCTGACCTGGATCGCGGTCGGCATGGGACTGGCCAGCCCGAACCCCGAGGCGGCCAGCAACATGGCCATGCCGCTGATCCTCCTCCCCCTCGTCTCCAGCGCCTTCATCCCGGCCGACACCATGCCCGGCTGGTTCCAGCCGATCGCCGAGTACCAGCCCTTCACCCCCGCCATCGAAACCCTCCGTGGTCTCCTCCTCGGCACCGAGATCGGCAACAACGGCTGGATCGCGATCCTCTGGTGCGTCGGCCTGATCGCGCTCGGCTACCGCTGGTCGACGGCGCAGTTCAACCGCGACCCGAAGTAGCCGAGACGACCGCGCCGGCCACTTCCCGCAACTCATCCCGCCCCGTCCGCGTGCAGAGCTGTCCCGTATGCCCGGCCGGAGGCGGGACTGAACGCCACAGCCCATGGCGGTCTGGCTCTGGCCCGATCCCGCCACACCGCACTGATCCACATCGATTCGCAGTCGACCAGCTGCGGCGAGCACCGGCTCTGGCAGCGACCGGATCGAGGACACGGCAGGGCCGGGTCTGGGGTGCCCCAGCGAGCCCGACCGGCGCACGTACGTCCCCTATCCGGTGGAGACGTCGGGCAGCGACAGGTGAGCAGGCCGGAAGGCGTTGCTTCCGGTCCGCTCACCAGCGCGTATGTCAGGAGGGAGTGAAGCCGGGCGGCCGCTTGTCGACGAAGGCGGTCATGCCCTCCTTCTGGTCCGCGGTCGCGAACTCGGCGTGGAAGAGACGGTGTTCGAAGCGGACGCCCTCCGCGAGGGTCGTCTCGAAGGCCCGGGACACCGCTTCCTTCGCCATCATTGCGACGGGCAGGGACATCCCGCGACGGTGTCGGCGAGGGCCTCGCCGAGCAGTTCGTCGGCAGGCACCACTCGGGAGACGAGCCCGGCCCGCTCCGCCTCCGTGGCGTCCATGGTGCGGCCGGTCAGGCACATCTCCATGGCCTTGCCCACCGCGCGAGTCAGCCGCTGGGAGCCGCCGATACCGGGGATGACGCCCAGCTTGATCTCGGGCTGTCCGAACACGGCGGTCTCGGAGGCCAGCAGGATGTCGCACAGCATCGCCGACTCACAGCCGCCGCCGAGCGCATACCCGGAGATGGCCGCGACCGTCGGCGTGCGAGCGGTTCACCGCGCAGGGCGTCGAGGTGCAGTGCGTCTGACGCCGCCCGGGCGACCCCGCTGGGCTGCGTCAATGCGCGGGTGAGACTGCGCGTTTCTGCTTGTTACTGCAGTTCTCTTGTCAACTCTGCGCATTACTGCCTGGATATACCTCGCAACGGTTCTGGATCAGCCGCCCCCGCGGCCCGACCAATCAATGAGGTTTCCCCGTGATATCACCCCTCGCCCGGCGACTGCGCACAGCTGCCGTCGGCTGCGGCTCGCTCGCCCTCACGCTCGCCGGACTGGTGGCCGCGGCCCCCGCCGGGTCCGCGGCCGCACCCGCGGACACCGCCACGCAGTACCCGAACTACGCGCCCACCCCTCCCATGGGGTGGAACGACTGGTCGTACTACCAGTGCAACATCGACGAGAACACCATCCTCGGCAACGCCCGAGCCCTGGTGAGCAGCGGCCTCGCCGCCAAGGGCTACGACACGGTCACCACTGACGACTGCTGGATGACGCGCTCCCGCGACAGCTCGGGCAACCTCGTCTCCGACCCGGTGAAGTTCCCGCACGGCATGGACTACGTCGGCGCCCAACTCCACGCCATGGGGCTGAAGTTCGGTATCTACGAGGACGCGGGCACCACCACCTGCGGCGGTTACCCCGGCTCTCTGGACCACTGGCAGCAGGACGCCGACCTGTTCGCGAAGTGGGGCGTCGACTACGTCAAGCTCGACGGCTGCAACGTGCCGACCAAGCCCGGCAAGACCGACGAGCAGAGCTACCACGAAACGTACTCCGCGTGGAGCCAGGCGATGCTCAACACCGGGCGCCCGATGGTCTTCTCCGTCTCCGCACCCGCGTACTTCCAGGACGGACCCGACTGGGACAAGGTCATCGGCTGGTCCGCCCAGGTCGGCAACCTGTGGCGAGAGGGCGCCGACGTCGCCCTCGGTCAGGAGAGCCCGGCCGCCAAGTGGAGCTCGCTGAAGTACAACTACGCCTACAACGTGGCCCTGGCCGACCTTCAGAGCCCGGGCCGCTGGAACGACCCGGACTTCCTGCTCGCCGGCGACTCGGGGCTGACCCGCGACGAGATCCAGAGCCAGATGTCGCTGTGGGCGGTGATGGCCGCGCCGCTGATCTCCAGCACCGACCTCACCCACCTGTCCGCTGACGCCCTCGCCGTCCTCGGCAACCGCGACGTCATCGCGGTCGACCAGGACACCGAGGGCCTGCAGGGCCGCATCGTGCAGCAGGGCGACGGCTACGACGTCCTGTCCAAGCCGCTGGCCAACGGCGACCGCGCCGTCGCGCTGTTCAACAAGTCCGACTCCGCGCAGACCATCAGCACCTCGGCCGCCACGGCGGGCTTCGGCCACGGCTCGTCCTTCGTCCTGAAGGACCTGGTGACCAAGCACGTCACGCGGACCACCGGCACCATCGCGGCCGACGTCCCGCCGCACGCGACCGTGCTCTACCGGGTCAGCGCCGGCGGCGACGTGTTCGTGCCGCCCGCGACCACGGTCACCTGGAAGGACGTCAGCACCGCCGACCACCCCGGTACCTACACCGTGGGCGTGACCGACCTCGGCCCGACCGGCCTGTCCGACACCAGCGTGTCGCTGACCGCCCCGGCCGGCTGGACTGTCACCCCCGCATCCGTCCGCCTCAACCGGGTCGCCCCCGGAAAGACCGCCACGGCGAAGGTCACCCTCACCGCACCCGAGGCCGCGCCCGGCACCACGGTCAGCACCATCACCGCGACCGCGCACTACGTGGCGGGCCCGGCCGGCCGGGAATCCGTCAGCGGGCCGCTGACGATCACCACGGTCGTGCCGTACCCGACGCTCGCCGACGCCTTCAACAACGTCGGCGCCACGCTGGAGAGCGACACCGCGCCGGGCAACCTCGACGGCGACAGCAACAGCTACTCCGCCGACGCGCTCGCCGCGGCCGGCGCCACCCCCGGCGCCACGATCACCGCCAACGGCCTGACCTTCACCTGGCCGACCGCCGAGCCCGGCACCCCCGACAACGTGGAGACCGGCGGCCAGGTCGTCGAACTCACCGGCCAGGGAAGTGCGCTGGCGTTCCTCGGCACCGAGACCGGATTCACCTCCGGCCAGGTCGTGGTGACCTACACCGACGGCACGACCAGCACCGGCACGCTCGGCTTCCCGAACTGGTGCTGCTCCACGACCACCGACTACGGCGCGCAGACGGTCCTCACCATGGACCACCGCAACACCCCCGCGGGCCCGGCCAACTTCGGGGTGAGCTACCGGGTGTTCTCCAACACCGTCCCGCTCACCGCCGGCAAGACCGTGCGCACCGTCACCCTGCCCGACCAGCCCGCGATCCACGTCTTCGCCCTCGCGGTCAAGCCGTAACGGGCGTGCCCGGCCCCACCCGGCGTGATCCGCCGGTGGGGCCACTGCGGGGACCGGGTCCTCCGCGCTTCCGGTGCCTGCGGTGGTCGTGGGGGCGCGTGGTGGGGTGGGGTAAGGGGAGGTGGTGTAGGGGGGGGGTGGGGGGTGGGGTTAGGGGGGGTA
>NZ_JBHVWN010000144.1:0-4328 GCF_042882275.1 Streptomyces sp. NPDC058231 | reverse complement strand
GCGGTGGGGCGGCCCGGCGCACTGACGCGCCGGAGGCCCGGGGCGGTCAGGCCCGCCCGGCGGCCCGGGCCGCGGGGCGGGCGTTCCGGCATCAGGCCGGTCGGTGCCGCCGGGTGCGCCGCGTCGGCCGGGCGACCGGCCGGTGAAGCCCGTTCAGCCGTTGACCGCCAGCGCGGCGGCCGCCCCCTCCGGCCGGACCGGCGAGGCGGCCGCCGCGGCGCCCACCAGACCCGCGTCCGTGCCCATCACCGCGGGGGCCACCGTGAGCTGCTGGACGAACGAGAGCGTGGCGTAGTCGCGCAGGGCTCGGCGCAGCGGAGCGAAGAGGACCTCGCCCGCGCCGGCCACTCCCCCGCCGATCACGGCGATGTCGATCTCCACCAGCGTGGCGGTGGCGGCGATCCCGGCGGCCAGCGCCTGGGCCGCACGTTCGAACGAGGCGATGGCGACCGGGTGACCGGCACGCGCGGCAGCGGCCACCGCGGCGGCCGTGGCGTCCCCGTCCGGACCGGGCTGCCAGCCGCCCTGCAGCGCGCGGCGCGCAATGTTCGGCCCGCTGGCGATCCGCTCCACGCAGCCGCGCGAACCGCACGGGCACAGGTCACCGTCGAGATCCACGCTGATGTGGCCGATGTGACCGGCGTTGCCCGAAGGACCGGGACGCAGCTTGCCGCCGAGCACGAGACCACCGCCGACTCCGGTCGATACGACCAGGCACAGCGCGTTGTCGTACCCGCGGGCCGCACCGAGCCAGTGCTCGGCGGCGGTCATCGCAACCCCGTCGCCGACCAGTTCGACGGGCAGTCCGCCGACAGCCTCCCGGACCCGCTCCACCAGTGGGAAGTCGCGCCAGCCTGGAACATTCACCGGACTGACCGTCCCGGCCGAGGCGTCCACCGGGCCTGCGCTGCCGATACCGACAGCGGTCGCCCGCACCCACAGCGGTGAGGCGGTCAGCTCTGACAGCACGTCCGCCACGGCCCCCATCACCGTCTCGCCGCTCTCCCGGGCGGGCGTCGGCCGCTGCGCCCGTACGAGGAGCGCGCCGCTGCCGTCCACCAGAGCGGCGGCAATTTTGGTGCCGCCGATGTCGAGTGCGGCGACGAGGTCGTTATGCATCGGTGTGGGCTCCGGATGAGTGAGGGGGTGGGACCTGCGGATTCAGTGAATGGTCTGCATAGTCTCTATTCAGTTGACAACGTTGTCCAGGGCCTATGCTCGACGCCACAGCCTCCGGCCCCGTTCAGCAGTTACCCGCTTCGGGACACCGGGGCATCCGCACTCGACGACAGGACAGCGCATCGTGGCAGAGACCGCCCGTCACCCCGAGCCCCGTTACGGCAACCGGCCGACCATGAAGGATGTGGCAGCCCGGGCCGGAGTGGGCCTCAAGACGGTCTCCCGCGTGGTCAACAGCGAACCGGGGGTCACCCCCGATACCGAGCGCCGCGTCCAGGAGGCGATCGACGCGCTCGGGTTCCGCCGTAACGACAGCGCGCGGGTACTCCGCAAGGGCCGTACCGCCTCCATCGGTCTGGTGCTGGAGGATCTCGCGGACCCGTTCTACGGACCGCTGTCCCGCGCCGTGGAGGAGGTCGCCCGCGCGCACGGCGCCCTGCTCATCAACGGTTCGAGCGCCGAGGACCCGGAGCGGGAACAGGAACTCGTGCTCGCGCTGTGCGCCCGCCGGGTGGACGGACTGATCGTGATCCCGGCCGGCGACGACCACCGCTATCTGGAACCGGAGATAAAGGCCGGCGTCGCCACCGTCTTCGTCGACCGCCCGGCGGGCCGGATCGACGCCGACATGGTCCTCTCCGACAGCTTCGGCGGCGCCCGCGAGGGTGTCGCCCATCTGATCGCGCACGGCCACCGCCGGATCGGCTTCGTCGGCGACCAGCCGCGCATCCACACCGCCATCGAGCGTGTGCGCGGGTATCACGCCGCGATGGCGGACGCGGGAATCACGATCGCGGACTCCTGGGTCTCGCTCGGCTCCACCGAACCGGCACGGGTCAGGGCGGCTGTCGAGGAGATGCTCCAGGGCCCCGAACCGGTCACCGCTCTGTTCGCCGGCAACAACCGCGTGACGGTCACAGCGGTACGCGTGCTGGCTGAGCAGAAGCACCCGATCGCCCTGGTCGGCTTCGACGACATCGAACTCGCCGACCTGCTGGGCATCACGGTCATCTCCCAGGACGCCGCGGCCGTCGGCCGAACCGCGGCCGAGCGCCTCTTCCGACGGCTCGACGGGGCGGACGACGCGCCCACGCGGGTGGAACTCCCGACGTCCCTCATCGCCCGCGGCTCCGGCGAACTGCCGCCCGCCTGAGGCACGAAGCGCCGCCGTACGGCCACCGCAGGCCCGTGTGCGCCGCAGTACGGCGTCGAGGCGCTCCGCGATCACCTCGCACTGGACCGCGCGGACGTCCTGGCGCACCCCGCGGGCGGCGATCTCGCGGTCCGGCACCTCCGGCACATCCGGACCCCTGCGCCGATCACCGCCCGTGCGCGTGCCCTCGGTGTCGACTCCACCGAGGAGCACCGCCGCGAAGCCGCCGTGGTGCGCACAGCCGAGCCGTGGTGCGGGGCCGCACGCGGCCCGCGTCGCCGCCGCCGTCGCGGGGCTGTTCCCCCAGGGCCGAACCGGCTGTCCAGCCGGGCGCAGGTCACTTCCCGTGGCTCGACGATCCGGCCCTCTTCAGCGGGACCGTCGAGATCCTCCTGCGCGGCTGAAGCTACGGGCCGGGCCTCCGGGATCTACGGCGCCGAAAACCGTCAGCCCGCCGCGCCTCGGGGTGGCGAAGGCGTCGAGGTCCGCACGTGTCAGCCCTGTCAGGCGGGCGACCTCGGCGGTGTCCAGGGCGCCGCAGTCGATACCGCGCAGCAGGTAGCCACTGAGGGCCTTGGCGGTGGCGGGTTCGTCCAAGACATCGCCACCGGCCTTCGCGACGTACGCGGCAAGGCGCGCGGCGGCCTGTTCCAGGCCCTCTCGGTAGAAGGTGTAGACGGCCGCGTAACGGGTCGGCAGATGGCCCGGGTGCATGTCCCAGCCCTGGTAGTAGGCGCGGGCCAGCGCGCGGCGGGTGAGCCCGTAGTGGAGCCGCCAGGCCTCGTGGACCCGGTGGGTGGGGCCGACCGGCAGCACGTTGGTCGAGCCGTCGCAGACACGTACGCCGGTTCCCGCGGCTGCCACCTGCATGACGGCCTTGGCGTGGTCGGCGGCCGGGTGATCACTGGCCTGGTAGGCGGCGCTGACGCCGACGCAGGCGCTGTAGTCGAAGGTGCCGTAGTGCAGGCCGGTCGCCCGGCCCCGGGAGGCGTCGATCATGCGGGCCACGGTGGCGGTGCCGTCGGCCGCGAGGATGGACTGGCTGGTCTCGATCTGGATCTCGAAGCCGATCCGGCCGGCCGCCAGGCCGTGGGCCTCCTCGAATGCTTCCAGGAGCCGGACGAAGGCGGTGACCTGTTCCGGGTACGTCACCTTGGGAAGGGTGAGGACCAGGCCGTCCGGGAGACCGCCCGCCTGCATCAGACCGGTGAGGAAGATGTCCGTGGTGCGGATGCCCCGGTCGCGCACGGCAGCCTCCATGCACTTCATCCGGATGCCCATGTACGGGGCGGCGGTGCCGTTCCCGTACGCCGCGGAGACCAGCCGGGCGGCGCGGGCGGCCGCCTCGTCCTCCTCGGCATCGGGGCGTGGGCCGTAGCCGTCCTCGAAGTCGATCCGCAGATCCTCGACGGGCTCCCGATCCAGCTTGGCGCGGACCCGGTCGTGGACGGAAACGGCCAGCTCCTCGGGGACGCCGAGGACCGCGGCGAACGAGGCCGCGTCGGGAGCGTGTTCGTCGAGGGCGCCGAGCGCCCGGTCTCCCCAGGACCGGATGGTGTCCGCGGCGAAGACATCGCCGGGGACGTAGACCGTGTGGACGGGCTGGCGGGTGCCGGGGTCTCCCGGGTAGCGGCGGGCAAGTTCGGCGTCCACCTCGGCGAGGGTTGCGCTGATCTCCGCGCTGACCGCACCGGCGAGGCTCGTGGCCACCTTCTCCTGATGACTCATCTCCGCACCCTCCGCACGTCCCGTCATTGTTTCCGCTCACCGGAATCAATAATCCGTATGGTGAAGCTATAAGTCCGCTGGACCTCCGTCAATGGTGATCGCAAACGGGCCGGGGCCACACGGTGAGAACACCGCGCGGCCCCGGCCCGTCGCGTGGACGTACAGCCCCCTGCCGGGTCAGCCCTTGCGGGTCTTGACCTCGTCGGTGAGCTGGGGGACGACCTGGAAGAGGTCGCCGACGATGCCGTAGTCGACGAGGTCGAAGATC
>NZ_JBHVWN010000143.1:0-4361 GCF_042882275.1 Streptomyces sp. NPDC058231 | reverse complement strand
CCACGCCACGGCGGGTGCGGAGCCGCTCTCCCGCCCTACGGGCGCCGCCGCAGGTGCTACTCGACGGTGACGGACTTCGCCAGGTTCCGCGGCTTGTCGATGTCGCGGCCCATGGCCAGCGCCGTGTGGTACGCGAAGAGCTGGAGCGGGATGCCCATCAGGATCGGGTCCAGCTCGTTCTCGTTCTTCGGTACGACGATGGTGTGGTCGGCCTTCTCCTGCACCTGGTGGGCGACCGCGAGGATCCGGCCGCTGCGGGCCTTGATCTCCTCCATCGCGGCGCGGTTCTTCTCCAGCAGGTCGTCGTCCGGCACGATCGCGACCGTCGGCATCGCGGGCTCGATCAGGGCCAGCGGGCCGTGCTTCAGCTCGGACGCCGGGTAGGCCTCGGCGTGGATGTACGAGACCTCCTTGAGCTTCAGCGACGCCTCGCGGGCGACGGGGTATCCGCGCACCCGGCCGATGAACATCATCGACTTGGCGTCCGCGTACTCCGCGGCCAGTTTCTTGATCTCGTCCTCGTTCTCGAGGATCTCGGTGATCTGCGCGGGCAGCCTGCGCAGCCCGTCGATGATCCGCTTGCCGTCGGCGACCGACAGGTCGCGGATCCGGCCCAGATGCAGCGCGAGCAGCGCGAATGCGACCACGGTGTTGGTGAAGCACTTGGTGGAGACGACGCAGACCTCGGGGCCGGCGTGGACGTACGTGCCGCCGTCGGCCTCCCGGGCGATCGCCGAACCGACCACGTTGACCACTCCGAGGACGCGGGCGCCCTTGCGCTTGAGCTCCTGGACGGCGGCCAGCACGTCGTAGGTCTCGCCGGACTGGGAGACCGCGACGTACAGGGTGTCGGGGTCGACCACCGGGTTGCGGTAGCGGAACTCGGAGGCGGGTTCGGCGTCCGCGGGGATGCGGGCCAGCTCCTCGATCAGCTGGGCGCCGATCTGGCCCGCGTGGTACGAGGTGCCGCAGCCCAGGATCTTGATCCGGCGGACTCCGCGCGCCTCACGGGCGTCCAGGTTGAGACCGCCCAGGTGCACGGTGGAGAACCGGTCGTCGATGCGGCCGCGCAGCACCCGGTCGACGGCGTCGGCCTGCTCGGAGATCTCCTTGTGCATGTAGGTGTCGTGGCCGCCCATGTCGTACGACTCGGCCTCCCACTCCACGGTGGTCGGCGTGGCCGTCGTGGACGAGCCCTCCGTCGTGTACGTACGGAAGTCGTCGGCCTTGAGGGTGGCCATCTCGCCGTCGTCGAGGGTGACGACCTGGCGGGTGTGGGCGACGAGCGCGGCGACGTCGGAGGCGACGAACATCTCCTTCTCGCCGATGCCGAGGACGACCGGGGAGCCGTTGCGGGCGACGACGATGCGGTCGTTGAAGTCGGCGTGCATGACGGCGATGCCGTACGTGCCCTCGACCGAGCGCAGCGCCTCGCGGACCTTCTCCTCCAGGGTGTCCGCCTGCGCGCGGGCGATCAGGTGGACCAGCACCTCGGTGTCGGTCTCGGAGAGGAAGACGATGCCGTCGGCGACGAGCTTCGCACGGAGCTCGGAGGCGTTGTCGATGATGCCGTTGTGGACGACGGCCACCTTGTGGTCGGCGTCCAGGTGCGGGTGCGCGTTCTCGTCGCTCGGGGCGCCGTGGGTGGCCCAGCGGGTGTGGGCGATACCGGTGGTGCCGGTGAAGCGCTTGGGGACGCGGGCCTCCAGCTCGCGGACCCGGCCCTTCGCCTTGACCATCTTCAGCGCGGCGGGCTTCCCGGCCGACGCCTTTCCGGTGATGACGATGCCCGCGGAGTCGTAACCCCGGTATTCCAGCCGCTGCAGTCCTTCCAGCAGCAGCGGAGCCACATCACGCTTCCCGATGTATCCGACGATTCCGCACATAGAGTCTCTGCCCCTCCATCGATGTCACTGTGGTGCCCGCTGCTCAGCCGTAGACGATGCGGCGCAGCTGGCGGAGCGAGAGCTCCGGCGGCGCCACCGCCCGGTGCGGCAGCTCGGCCGCGATCCGCTCGAAGATCTCCGCGTTCACCAGGCCACCGGACTGAAGTTCGCGGTGGCGGCGGCGGACGAAGGCGTCGGTCGTCTCGTCGAAGTACGCCAGCACGTCGAGGATCACCCGGGCGGCTTCACCGCGCTGGAGCGTGGTGGAGCGAACCAGGTGGTCGATGAGGTCGTCGTGCGACGAGCGACGTTCGGGCACTCGTCGATATTGCGGCGAATGGCAGCCTTGCGCAACAAATCTGCCCGATATCGGGCAGGAGTAGGTGCGATTACGCTCCCTGATGGGCTCGGATCGGCGTCGCGACCGCTCGACGTCACTCAGCGGCACCTCGGGGCGACTCGTTCGGAGGCAGTGAACTCGTCGTCGGTGAGTAGCGCGGCCTGATGCGGTGTGCCGAGCGCGCGCGATCGGTCGGCTGGTCCAGGTGCCGGGGCGCCGGAGGATTTCCGCCGTGCGGCAGATTCCGGCGGCCCCGGAACGGGGAAGTGGTCTACACCTTGACCACGCGTGGGGCCCCCGGTACGCATGGTGATGGTTCGTTGCTCAGGAGATCCACAGGTGTGAACCCGTCGAAAGGGACCCGGCTTGTGAGACTGCACAGGACACAGCGCACCGCACTTCCCCGTCTGCTCGGCTCGCTGCTGCTCGTCGCAGCGGCCGGTATCTCCACCGCCGGCGCGGCTCCGGGAGGGCAGGGTGCGCACGGCGGCCCGGTCACCGCCGCCGCGCCCCGTCCGCTCGGGCAGATCGTGCCCGCCCCCGCCCAGGTGAAGCCGGGCGGATCCCCGTACACCATCACCTCCGGAACGAAGATCCGTGTCGGCGACGGCTCCCGCGAGGCCCGGCGGGTCGGCGACTACCTGGCGGGCGTGCTGCGGCCCTCCACCGGGTACGCCCTTCCGGTCACCGGCCGCGACGGCAGCGACGGCATCCGTCTCCGGCTCGGCTCCCACGACAGCGAGCTGGGCGCGGAGGGCTACACGCTGAAGTCCGGCCACGGCTCCGTCACCATCACCGCGCGCGGGGCGGCAGGACTCTTCCACGGCGTCCAGACGCTGCGTCAGCTGCTCCCGGCGAACGTGGAGAAGCACAGCCGTCAGACGGGGCCGTGGCGGATCGCGGGCGGCACGGTCACGGACGCGCCGCGTTACGCGTACCGCAGCGCGATGCTCGACGTCTCCCGGCACTTCTTCTCCGTCGCCGAGGTCGAGCGCTACATCGACCAGTTGGCCCTGTACAAGATGAACAAGCTCCATCTGCATCTCTCCGACGACCAGGGATGGCGCATCGCCATCGACTCCTGGCCGCGGCTCGCCACGTACGGCGGGCAGACCGAGGTCGGCGGCGGCATCGGCGGTTACTACACCAAGAGCGACTACAAGGAGATCGTCCGGTACGCCTCCTCCCGCTATCTGGAGGTCGTGCCGGAGATCGACCTGCCCGGCCACACGAACGCGGCGCTGGCCTCGTACGCCGAGCTGAACTGCGACGGTGTCGCGCCGCCGCTCTACACCGGGACGAGCGTCGGATTCAGCTCGCTGTGCGCCCCGAAGGCGATCACGTACGACTTCGTGGACGACGTGGTCCGCGAGCTGGCCGCGCTCACCCCGGGCAAGTACCTCCACATCGGCGGCGACGAGGCGCATTCCACCAGCCACGACGACTACGTGACGTTCATGAACAAGGCGCAGGCCGTCGTCGGCAAGTACGGCAAGACCGTGGTCGGCTGGCACCAGCTGACCGGGGCCACACCGGTCAAGGGCGCGGTCGCCCAGTACTGGGGTTACGACGAGACGGGCGCGGCCGAGCGTCAGCAGGTGGCGGACGCGGCGAAGAAGGGCACCAGACTGGTGCTGTCGCCGGCCGACCGGACCTATCTCGACATGAAGTACGACAAGGAGACCAAGCTGGGTCTGTCCTGGGCCGGCTACGTCGAGGTGCAGCGCTCCTACGACTGGAACCCGGCCACCTACCTCGCAGGCGCACCGCAGAGCGCGGTCCTCGGTGTCGAGGCGCCGATCTGGTCGGAGACGCTGACGAACAGCGACCAGATCGAGCAGATGGCGTTCCCCCGGCTGCCGGGCGTCGCGGAGCTGGGCTGGTCGCCGGAGTCCACGCACGACTGGGACACCTACAAGGTGCGGCTGGCGGCGCAGGGGCCGAGGTTCACGGCGCTGGGCATCGACTACTACCGGTCGCCCCAGGTGCCGTGGCCCGCGGGATGAGCTGACCCGGCGTCCGGCCGGCGCTCCGCAGCCGGTTCGCCGGGCGGGCCTGAACCTCATGGCCCCCCCGGCGGCCGGGGCGGGTTCGTGCGGCGGGGGGGGGGCGCCGGTCCGGGGGGCGGCGCGGTG
>NZ_JBHVWN010000142.1:0-4491 GCF_042882275.1 Streptomyces sp. NPDC058231 | reverse complement strand
TCCGCATCCTCATCCGACGCTCGACGAGCCGCTATCGCTGGGATGGCCGCCCCACCACCCGACGCCTCAAGTGATCCATTTGCCGGTCGGTCTTACTCGGTCGGAATGACGATCACCGACGCCGTTCATCAGGCCGTTGGGCAAGTCCCGGCGTCGGCCTGGACACCGGCCGTCGAATCGGGCGGCGAAGTGCGTGACGGCGCGTGGGTCGCCGAGATCGCGGGCGACATCCTGAAGGGCTGGCCCAAGGGCATTCGACTAATCGTCCGCAAAGAACGACCCCACCCCGGCGCCCAGTTGCGCTTCACCGACGCCGACGGGATGCGGCTGACCTGCTTCGCGACGAACTCCACCGGCACCGCGATCGCGGCTCTGGAGCTGCGGCACCGCCAACGCGCCCGCGCCGAGGACCGCATCCGCGCCGCCCGCGACACCGGCCTGCGCAACCTGCCCCTGCACCACATGGCCCAGAACCGCGTCTGGCTGGAGATCGTCCAGCTCGCCCTCGGCCTGCTGGCCTGGATGCCGATGCTCGCCCTGTCCGGCGAAACTCGCAGGTGGGAGCCCAAGCGCCTTCGGTCGCGGCTGTTCTCCGCCGCCGCCCAGCTCATCACCACTGGACGCCGCCGCTGGCTCCGCCTCAGCCGGCACTGGCCCTGGGCCGAGGTCATCACCACTGCATTCAACCGACTCCAGATCCTCCTCGATCCCGACTGACCAGCGGAAACACCTGTCCCGACGAGTCATCCCACATCCGGAGCAGTGGAACCCGGCGCCTACCCGACGCGACAACCGGGCCGCAGCCATGCCCGTCACCAGCCCGAACAGCCGAAGCCCCCCGCCCGGCGAACCGACGAGCCATCACGAAAGATCGAGGTTAGGCCTGTCCTGAGTCGTGATCATGTTTCGGGACGGAGGCTGCGCATCCAGATCACTGCTCCGCGCAGATGGAGGCCGGCGAGGTAGCTGTCGGGCGTCTTGTCGTAGCGGGTCGCAAGGCCGCGCCACGCCTTGATTTTGTTGATGCAGCGTTCGACGCTGTTGCGATCTTTGTAGAGCTCCGCGTCGTGAGAAACGGGCCTGCCGCCCCGATGGCCCTTCTTCTTGCGGTTCGCGGCCTGGTCAGCTTTCTCCGGAATGACTGCCTTGATGTTCCGTTTCCGCAGGTGAGCGCGATTGGCGCGACAGGAGTACGCCTTGTCGCCGGCCACCGCATCGGGCCGGGTGCGCGGGCGGCCGACCGGGCCACGGACCTTGATCCTTTTCAGCACGGGGACGAATCGGGGGCTGTCAGCGGCCTGGCCCTCGGTCAGGACGAAAGCGAGCGGGCGACAGCGCGGATCGGAGGCGAGATGGACCTTGCTGGTCAGGCCGCCTCGCGAGCGCCCGAGCAGGGCGGCCTTCAGCCGGGCCTGGTGGCGTCGCCGAATGCGTCGCCGCTCGTCCCGGACCGGGTCCGGCGCGTTCCGGTCTGCGACCTGCGGCTTTCGTTCCTTTCCGCGGCCCCTTTTGGCGCCTCGGCCGCCTCTTCCAGGGACAACAGAACCTCCTCACTGACCGGCATGCCAGCGGCATCGTGGGGGGCACGGGTGACCGTCGAGTCCACACTGACCAGGGACAGGTCTGCCTGCCCGCGCCGGGCCGCCTCGGTAATCATCGCGTCCATCAGAGCCTGGAAGACGCCCGCGTCGCGCCACTGGAGGAAACGGTTGTAGACGGTCTGCCAGACCCCGAACTCCGTTGGCATCTCCCGCCACTGACTGCCCGAGCGGAACTTCCAGATCACGCCCTCGAACTGCTCCCGCAGATGCTCCGGATACGGGCCGAACCTCCCTACCGGCAGCAACGGCCCGATCAACTCCCACTCGTCGTCCGACAGCTCTGTGCGCGCCATACCAGGCTTCTACCAGCTGTCCCGTGCCAGTGAACCTTGAGCGCGTGCCAGCGACGCTTGATCGTCTCCGGCCTCCTACCAGCCCATATCCTTGGCTACCTCTTCCTGGGCTGCGGCAATCTCTTTCTCGGTGGACTCAATAACGTCCACCTCCTCCAAGCGCGCCAGCAGGTCTGCGAGAGCCTGCTTCTGAGCCGGATGCGTGATCGGTTCGGCGTTCAGGTCGGTGCTCATCAGCCAGTCGAACAGCACGATGGCATCGGATCGCCACAGGCGGAGATCGACGGTTGGCGTGGACCCCCATGGGAAACCGATTTCCATAAGGGCATCATGCCAGGTCAGCGGCATGCCGGGCGTCGCAGCTCAATGGGTGCACGCCTGCATGTTCAACCTTCGGCGGCACGACCCCACGATCACCAAACCTCGATGGCCATGATCAAGGTTCACAGTCACAGGACACCAGCTCACGAACGATCACCGGAAGGGACATCCACACCCTGACCACAACTCAGGACAGGCCCTAGCGGGCAGCTTGACATCTGCATTGGGAATCTCCCCATCTTTCGTGTGGTCTTTCCCGGCGTGTCGAACTGCCATCGGTGTGTCGTGGAGAGCCTGCGTGCGGCGGACCCCCTGAACACCTCGGGCAACGACTTCGCCTGACCGTCACCGATCAACAGAGCCCGGCGACCGAAGGTCGCCGGGCTCTCACACGTGCTCTTCGCTCCCCACATCTCCCACTCACTTCAAGCTGCAACGAAGTGGAGGGAAGAGCGTCCTTGGCCGATTTCAGTGATCCTCATCAGCGGAAGAGTGGGCTGGCTACGCGTGCACAGCCCGCTCGGGGAATCTCTTGAGGAATCTCTCCATCTCATCACGGGAGTGGAACGAGATGTTCAGCCGAGTTGGCTTCGCGTCGCCGGGAAACTGCAGGTGCAGGGCGTTCCAAGAACCGCCTCGCTTGACGCGGGTGACCAGGCTCCCAGTCTGAGCGAGGGGGATGACGTGGACCAGTTTCTTGGGACGGGGATTCAGGCGAGGCCCGCGATGAACATATATGGACCGGTTGGTGACCGTAATGAAATAGGTGCTGACCAGGAGCATGCCCATCAGCCCCAGGTTGCCCATCAAGTACGGACTGGGGCCGTCCACGGCGAGAAGCACGAGGCGCGGCACCTCCGTCGGATCGGTGTGCAGTACCGCCCGCCGCGCTTCGGACTTGAGTTCGAGTTTTGGGTCGGTCTGACCGAGCTTTGTCATGAGGCTTCGCCCTTCGATGGATCATGTCCGACATGGACATGGGGGGAGACCTTAGCCTTGATCCACCGATTCGACGTTTTCGGATCCGGGGCAGCAAAGTCCGGCAGGCTGGACCAAGACCTTCACCGACCCCCGCCTCTGCACGGCCATCGTCGACCGCCTGACCCTCAGCGGCACCACCATCGAAACCGTCACCGACTCCTACCGCCTCGCCAGCACCCGGGCGCGGACCGAAGCGCCCGCTGAGGCAGGCCAGCTGATCGCTGCGGGCTCCGGGCCGACGGTCTGCCAGATCCCGCCCAGGCGACGGGCCGTCGGCCCGAGGCGCTCCAGTAGGCTGCGCTGGCCATGGATACGCACGCCGAACCCGAGCAGACCCGGCACGACGCGATAGCTGCCGGTCCGCCGATCCGGCGGCTCTTCCGGGACGTCATCGCCGACCGCCTGCCGAGCCGCAGGCCACCCCAGGCAGCACTGCTGTTCGACGCCGAGATCCACCCCTGCTGGGACGACCGGAGCTTCCTCGGCGACCTCTACAACGAGATCCTCCACCAGGACACCTGCCAGCCCGCCACCGCTGACGGCCTCGCCCTGATCGCGGCCCTCGCCCTCGACGACCGGATTCCCGCCCGACACCGATTCCAAGCCATCGACCTGCTGTTCAGGGCTGCCACCGTCGCCGAGCGTCACCTCGCCGAGACCTGGCCAGCCACCCCGCCACACGCCGATCCCGACAGCGAGGCCCAGGCCCGCAGCACGGTCCAGGACCACACTCCAGATCTACTGACCCGCTGGCCGGCCGAATGCCCTGCGGTTCGGCTGGCCCTCGCCGGCCTCGCCGTCGTCTTCCCCACGGACCGCACCCTGCCCGCCCTGACACCGCGCCTGCAGACCTTCACTCACCAGCACCCCCAGGGCACCGACATCGGCAACTACATACGATTCGTCCTCGTGCTCGCCGCCCAGGACGACAGCCGGATCCTCACGGTCACAGAGAAACTCACCGACGCCTACTGGACGGGAACCACGCGTGGAGTGCCGACACGTGCACGCGCCCTCCACCTCCTCGGCCAGATGCTGACCAAGGTCGGAGCCGGACTCACCCGGCCACCCACCGGGCAGTGACGCCCTGCGGGCACGACGAACGACGCACCGCGCATCGCTTGCGCTGCTATTTCTCGTGAACATTCACGAGCCTCAAGATTCGCGGCTGCTGCCCAAACCGGCTGACAAACGCTGCCCCTAAGGGCTTGCAGGGAATCAAGGTGTTGCTTCCCGTTCGGTGGCTCGTTGTTGTGGTATGCGCATCCTGGACGAGACCCGTGACCAACTTGCCG
>NZ_JBHVWN010000141.1:0-4602 GCF_042882275.1 Streptomyces sp. NPDC058231 | reverse complement strand
TCCACAGGCGGATCCTCACACGTCGGCACGGTCCGCCCCAAGCAAATGGCATCGCGCCAGTTACCAAACACCCCCGCCAGGACAAAACGCTCTTTTAGACGTCGTTTCCTTTGGTTGAAGCATGCCGTTGACCGGCAAGTTGGGTGTCAGAGCGGTGTAAGAGCCTCGCGGGCATGACTTATGACCTGGCTGTCCGGGAAGGCGAGAGGCCGGCGGACGACAAGACCGCCGGCCGGGTCTTCAGCGGCCTACGACCACTACATCGACAGCGAGACGGAAGAGCTTCCGTCCGAACGCATAGCGGCTTACGTGGCCGTGCTGCTTGAGCGATGGTGTGACATCAGCGAGGACGAGGAGGACACCTCGCCTTGGTCGACCGGTCCGTTGATTGGCGAGGCCAGTGGTCCGCTGATCTACTTTGCCATGCGGTGGAGGGGATCGTCCAGGAAAGGCGAGAGGACCCGGATCGTGTGGATCCGGGTCCTCTTCATCAGTAGCGGGGACAGGATTTGAACCTGCGACCTCTGGGTTATGAGCCCAGCGAGCTACCGAGCTGCTCCACCCCGCGTCGGTATCCCCCACTCTACGCCATCACAGCAGGCGCCGAAGACCACTGCCTGACGCCGGGCCGCTGTGCGGCGAGGCCACACCGGGCCGGCTCCGGTCCCCACCGCGGCGCCGCCCGGCCACAGGGGCACGTCGCACCCCTGGCACCGGCGCATGCCCCGGTGCCCGGCGGCCCGCTGTCGCTCCCGGGCTCCGCAAGGTCAGACACCGGTGCCGAGGACCTGCCTGAGCGTGGCGATGGCCTGGGCGACCGCCCTGCGGGCCGCCCGTGTGGACGAGGGCGCGTTGAGCGTGACGAAGTCGTGTGTGGTCCCGCTGTACCGGGTTGCGGTGACCGCCACACCGGAACAGCACCTGCTGGGTGAACGAGACGTCTCTGCGTTCCTTGGCCAGCAGGGTCAGGGCCGCGGTCATGTTGCCGCCCACCGAGTCGCCGGCGCCGGCCAGTCGTGCGGGGTCGATGCCGTGGTCGGCTCCCTGGCTCGTCAGCCATCGGGCCACCGTGTAGCACTCCGCCAACGCGATGGGGTGGTGCGCCTGAGGGGACAGCGTGTATTCGGGAAGACCAGGGCGGTCCGCGCGCCCACTGCCGGCTCGCGCACCAGCCGGTCGTGCGCGTGGGAACTGCCGAAGACCCAGCCGCCGCCGTGGATGTACAACGTGGCGGGCAGCAGGCCGGCGACTCCCCTGGACGCAGGATGCGCACCGCGACACTGCCCTTCGGTCCGCCGGAGACCGCGACCCAGCGGTCGTCGATCTCCGGCTTGTCGAACGCTGCGGACTGTGCCTTCTCCAGCGCCTTGCGGCTCTGCACGGGTCCCAGGTCGAACGGGAACGGTGGGGACGCGGTCGCCTCGGTGAGTACCTGTTTCTGGTCCGGTCATGACAGGTGGGTAGGGTCGATGTCGTGACAGTTCCGTCGCTATCCGATTCCGCGGGGAGCCCGCTCATCGTGAGGACTCAGGTTTGACGAGCAACGTCGACCCTGCGAGAAGCGGTCCGCGGTATGCCGATGAGCTGACGACCGACATTGTGTGGGAGATCGGCGACTTCCTGCTCCCTCGGCTGGAGCGAGCGGCAAGTACCCACCCGGCAGACAGCGAGGAGGGCATCACTGCCTCGGCACTCGCCGAAGCGGTAGCCACACTGGTCCTCACCTTGGAGCAGGCCATCAACGGCGGAACGCCCGGCCGTGTCCGTGTCCGGGTTGGGATTCCAGTGCCTCCGCCGCTCCCCGAGGAGGAGCGCCGGGTACGAGGGGAGGAGCGGCTGGAGCGCCTCCGTGACGATTGGAACCACCTGTGCACACTCGCGGGCTACTGGCACTTTGTACCTGGATATCAGGGAACCCGCTGGTGCAAGCTCAACTTCCGCGACGCTGAACATGAGCGCTGGTACGACCAGCAGCTGTCCTACCGCCATCTGGAGAGCCGCGTCATTCGACCACCGGTGCAGGGACCCCTGTGGCGCAAGGATCTCTGACTCAGGCAGCCTGGACCAGATCGGTCGCGGCTGATCGGCTTGTGCTCCGGATTCCAGGACCACGGGTGATGCGGTGGGTCATGAGAGTGATGGCGGCCCATGTGATGAGGGCTTCCTGTTGACTGAACTCGCCTCGATCGCCGCCTACGACCCCCACGAACGCGTCTGGAACCCGGCGATGCCGCTGCTGTTCCAGCACCGGATCGGCATCGAAACCAGAGCGATGCACCCGACCTGCCTCCGGGCATACGTTGCCCAGACCTTGGTCGGCACGGGTCTGACCGACGCGAGCGGCGAGCCGCTGACCATGCAGCCGCACGACTTCCGAAGAATCTTCATCACAGACGCGGTGATGAACGGCATGCCTCCCCACATCGCGCAACTCGTCGCCGGCCACCGCGTGATCGACACGACCATGGGCTACCTCGCGGTCTACCCACAGGAGGTCATCGAAGCCCACCGGGCCTTCATCGTCCGCCGCCGGGCCACCCGGCCCAGTGAGGAATACCGCACGCCCACCGATGAGGAATGGGACTCCTTCCTCGGCCACTTTGAGAAGCGCAAACTCTCCATCCGGACTTGCGGCCGGGCCTTCTCTACCCCTTGCGTCCATGAGCACGCCTGTTTGAGATGTGCCATGCTCCGACCCGATCCTGCTGAACGGCCCCGGCTCGTCGACATCCGCGGCAACCTCACCGACCGCATCGCCGAGGCCAGACGGGAAGGCTCGCTCGGTGAAGTCGAAGGCCTCGAGACCAGCCACGCCGGCGCCGAGGACAAGCTCTCCCAGATGGACGCTGTCACAGCCCGCGCGGCCAAGGCGGTCGATCTCGGGATGCCCACCTTCCACCAGATCGCTGGACGCGCTATCAACACCCAAAGGCCGCCACCGTCGTCCGCTCCATGAGCGACGTGTCAGAAAGGCACGTCCACGCCAGCTTCGCGGAGATAGGACAAAGCGCGGGACAAACACTCGTGGGCTGTGGCTCCGTCGGCCCGCATTGGTTGGCTCAACGGGCCACCACCAGCGGTGAACGTCCATGCGGGCCTCTGGTCCCGCAACCGCTCTGCGTCCACCCTGATCGCGGCGTCCACACCTTGCTCGCCCAACCACTCCAGGATGGGCAACACCGCGTCCTCGACGCCGCTGCCCTGATCGATCTTCGGCCACCGGCCTCGACTCACTGTCACAAACCCAACCTTACGATCGATCAGGCATCCGCAAAGCCGCACCACTCGTCGATCGTTTCTCTGGATGCGTCCGCCCACGCGGTCGCGGTGCCGCGAGTATGCGCAAGTACGGGCCGGTGCCCGTCCAGGGCGACGGGGCGGACATCGAGGCTGAGGTACTTCCGGACGACCCGCCTGTCCGGCCGGTTCGTCCTCCTGCGGTCTGCTGCAGGCAGCATTGCGGCGGCGGACAGCCCGGCACGAAGGCCCAGACTCCTGGCCCGTACCCCCACGTCACCGCCGTCCGTACCCATGACCACATCAAGGAGGGGTACGGCCATCCGTCGCAGCGGACCGTGTCAAGCGTCCACGGCGCTTCGCGGAGCCTGCCGGATGTCGTTCGGGCGTCGCACGGACCATGGCGATCGGTTTGTTCAGGTGTAGGTGTCGCAGGCAGCATGCCTTGCCCGCCTTGTCTCGGGTGTCTCATCTGTACGCACGCCAAGGTGACGAGTGCATGGGAAAGCGGGTCCCGTGCTGCGGTCTCACGCCCTGCGGCATGGGACCGCGGCCAAGGGTGTTGCGGGACCCGCCGTTTGAGGGGCCGTATGAGGTCGGCCCGGTATCGAAAGTGTTCAGGAGCAGGCGGCTTGGGGCGCTCGTGGACGCGACGCACAAGGCGGCCGCGCAGAACAGCCCGGAGGTGAGCTGCCTGGCCGCCCGGCCAAGAGGAGTGCATCGACCCGGCCGGGCGCGGCCTGCTAGGGCATGTTTCGAAAGTAGCGCCGTCCGCCCGGAGGGCGGGCTCGGCGGCGTCTGGTGCGTGCGATCGCAAGGCGGAGGGTCGCCCCGATACTGGATGTATCGGGGTGATCCCGACAACGCGGCGAGCGTGCGTGCGAGACGTCGCCGAGCAGGCGGGACTTCCGAAACACGCCCTAGCGGAGCGACCGGAAGCCGGTGCGGACCTCGTTGACGAAGAGCTCGGGCTGCTCCCAGGCGGCGAAGTGGCCGCCCTTGGGGAGCCGGTTGTAGTGGACGAGGTTCGAGTAGGCCTGCTGTGTCCAGCTCTTGGGGGCCTGGTAGAGCTCGTCGGGGAAGACGCTGACGGCGACCGGGAGCTCGACGTTGTTGATGCCGAAGAACGGGGTCGTGTTCTCCGCGTAGAGGCGGGCGGCGGAGATCGCCGTGTTGGTCAGCCAGAACAGGGTGATGTTGTCCAGGACGTCGTCGCGGGACAGGCCCTCGGTCACGCCGTCGAAGGCCCGGGTGATCATGGCCAGGCTCTTAGTGGTGGTTTGTTAAACCGGGGAGTAGAGATCAAGTGGGTGGCCTGCGCCGACGGCGTTGATCAGGGCTTGGAGTTCGGGTGGCGGGGGTGCG
>NZ_JBHVWN010000140.1:1518-3046 GCF_042882275.1 Streptomyces sp. NPDC058231 | reverse complement strand
CGTCGGCAAATGTTCGACGGTGGTTGCTCATGGGTGGAACGTTGACTATTCGGCACGACAGGTTGTTTTCACTAGTACTGCTTCGGCGTGGAACGTGGAGGGGATCGGTTGTGTCGGGCACGTTGTTGGGTATCTGAGGGTACGGCCGTGAGGTCGCCTTCAGTTGCCGGCCCCAGTGAACTCGCCCTTAGGGGTGGGGTGATGGGTGGCTGGTCGTTGTTTGAGAACTGCACAGTGGACGCGAGCATCTGTGGCCAAGTTTTTAAGGGCGCACGGTGGATGCCTTGGCACCAGGAACCGATGAAGGACGTGGGAGGCCACGATAGGCCCCGGGGAGCTGTCAACCGAGCTTTGATCCGGGGGTGTCCGAATGGGGAAACCCGGCAGTCGTCATGGGCTGTCACCCGCTGCTGAACACATAGGCAGTGTGGAGGGAACGAGGGGAAGTGAAACATCTCAGTACCCTCAGGAAGAGAAAACAACCGTGATTCCGGGAGTAGTGGCGAGCGAAACCGGATGAGGCCAAACCGTATGCGTGTGATACCCGGCAGGGGTTGCGCATGCGGGGTTGTGGGATCTCTTTTTCATAGTCTGCCGGCTGTGAGACGAGTCAGAAACCGTTGATGTAGGCGAAGGACATGCGAAAGGTCCGGCGTAGAGGGTAAGACCCCCGTAGCTGAAACATTAACGGCTCGTTTAAGAGACACCCAAGTAGCACGGGGCCCGAGAAATCCCGTGTGAATCTGGCGGGACCACCCGCTAAGCCTAAATATTCCCTGGTGACCGATAGCGGATAGTACCGTGAGGGAATGGTGAAAAGTACCGCGGGAGCGGAGTGAAATAGTACCTGAAACCGTGTGCCTACAAGCCGTGGGAGCGTCGCGCATCGAGCTTGCTCGGTGCGTCGTGACTGCGTGCCTTTTGAAGAATGAGCCTGCGAGTTTGCGGTGTGTTGCGAGGTTAACCCGTGTGGGGAAGCCGTAGCGAAAGCGAGTCCGAATAGGGCGTTTTAGTAGCACGCTCAAGACCCGAAGCGGAGTGATCTAGCCATGGGCAGGTTGAAGCGGAGGTAAGACTTCGTGGAGGACCGAACCCACCAGGGTTGAAAACCTGGGGGATGACCTGTGGTTAGGGGTGAAAGGCCAATCAAACTCCGTGATAGCTGGTTCTCCCCGAAATGCATTTAGGTGCAGCGTCGTGTGTTTCTTGCCGGAGGTAGAGCACTGGATAGGCGATGGGCCCTACCGGGTTACTGACCTTAGCCAAACTCCGAATGCCGGTAAGTGAGAGCACGGCAGTGAGACTGTGGGGGATAAGCTCCATGGTCGAGAGGGAAACAGCCCAGAGCATCGACTAAGGCCCCTAAGCGTACGCTAAGTGGGAAAGGATGTGGAGTCGCAGAGACAACCAGGAGGTTGGCTTAGAAGCAGCCACCCTTGAAAGAGTGCGTAATAGCTCACTGGTCAAGTGATTCCGCGCCGACAATGTAGCGGGGCTCAAGCGTACCGCCGAAGTCGTGTCATTCCAC
>NZ_JBHVWN010000140.1:0-1422 GCF_042882275.1 Streptomyces sp. NPDC058231 | reverse complement strand
CATTAAGTCTGAGACCTGATGCCGAGCCGATTGTGGCGAAGTGGATGATCCTATGCTGTCGAGAAAAGCCTCTAGCGAGTTTCATGGCGGCCCGTACCCTAAACCGACTCAGGTGGTCAGGTAGAGAATACCGAGGCGTTCGGGTGAACTATGGTTAAGGAACTCGGCAAAATGCCCCCGTAACTTCGGGAGAAGGGGGGCCATCACTGGTGATTGGATTTACTCCATGAGCTGGGGGTGGCCGCAGAGACCAGCGAGAAGCGACTGTTTACTAAAAACACAGGTCCGTGCGAAGCCGTAAGGCGATGTATACGGACTGACGCCTGCCCGGTGCTGGAACGTTAAGGGGACCGGTTAGCTGACTTTCGGGTTGGCGAAGCTGAGAACTTAAGCGCCAGTAAACGGCGGTGGTAACTATAACCATCCTAAGGTAGCGAAATTCCTTGTCGGGTAAGTTCCGACCTGCACGAATGGCGTAACGACTTCTCGACTGTCTCAACCATAGGCCCGGTGAAATTGCACTACGAGTAAAGATGCTCGTTTCGCGCAGCAGGACGGAAAGACCCCGGGACCTTTACTACAGTTTGATATTGGTGTTCGGTTCGGCTTGTGTAGGATAGGTGGGAGACTTTGAAGCAGCCACGCCAGTGGTTGTGGAGTCGCCGTTGAAATACCACTCTGGTCGTGCTGGATGTCTAACCTGGGTCCGTGATCCGGATCAGGGACAGTGTCTGATGGGTAGTTTAACTGGGGCGGTTGCCTCCTAAAGAGTAACGGAGGCGCCCAAAGGTTCCCTCAGCCTGGTTGGCAATCAGGTGTTGAGTGTAAGTGCACAAGGGAGCTTGACTGTGAGACCGACGGGTCGAGCAGGGACGAAAGTCGGGACTAGTGATCCGGCAGTGGCTTGTGGAAGCGCTGTCGCTCAACGGATAAAAGGTACCCCGGGGATAACAGGCTGATCTTCCCCAAGAGTCCATATCGACGGGATGGTTTGGCACCTCGATGTCGGCTCGTCGCATCCTGGGGCTGGAGTCGGTCCCAAGGGTTGGGCTGTTCGCCCATTAAAGCGGTACGCGAGCTGGGTTTAGAACGTCGTGAGACAGTTCGGTCCCTATCCGCTGCGCGCGTAGGAATATTGAGAAGGGCTGTCCCTAGTACGAGAGGACCGGGACGGACGAACCTCTGGTGTGCCAGTTGTCCTGCCAAGGGCATGGCTGGTTGGCTACGTTCGGAAAGGATAACCGCTGAAAGCATCTAAGCGGGAAGCCTGCTTCGAGATGAGTATTCCCACCCTCTTGAAGGGTTAAGGCTCCCAGTAGACGACTGGGTTGATAGGCCAGATGTGGAAGCCCGGTAACGGGTGGAGCTGACTGGTACTAATAGGCCGAGGGCTTGTCCTCAGTTGCTCGCGTCCACTGTGTT
>NZ_JBHVWN010000139.1:0-5024 GCF_042882275.1 Streptomyces sp. NPDC058231 | reverse complement strand
GCGCAGGGCGGCTGCTCGTCCACCTGCCACTTCTGTGTCACTGGCAACTTCTTCTCCGACCGGGCCGGCAGCTACGACTGCAGCCCGCCGGTCGACTCGCACGTCAGCGACAACACCAAGATCCCCGCATCGCCCGGCCCGGGCGACATACCGGACTCGATGCTCGCCAACGCCGGACTGACCAGCGGGTACCAGTCGTTGGCTGGCAGCCGGCAACCGGAGACGAGGTACATCTCCGCGCCCACGCCCGTCACGGCCGGGTCCACCACCGACCAGGTGCTCATCGCCGGCGCCGGCTTCTCGCCCAGCACCCCGGTGTATTTCGGTGACCAGCGCGCGACAAGCGTGCGACTGCTTTCCTCCGGTTTCCTGACCGCCACGGTGCCGCCCGGCGCTGACGGCACCGACGTCACCGTCGGCACGTACGTGCCCAAGCCGGTGATCACCGCTCCCGTCAGCGGCGCGGCAGGCCTGGCGGACACCTACACGGTGCGCGGAACCGGAGTGGCCGGTGACACCGTCACCGTCGGCGTCACCCTGGACCACGCCGGCTGCACCACGGTGACAGGCACCAACGGCGCGTGGGCCTGCACGGTCACCGGCTCCTCACCCGGACAGCACACGCTGACCGCCATGCAGTCCGACAAGGATGGAGCCACGTCGAAGCCGTCGACAGGCGTCACGGTCTACATCGGAGTACCGCAGGCCGCGGCACGGATCGACGACACCGATCCGTCGATCACCTACAGCGGCTGGAACTATGCGTCCGGCCGAAGCTACGGCGACTACAAAGACGACATCCACTACGCAGGGGGCGACGGCAGCAGCCTCTCGTTCACCTTCATCGGCACCGGCATCAAGGTCTTCGGCGAGCAGTACACCGACCAGGGCAAGATCAGTGTGTCCATCGACGGCGCATCCCCCACCATCGTCGACACGGTTCCTGCCGACGGCACCCGCCACGCCGATGCGGCCATCTACACCAACTCCTCGCTCCCGGCCGGCATCCACACCATCGTGGTGAGCAAGCTGTCGGGACAGTACGCCACGTTCGACGGCTTCGAAATCGACAACCCGACACCCTGACGGCCCTCATGACCCTCGGGTGCGGCTCGCCTGAGCCGGTCACCCGGTGAACGACGAAGGGCGCGGCCTTGGTGATCACGTCGACTCCCGTTGGCGTGATCGTGAGGGCCGCGCCCATGGCTCCAACTGCCGTGGATCTCGTCGGCCGAGACATTCAGCACGATCTCCGCGATTTCGGAGCCATCTCCGGATACGCGTGCCTTCGATCTACCTTGTCTACATCAGCTTTTCTGACACTCCGTCAAGTAAGCCTGGCCCGTGCACAATCCGATCCCCTCCAGATGCCCGCAACCAGGGACAGACCTCACCCTGCGCCCCGCCCCTCGCACTGGGCTTGCCGGGATACGGAAGCCGCACCCTCTCACAGACTGCCGTCCGACCTGCGTGTATTCCTCTCCCTGACTGATGGAGGCTAGGACGGAGGGGGTAGGCGATGACAACAGTACGGGCGAGGGCTCACAGCGCGGGCGGACAGCCGAGCAAGGACGGTGCAGACCTGCGGTCGACGCGTCGAGCGTGGCCCATGGCCGTGCTGCTGATCCTGCTGTCCCTGATACCGGCGGCAGCCTGCTACTTGGTGTTTCTCCTGGTGGTTGCCCTCCGACACCGAGCGCTACCAGGACTACCGCGCGGCTGAGCCGTGCTCCTCCCGCGCGACGGAGCAGGGGCAGACGGACTGCCTGAGTACCTGGCATCTCACCGTGGAGAAGACGGTGAACAGGACCTCGGGGAGGAACTCCTCCTATGAGGCAACCCTGACGTGTCGGCACTCCTGGCGGGGAACCATGTCCTTCGGCGACCCGGGGCCACTCCTGGAGCGGCTCGTGCCCGGCGACCAGGTCACGGCCACCGCCTGGCGGCGAGACATCGTGGTGCTCAGTAAGAACGGCGTACGGCAGAACACTTCGGAGGCGCCCCGTGACGAGGTCCCGATGAACGCCGCCATCGGCGTGCTCGCCGCGCTTGTCGCGGCTCAGGCCTTCGTGTTCGGTGCGGTGCGTCTTGCCCGGCCCCGTGACTACGAGCCCTTCAGCTGGAATCCGTACGGCAAGCGGGTACTCGTCACCATCATCGCGGCTTGTTTCGGGGTGGGCCTGCCGGCGGCGTGGATCGGCATCCTCTGGTGGCCCGTGCCTGCCGTCGCCGCACCCGTGGTGGTATGCGCGGCGGGGCTGATGCACCACCGCCGGCGGCCCCGAGCCGCAGGCGGAGTGTGACGGCCCTGGTGCATGTCGGCGTGCTCATGTGAGGGGCGTGTGAGCCATACAGGATCAAACGGTCCGTACCTCCGTCAGTTCGAAGTCCTCGGCAACCTGCCCGACCGAGGGGTCACCCCGTCTGCACAGCCCGACGATCTCGGCTTTGAACTCCGGCGTGAACGAACGGCGAGGGCGGTGAGGCCTCTTCTTCCCCCATGCTCTCCATGATGGGCATCCTCCCGGGGCTGAACCCCTGATCTCGAAAGTCCGCCAAAGCGGATCAAGCCCACCTCATCTCTGTTTCCGCATGACGTGGCTGATCGCAGAGGCGGCATCCTTGGCGATGTGGGTTGGCCGGTAGCAGTCCTGGGACCAGGGCCGGCCGTCCGTCACCCACACGTTTCGAAGCCCGAGTGCTTCGGCGCCGGCGATGTCGGCATGCGGAGAATCGCCGATGACCCACGCACCAGGCAGGGGGACGCTGACGGTTGCTGCAGCCGCATGGAAGATTTCCGGTTCGGGCTTCTTGTGACCGACGGTCTCGGAGATCACCCAGCCCTGGACAAGCTGGTCGAGCCCTGTGTTGCGGATCTTCGCTTCCTGCTGGACTGTGCGGCCGTTGGTGACGATCACACAGGTCCAGCCGTCGGCCTGGGCCTTGCTCAGCGCCTCGCGCGAGGATCGCGGCAGCACGACGTGGTCGGCGACACCGTTGTCGAGAAGGGCGCGGATAGCGGTGGTTGGCACCACGTCGCCGTATCGTTCGGTCAGAGCTGCGGCGACTTCGTACCGCGTGGTATAGCCGCCGGCGTCCATAGCCGTCACCCACGCGAGGTCGGAGTCGGGCAGGCCATGCTGGGCGAGGAAGTCCGCGACAGCGGTACGGAAGGCAGCATCGCGGTCGACCAGGGTGTTGTCGAGGTCCAGCAGCAGCAACGGCATGACCAGCAGTAGATCACACGCACTGGTTTCGGTCGGGTGGGTTTCCCGACCTGCATCGATGTGATCGGCTACACGGAACTCGACCGCCATGGTGTCCGTCGGCGAACTCCGCTGGGTGCTCAACCAAGTACAGATATACGTGTACCGGTCCGTAGCTGGTGGGACTCACTGCCGGTCGAGGGACAGTGCCGTGGATGCCCCTTTTGCGGAGCTGCGGCAGGCGGCGCTCACCTCGCGTCGGTGGCATGCCGATGGGTCCGCACCACGGTGGAGTCCACCGACGTGCCCCAGTCGATCCGCCCCTCAGCGTCCTCGGCAACCTGGATACGGGACAGCAGCATGACCAGTGCCTAGGGGTGTGTCCGATGGGCCGAGGGTGGTGCGGGTGGCCGCCGGGAGGGACCGGTATCCGCCTGAAAATCAGTGGAGTTGCTCTCCGGTGTGTCGTTACTGTGTTCCCGCCGATTGTCACTCTGCCAAGGACGTGCCGTTGTACACCAAGTGAGACCTCCCGAGCGCTGATCCGTCGCGCGTCGCACATGTGCGCCGCGCTCCTTTCCGCTGCGGTCTTCTCACTGGAACCGGTGTATTTCTGTGTCCAAGAACTGGGTGGTCGTGCCCACCTGCCTGCCGATCGTTCTCCACCGTTGCCACACGTGCGCCTCAGGGCGCTTCCGGGCGAACGAAGGATTCCGCGTCAATGCGAACCACAAGCTCCTCGACGCCTGGCTCCTCGCGCTGTGCACCGAGTGCGGGGACACCACCAATCTCACTGTCCTGGAGCGGATGAACGTGCGTTCCATACGAACCGAGCTCCTGAACCTGCTGCACGACAACGACAACGACAACGACCCCGGCCTGGCAGCCGAGCTGCTCCAGGACCCCGCTTGGGCGCGCCGCGGAGTGGGCGGCCCGAGTCGATCCGAGCGACCGGCCTGGCAGTCGCCGTACGGTCCGCCGCCGCAGCGGGCGCACCGTGGCCGGTGGGCGCCAGGGCCGGTATTGGCCAGGTCTCGGTCCGCCTTGCGGCGCGGATACCCGTGCGGTCGGTGCGACTGATCGCCGAGGGTTTCGGCTTTTCGCGAGTCGAGGTCGAGAGACTGCTTGGGGAACGGCCGAGATACGCGTCAAAGGGGTGTCAGCCGCCAGGGCGTTGACGCGGTTCTCGTACTCGCGGCGGGCCTTGCGCTGTGCGGGGAGCGCCGAGGTTCCCGGGGTGCCGTCGAGGGGCTGGCAGCGGGCAGCAGTTGGCGG
Source organism: Streptomyces sp. NPDC058231 (assembly GCF_042882275.1). Classification (NCBI taxonomy): domain Bacteria; kingdom Bacillati; phylum Actinomycetota; class Actinomycetes; order Kitasatosporales; family Streptomycetaceae; genus Streptomyces; species Streptomyces sp. NPDC058231. Next base: position 543 of record NZ_JBHVWN010000139.1, on the reverse strand, counting down.
TGAACCGAGGGTGTGGCGCTGACACGCAGTGTGTAGCCCTGGCCGCGTCGTACAGTCACCCCCTGGTCGAGCGTGGCGTGCTCGGTGGGCTCCAGGTCGGTGGCGTGCTCCAGCGGGTGGAGACGGCTGGAGGTGCCGGCCTCCTCCTCGAAGACGACCGGGTTTTCGATCCCAGCCTCGTCCAGGACGAGGTTCTGCCGGTCGGTCGACTGCCGGTCGGTCGACACCCGCTTGTAGACCAGGTTGGCCAAGCCGCTCCCCGTGTTGGTGGTCGCATTCGACCCTAGCTGTCAGCAAACCCTGTCACCAGCTGCCATCGGATCTGATTGGATCTGCGCCGCCGTCGGGCCCCGGAAAGTCCGGGTTCATTGGACGCCCGCCGCACCTGTCGTCATTCGTTCGTTTGACGACAGGAGCGGTGGCTAGGGTCACTCCGCTGAAGGCCATCACTTCTCGGGTGTTCCCGGCGGTGGGTGGGCGTCGTTTAGACGGTGTCCTATGTGGTGAGTCGGAGGAGACGTTTGTAGCAGCAGAGGGTGGCGG
>NZ_JBHVWN010000138.1:0-5208 GCF_042882275.1 Streptomyces sp. NPDC058231 | reverse complement strand
AGCGGTCCTGACCGGGGGTACCGAAGAGGTACAGGATCAGGTCCTGGTCCAGGGTGATGCGGCCGAAGTCCATCGCCACCGTCGTGGTGGTCTTGTCCCCGGTGTGCGTCAGGTCGTCGATGCCCGCCGAAGCGGACGTCATCACGGCTTCGGTGCGCAGCGGGTTGATCTCCGAAACGGCACCGACGAACGTGGTCTTACCCACGCCGAAGCCCCCTGCCACCACGATCTTCGCGGAGGTAGTGGAGCGGGCCGCTCCGCCGCTAGAGCTTGCGAAGTCCACTGAGCACCCTTTCGAGCAGTGTCACATCTGGCTGGCCGCCGGCGGACTCGTCGCCGCCGGGCTGATGGATAGCGACGAGTCCGGCCTCGGCCAGGTCGGCTACGAGGATTCGGGCAACGCCGAGTGGGATCGTGAGAAGCGCCGAGATCTCGGCAACCGACTTGATCTCGAAGCACAGCCGGCAGATCCGCTGGTGCTCGGGCAACTGCCCTTGCAGCCGTGACGGTTCGGCCGTGGTACTGACCAACGCCTCAATGGCGAGCTGGTATCGCGGTCGGGTCCGGCCGCCGGTCATGGCGTACGGACGGACCAGCGGGTTGTGCGCCGCGGGAGCGGCCGGCTCGGCGGCGCGCCGCGGCTGCACCGGCTGAATCCGGGGCGGCTGGGGCGAGTCGAGCCGATGCGGCCGCTGAGGGTGCTGCGGCTGCTGTTGCTGGGGCCATCCGCCGTCGTGGGCCTGCGGCCAGCCGCCGTCCTGCGCCTGCCGGTACGGCTGCTGCTGGTACGGGGGCTGATAGGGCTGCTGTTGACCCTGTCTGCTGGGTGTGGAGGGGAAGTTGAAACGATTGTCCCCGTGCTCACCCGGAACCTGCTGACCACCGTCGTACTGGTGTCCGCCTGGGGGTGTTGCCACGTTTCCTCCTCCGACTGCCGGTCCCGAACCCAGTGGGGCCGCGCCACCGCACTTTATGGTGCGGTGGCGCGAAACGCACTGTCTGTCTATTAGTTAAGAAGACTTCCCTGCAGTTCGGCACGGAGGTCCGGCGTGAGCACAGTGCCCGCGCGGTCGACCAGAAGGGCCATTTCGTACCCAACCAGACCGATATCGGCGTCCGGGTGTGCAAGAACGGCCAGCGAAGATCCGTCGGAGATGGACATGATGAAGAGGAATCCGCGCTCCATCTCCACAACAGTCTGATTCACGGCGCCGCCCTCGAAGATCCGGGAGGCGCCCGCGGTCAGCGAGGTCAGGCCGGAAGCGACGGCCGCCAGTTGGTCGGCACGGTCCCGCGGGAATCCTTCGGACATGGCCAGCAGGAGTCCGTCGGCGGAGACCACCACCGTGTGCGACACCCCGGGGGTGTTGTCCACGAAGTTGGTGATCAACCAGTTGAGATTCTGCGCCGCCTGGCTCATCGGGCTCACACTAACGCTCCTGGTTGTAGGTATTACTTGCGTCCGAACCAGCGTTACGTCCCCGCTGAATGCCCCGTCGCAGGTTGCTCAACCTGCCCCGGACGTCCTCAGGGGCGCGGGAGACCTGAGGGCCGCCCTGCTGGGTCTGCTCCGCCGTGCCCTCGACCAGATTGGCCTTGGGTACGCGCCGGGGAAGTCCTGACGGGGTGACCCCGCCCGCCTTCGGCTCCCGGAGCTTCTCGGCCCGCTCCCAGCGCTCGTCGTTCGTCGAACGCCAGTCGTCGGACCCGTTCCCGTCCTGCGGCGCGGGCGACGGCCGCTGCGGCAATTCCTGCTGCTGCGGCTGCTGCTCTGCTGCGACGGGCTGGTCTTTTCCGCGGCCGGTGGGCTGCCAGTGCTGCTGACCGCCCCGCCGCGGCAGACCGGCTTCGGTCAGCTCGTTGCCGGAGTTCGGGGTGGGACCCGGACGGTCGAAGCCTACGCGCTCCTGCGGCTCCACGGGAGCGCTCGCAAGAGATTCCGGTTCGGTCTGCGGTATGGGCTCGTAGGTTGCCTGGTATGCGCCCTGATCTGCCCACTCTTCCTGATGGGGCCGGGTGGCGAACTGCTCCTCGTAGCTCTGCTGAGCGTTCTCGGGGACGGCATATGCCGACTCCGGATACTCACCCTGCGGCGCGTAGCCGGAGTGCTCCGGGTAGCCCGTGTCCGCGCGGTACGGATCGTAGGAACCGTCGTACGACGCCTGCGCGTACTGATCCTGCTCCTGCTCCTGCGCGTACTGCTCCTGCTGCCGGCCGTGCTGCGGGTCCTGAGCGTACGGATCGCCGTTGTACGCGGCCTCAGGGGAGTACGCGGCCTCCGGGCGGGAGGCGTCCGTGTACGGGGCGTCCGCGAACTGCGGGCGCTCACCGCCCGCCTGGGCCTCCAGCGCCGCCCGGCGCTCCTCACGCATCAGCGAGCGGCCCACCGGGTCCAGCTGTGTGGCGTCCGTCTCCGGCTGCTCGTACCGCGAGTCGTCGAAGCCGAGTTCCGCCGCCGTGCGCATCCGGGGCTGCTGCGGCTCGAACGACTGCTGCTGCGGGATGATCGAGGAGACGGTGAAGTCGTCCTGGGAGCCCATGGTCTCGGGGTTCTCGCCACCGCCACCGTGGGTGATCGCGTCCGGCAGCATGACCAGCGAGGTGGTTCCGGCCTGTTCGCCCGAGGGGCGCAGCTGGACCCGGATGCCGTGCCGGTCGGCGAGCCGGCCGACCACGAAGAGACCCATCCGCTGGGAGACCGCGGCGTCCACGGTGGGCGGGTTGGCCAGCTTGTGGTTGATGTCCGCGAAGTCCTCGGCGGTGAGGCCGATGCCCTTGTCGTGGATCTCGATCATCACGCGGCTGTCCGGCAGCCGGGTCGCGGTGACGCGGACCTTGGTCTGCGGCGAGGAGAACGTCGTGGCGTTCTCCAGCAGCTCGGCCAGCAGGTGCACGAGGTCGGTGACGGACTGACCGTGGATCTCGGTCTCCGGGACGCCGGAGAGCTCGATGCGTTCGTACGACTCCACCTCGGAGGAGGCGGCCCGCAGGACGTCGACCAGCGGAACCGGCTGGTTCCAGCGGCGGCCCGGCTCCTCACCGGCGAGGACGAGGAGGTTCTCGCCGTTGCGGCGCATACGGGTGGCCAGGTGGTCCAGCCGGAACAGGCTCTCCAGCTGGTCCGGGTCGGCCTCGTTGTTCTCCAGGTCGGTGATGAGGGTCAACTGGCCCTCGATCAGGGACTGGTTGCGGCGCGACAGGTTGGTGAAGATCGCGTTGACGTTGCCCCGCAGCATGGCCTGCTCGGCCGCCAGCCGCACCGCTTCGCGGTGCACCTGGTCGAAGGCGCGGGCGACCTCGCCGATCTCGTCCTGGGTGTTGATCGGGATCGGCTGGACGCGGGTGTCGACCCGGCCCGGCTCGGTCCGCGACAGCTGGTCGACCAGCATCGGCAGCCGCTGCTCGGCGATCCCGAAGGCGGCGGTACGGAGCCGGCGCATCGAGCGACTCATCTGCCGGGCCATGAGCCCGGCCAGGATGAAGGCGGCGAGCAGCGCGACCAGCACGATCGCGGCGTTGACGATCGCGTCGGTCTTGGCGCTGGACGAGATGTCCGCGGCCTCGGTGACCGCCTTGTCGACGAGCTCCTCCTCGACCGTGGTGTAGCCGTCGAACTTGGCGGTCGATGCGGCCATCCAGGTCGCGGGCGTGATGCCCTTGGCCGCAAGCTTGTCGGGCGACTTGCCCTGGCCGATCTGCTGGGCCATCCCGTCGAAGACCGAGCCGCCGATGCTGGGCGGCGCGACGAACGGCACACCGGCCGCGTCGGCCTGCTCCTTGGCGGTCTTGAGCTGCTTCGCACCCTCGGCCGCCTTGGCCGCCATGACCTGCTGCAGCCGCGTCGAGTCGGCCTCCGTACCGCCGGAGACGTACTCGCCGAGAGCGATCTGCTCCAGATAGTTGTACGAGCCGAAGGCCTTGACCTGGGCGTCGAACTTGGCGCTCTCCTGGCTCGGGCGCACCAGCAGGTGCATTCCGATGGAGCGCTGAAGCGATTCTGCTGCCTTGGCCAGCTCGATCGCGTAGACCGTACGGCCGTAGCTCGTGATGTTGCCGGTGCCGAGGCCGAGCTCGTTGCAGAACTCCATCAGGGAGTGCTGGACCTTGACGTAGCCCTCTTCCGTCTTCACCGGGTCCATGGCCTCGGCGTAGGCGGCCTTGCGCAGCTCGGGGAGCTTGGGCTCCTCCTGCCTGAACAGCTTCAGACGGCGCTGCAGCCCCTCCTTCTTCGGCAGGCTCTGCACGGCCGTGTCGAACTTGGCGGCGGCGTCGTCAGTGGTGGCGCGCACCTGCGAGACGACCGCGGCGTCGCGCTTGTTCGACAGCAGCGACTGGGCGGAGAGGTCACGCTCGTTGAGCAGCGCCTGCCCGTACTCCGAGGCCGCGCGCACGACCAGCGCGGTCTTCTCGGCGTCCTGGGCCTCTTTCCAGGTGTCGATCGACCCCTTCACCTGGAAGCCGCCCATGACGAGGCCGACCAGTACAGGGATCAGAAGGATCGCGTTCAGCCGGGTGGGCACCCGCCAGTTACGCGGGGCCAGCCGGCTGGTGCTGCCACCTGCCGGCACCGCCTCTGACACATCGGCGGGGGACGCCGCGGTGCGCGGCACCGGGGTGAAATTGCCCCGCTCCGGCTGCGGCGCGGAGCCCTCGTTGCTACGCCTCACTCGACCAACAACCTCTCGGCGTCGGCACCTACGCTGTGCCGTTTTTCGTTCAGGGCCGTACTACTCGGGAGTATCGTCGAATTGCAGCACGGGGACGGGCCGCGTTCCAAACACTCGGAATGAGCCATTCCGAGTGGTCCAAGCCTCAGATAAAACGGGCATAAAGAGCGAGCCCCGTCAAAAGGCGGGGCTCATGTGAGCACAGTGATACCGGCCGAATGCATCGGGTGTCGAAGCCGGGGCAATTCTCTGTCGAAACGTTATGAACTCGGGGGTGGATCGTGTCAAAGGACACAGTCCACCCCCGAGCGACTACAACAACTGCCGTACAGCTCTACTGACTTGCGGCGACTCCGCGGCTACTTCAGGCGGGCCATCAGCGCGTGCTCGACGAGCGTGATCAGCCCGCTCTTCGCATCCCCGCGGTGCCGGGCGTCCGTCGTGATGATCGGGGTGTCGGGGCCGATCTGCAGGGCCTCGCGCACCTCGTCGGGGGTGTAGGGCTGGTGTCCGTCGAAGCCGTTGAGGGCGATGACGAACG
>NZ_JBHVWN010000137.1:0-5722 GCF_042882275.1 Streptomyces sp. NPDC058231 | reverse complement strand
ACCTGCCACAACAGACACCCACTACCTCAGTCAGACCGAAGCAATCTGCCGCCCGAAGCACCAAGAAGCCTCCCTTGCGGGACGAAACGCTCTTTGAGAGGGCGTTTGAGATCTCGGGAACTCTGAGGGTCAGGTCAGCTGCCGGATGCTGGGAGAGTTGGAGCTCGTGGCGAGCGGTTGCCCACATCTGCAGGTTTGGCTTACTGGGTGGACCACGTTGCTCTGGGTACTGAATGCTCCGGTCTGCCGGGAGTGGGGGCAGAGGTACGCGGCGTACAGACGGACCCAGCGGGTCATCGCGGTTGAGGCTGTGGCCCGCTTAGTGTCGTGGAACGGTGCCCACCAGTAGTCGACGACGGCCCGGAGTATCAGACGCTCCTGTTCGTGGGTGACGTCGAAGCCGGCGATGCGTGCCGCGGCCGGGTGCTGAGGGTGCTTCTGGTCTCCCGAACAGACTGCATGTTCCTGGCCGTACTCAAACGAGGTGGTGCGCTCTGTGCGCTCGCAGATGAAGCAGTCCAAGCTCAGTTCGAGCTTGGACTGCCAGTGGAGGTTGTGGAATTCCTCGCCTTTGCGCAGCCCTGCCAGTTCGGCAGTGATCTCGACGGTTCGCAGCATTGGGTGATCATCCCAGCCAGCTGGGATGTGGCAATCATCCGGCGGGACGGTGCGTGGGGGCACGACCGGCGCGGGCGGCGGGGCCCTGGCGGGTGAGCCGACGGACCATGATGCCGATCATCGCCCAGCGGATCATCGTTTCGGACCGGGCGGGGCTGGTTTCGTAGTCCCGGGCCAGACGCCTGTAGGCGGTGAGCCACGCAAAGGTCCGCTCGACCGCCCAACGCTTGGGCCTGGACCTGGAAGCCGCGCTGGCCGGGATCCTTTCGGACGATCTCCAGTTCTCGACCCAGGATCTGGGCGGTCCAGTCGACGAGTCGGCCGGCGAAGCCTTGGTCCGCCCAGACCTTCCGGATCCCGGGGTGGTCGAGCCGGGTCCACAGCAGGGCGCCGGGCGCCGTCGCGGTCCTGAACGTTCGCCGCGACGACGTGCACGGCCAGGAGCAGGCCGAGGGTGTCGGTGACAATGAACCGCTTGCGGCTCTTGACCTTCTTGCCCGCGTCGAAGCCCCTGGTCGTGTCCGGCACTGTGTCGGCCGTGCGAACGGACTGCGAGTCGATCAGCCCCGCGCTCGGCTCGGCATTCCTACCGTCAGCCTCCCGGACCTGGCCCCGCAACGCGTCGTGGATGCGTTCGACAGTGCCGTCGTCATGCCACCACGTGAAGTACCAGTACACCGTGGGCCAAGGAGCGAAGTCCTTCGGTAGCTGCCGCCAGGCGCAACCGGTCCGCACCACATAGAAAATCGCGTCCACGATCCGGCGCCGCGGGTGCTTCTCCCGCCGCCCGCCGTTCGGTCCCACTCTCGGCGGCGGCAGCAACGGCTCCACCAAGGCCCACTGCTCGTCGGTCAGATCCGACGGATACCCGCCCCGAACACCGCTCACGCAAAGCTCAACGACCGCTCCGACCCAGGAGTACGGCAGATCTCAAACGCGGTCTGAGGCGATGGCGGCGCCGGATGTCGGCGTGTGCCTGGTGACGCCGAGGGCGGTGAGGACGTCCCGGCACTCGGTCTCCGTGGGCTCGCGCAGATCCACGGGACCCGGTTCGAAGGCGACGTTCGCCTCTGTCCCGTCCCATGTGGACCAGCCCTCGAAGACGCGCCCCGAAGTGTGCAAGGTGGTCCGGTACTCCTCGCCTCCGGCCCGTGCGGCGAGGAAGGCCAGGGCGGCGACCGTCCCATGTCCGCAGGCCGGCAGTTCTCCCTCGGAAGTGAAGAGCGCAAGGAGACCGGGGCACCACCGGGCCCGCGGCCGGAGCGGGAGACGAAGACGGCATGCGACGTCCCCGCCAGAACCGGCAAACCGCGACGCCGTTCGTCGCTGAGCGGCATCTCGTCCAGCACCGCCGTCGGGCTCCCGCCGCTGCCGTCCCAGACAGGCACCCACGGTCGTGACAGGCAGACCCTGCGCACTCATCGACGGCCGATCGCCACGGCAGTGAACAGCACGCCAAGCAACCTGACAGGTGACGACTGGGGGCAAAGAAGGCAGCGGTTTGCGCAGAGCACGCAGCACACCTCGTCGCGTCCGTTCCCGGGCGACCGGTCACCTGCCGGGACGATACCTCCGCTCGACATGGCCCTTGAGGTCATCGGGATAGAAGTAGACGGGCCGCAGGGAGCCATTCGCATAGCGCTCGGCCTGGTCGCCGAAGTGCGGCGAGTCGGGATGCCCGCTCTCCCCGCCCGCCGTCACCGCCCAGGCGCGCAGTCGCGGCCCGAACTCCACGACCGCCACGAAGCTGTTGCCGCTGGTGCCGTAGTAGCGCTTCGTTCCCGGGTAGGCCTTGGCTCCGAACGAGGCGAGGGACCCCCATCGTGACGAGGCGAAGGGCACGGGCATGCTCGGCTTGGCGTCACTGAACTCCTGGACGATCGCACCGTCGTTGCGCTGGTAGCGGTTGATCTCGCCCCACGGCACCTCCAAGCCGCCGAAGTCGCGTTGCAGCCGCTGTGTCGCAGTCTCGAGCGCCCCGAGCCGCTGCGCGTCCGTGGTGCGGTCGGCCATGTAGTCCCACACCGACATCCCGGCTTCCGCCGCGGCCTGGGACGTGAGCGCCCAAAGGTCCTCACCCCAGAACACGGCCACCGACGTCGCGGTCGACTCCGCGACCCACCGGTGGTCCCAGTCGTGAAGCAGGCCGATCGGACCGGCCAGATTCGCCTTCTGCCTGCTGTGTTCCGGCAGTTGGTCCCACGCGGCGACAAGCCCCGGCACCAGCCGCGCGAAGGCGGTGAGGTACGGATCGAACGCAGCCTCGATCAGCGTCTCCGGGGTGAAGTCGTCGCGCGCGCTCAACACCCGGATCGCCTGCGGTCCGCGCGGGTTCTCGCCGACCCGGTCGAAGTAGCGTGGATAGTCGGCCGCGTCGGGGCTGTCCGCGCCGGCTGCGGTCCAGGGCCAGTTGTTGGTGTTGAACGCCCAGCCGTTCTTCGGGTTCACAGCTTGCGGCATGCTGTCCAGGCTGTGCAGCCCACGCCAGTCGGTCGCCGGATCACTTCCGTCGACGGGCTTGAGATAGTCGAACCGGTCGTCCCTCACCGGCATGAACTGCGGCATCAGGAAGGCGATATCACCCTTCGAGTCCGCGAACAGTGTGTTGTTCGAGCTGTTCGCCTTCAGCCCCCCGACCTTCAGGTACTGCTCGTAGTCCCGCGTCGTGGTGCGCAGGAAGCTCTGCTTGAGCGCCTCGACGGGCTTGTTCATCAGCGCACACGCGATCCACTTGCCGTCCGCCTCGCGCACGATCGGGCCATGGTGCGTGGCGAACGTGGTGAAGCTGCGCTTCTCCTGCCCGCCCTTCGCGGTACGGAAGGACAAGGTGATCGTCTTCGTGGTGACGGGGCGCAGTTCGTCGCCGTAGCGGTAGGAGGGGGTTCCGTCGGTCCCCGTCACGATCGTCTCGGCGAACTCGTCGATGTTGTCGACGCCGCTTGTCGTGTGCATCCAGCCCGTGTGCGCGTTGAAACCCTGGTAGATGAAGAACTGGCCCCAGGTAGCGGCACCATAGACGTCGAACCCCTCGCCGCTCGTCACATGCTGCTCCGCGCGGAAGAAGAAGCTGGTGTGCGGGTTGATCAGCAGCAGCGCGTGGCCGTCCCGCGTGTGACTCGGCGCTACGGCCATGCCGTTCGACCCTGTGGGTTCACGCAGCACCAGCCCGCGCTCCTCGTCGGTCATCGGCACGTCGCGCTTGCCGTAGAAGGCCTCGAGCTGGGTGAGCAGCACCGACTCGATATCGCCGCCGATGCTGCCCTCCGAGAAGCTCAACGGCATCCACGGCTCGAACCGGTCGAGCACGCGCGGACGCACCTCGGGGTGTGTCGCGAGGTAATAGTTGAGTCCGCCGGCCCAGGCCTGCATCAACGTGCGCAGCCACGCTGGGCACTTCGCATAGTCCCTCTTCAGCGCCTCGGGGTCGAGGAACAGTCGCTGACGCAGGTCCTGCCAGATCGCGCTCTCGCCCTCGGCCTCGGCAAGACGACCCAGTGCGACGAGGTAGTTCTGCTCGATCCGGTTGAAGTCGTCCTCCGCCTGGGCGTACATCATCCCGAACACCGCGTCGGCATCCGTCTCGCCCACTATGTGCGGAACTCCCCAGTCGTCCCTCGTGATGGTCACCCGGGCAGCGTGCCTGCGCCAGCGGGCCTCATCGGCCGGAGCCGGAGCCGGAGCCGGAGCCGATGCCGCGGACGCGGTACCGGACGGCAACCCCGCCGCGGCAACAGTCAGTCCGGCTGCTCCGCCCAGGACGCGTCGTCGGCTCAGCCCGGAGTTCTGCGCTTGGCTCATGAGTGGCTCCTTCTTCCTTCGAGGATCAAGGGATCGTGCGGCTTTACGTGATCTCGTGAGTGGTGGTCCGCTCGCAGAGCGCGCGGCGATCTGTCCGGCCGGCACGGCATGTCATGGCCACGAAGACGCCCGTCGTTCGAGGGGCTCCGCCGAAATCTCACCTCGGTCGCCGACAACCTCACCCACGGCAGAGCAGGGCGGGCCGACCGGTCGACAGGCACCGCGCCTGCCTCGTCATCGTTTCGACGCGCTGACGCCGCAGCGCCGCTGCGCCCGACAGCCTTGGTTGTCCGACCGAGATGACGCCCACGGTCATCGCCTTGATCGTCACCTCGACCACGCACCCGGCAGCCATGACCAAGTGACCTCCCTGACAGCACACCCGAGTTCCGGTGATCACCCACGCGGACAGTCCTACCCAGGAAGAGGCGCCCTGACAAGGGCTCGCCCCGCCGCAAGCGGAAGCTCTTCGTTCATCGCGGGACGGAGGCGCGTCAATCCCCTTGAACTGCGACGATTCCCTGATACTTCGACGGGATTTCGTGTTTTGAGAAGCTGCTTCTTCGGTGATGGGCGTGTTGTGAGATGGCTTGGCGGTGTCTGCGCCAGTGGGACCACATCGGAGCTCGGGTGTGGGGATCGCGCTTGGCGGGGGGAGCGGGTGCGCGAGGAGTCTGCGGATCTCCGCCACGGCGAGGCGAGTTCTGCGCAATCCGGGCCGGAGGCATCGAGGTTGAAGCCGTCGCCGACGAGTGACCGGACGTAGAAGGCTGTCGGCGGGTCAACAGGCCTTCATCGACTGCCGGTTGCTCGCCCCACGCACCGCGCTGCCACCGCGCCGGTCAAGTGTTGCGGCAACATGGATTTGATATTAAATCCAGTATTGAATCATTGCTCTGACTCACCGTCGGCTGACAGATTGCGTGGGCACCACAAGGTTTTCACGGCCAGGGGGTCGGGGCGCTCGCGGATCACGCGGGTCTGCCCGGCAGCAGCGCGCGGCACCCAGGCATCGCGACAACCATCGAGGCGCCGCGCCCTCCGCGGCGTTGTATGCCGCCCGCAGGGCAGCCGGCTCACCCCGGTTTCGCGACGGACAACGGCCCGGCCCGACCGGACCGTGAAAGGTGATGTCGTCAGATGACCAGCAGCGAAAGCTCAAGAGTGTCCCGCCGAACGATTCTTCGGAGCACCGCGGGGATCAGCGCCGCCGCGGCCGCGGCGACGCTGATCCCCGCGGGCACCGCCACGGCGGCGCCCGCGCAACCCCAGGCCGGGACCCGCCACCACCACAAATCCGCCCGCA
>NZ_JBHVWN010000136.1:0-5850 GCF_042882275.1 Streptomyces sp. NPDC058231 | reverse complement strand
AGACCACGAAGCCATACAAGTGGACCTACGACGGTGCCCCGCTCAAGACCACCTGATCAGCACCCCTCCACGAACTTCCGCAGTGCAGCACTAGCGGCCTCCGGTTCACACGGTCGCGCCCTAGGAGCGGTAAAAAAAACTCGACGAGGCAGGTGCCGTGGAGCGGATATTACGCGGCGCCCATGAGCATGTCGTTGATCTCGGCGGCGGTTCGCCTGATCGAGGTCGGGGCTTCGAGCAACGATCGGCGGAGGTCATGGAGGCAGCGAAGGCCGGCCCCATGCCGTACGAGGGCAACTAATGACCCGAGGTGCCCGTTCTCGCTGGAGCTACGGATCAGAAGCTGTCTGTGCCACGACAACCGCGCCAGATCGGGCGGGGACTCACGGGAAACTGCGGCTGCTGGCGGAGGCCACAGCCAGCAGCCGCCGAAGCGGTATCCCGCAGGTCAGACCTCAACTCGCGCCACCTCGCTCCTAAAGCGGTGGTCCGAGTCAAAGATGCCCGCAGTCTCGGAGCGGGGAGAGGTCGGCGAAGTCTCGGCCAGCGGCCCTGTCGTCCGCCGGCCGCTCGCCTTCCCAGACGGCCGGTCATAGCTCATGCTCGGAGGCTTTCACCCCGCCCCGACAGGTCGACGCCAGCGGCCGAGCAGGCGCAAAGTAAACGTCGTAGTTCGGAGGCGCTCGCTGCCGCCATCAAGCTACCCGCGAGCTCCCTTCAGGCACTCGGACTGAGGAAGGACAGTGCGCCACTTGTCGGAAGGGGGTTCGCCCAAGCGGATTCCAGTCCAGTAGATGCCAAAAGCCGCGCCGGGTACTCCGTTCGGGGCAGTAACGAAGAATTGAGAGATGTATCGTTGCCCGCCATTCGTTCGGCCTTCCACAGCTAGGACCCATCCACCATCAGTGTCTGGCTTCCTAGGTACTAGGGCAGAGTTCACTACCTTCGGCGCTGCGCCAGGGGAGAGGCATTGGGTCCGTGCCTCGTCTAGCGCATACTCACAAGTTTCAACCTGAACAGTGAACTTGTCGCAGAAGTGCTCCGTGCCGTTGTCTGCAATGTCGGAAATCGCGCTATTGAGGACTTCTCGCGCCTGGGCTTCCGTGACGCTCGACGGTCCGGGTCTGTCTTCGTTCGCACAGGCCGCCATAAAGAGCATGAGACATACGCCCACGAGTGCGACGAGCCACTGCCGTGGGCGGCTCGCGCGAACATCGGGTTCCCCCAGCAGATTCATCGGTCTGTCCGCACCAGCCACAACAACCCCACAGGCGAAGCCCCTGATCCCCGTGACCTGGCGGCTGACGGATCTTGCACCATCAGCCCGTCCCCAAGCAAGGGATTCACAGGCTCACCCACTCGCCCCACCTCGCTTCCTAAAACGGTAGTCATCCGCGTGCCCGATCCGTGCCCGTCAAGCCGGTACACCACGGTCAACAGCGGTTGCCAGGGCGAGCCCCAGGACGTCTCTTGGCGCCCGCTACTGCTGCTCCGGCGGTCAATGGCCGTCAGAAGCACGGTGATTCCCAAGCTCAGGGCCTACAGTGCTGGCGACCGTGAGAAGGGAAGGGCTGTGAGCCGATCATGGTGGTTGATGCAGGAGCCGCGGGGCGGCGGACCAGGCTGCCGGTCGACAGCTACTGGCCTGGGCACAAGCTCGTCGTGGAGTACCGCGAGATGCAGCACGACCAGGCCGCGCCGTTCTTCGACAAGCCTGGGCGCCTAACAGTGAGTGGAGTGGAGCGAGGCGAGCAGCGGGCGCTGTACGACGCGCGATGCGACGCGGAGATCCCCGCTCACGGCCTGCACCTGCTGGTGATCCGGCCTGCCGACCTGAACGCCAACAGCCGGGGCCGACTGCACCAGAGGGACCGCGCTGGCGACCTGGAGGCGGTTCGCGGCCTTCTCGCCGCAGCACAGGAAACGGACCCGTCGCCGCAGACCAGTTGGGCGAGCGACGAAGACAGGGTCGTCGACGCCTTCCGGCGATGGCTGGTGGTGGAGGGTTGGACCCCAGTCGCACCCACGGACCCCTACACCGACATCGAGGCCGTACGAGGCGATCAGCGACTGGTCGGCGAGGCGAAGGGTCGCACCCATGGAACCCGGCACCGATGCCGCCATCGCCTACGGACAACGTCTGCGCCGCATGACCGACCCGTCCCCCGACACCCGCTACGCCCTTGTCCTGCCGTCCTCCTCCGTATTCCACGCCTTGCGGGTGCCGCCCCCAGTGCGGAGCCTGCTCAGGATCAGCGTCTACGAGGTCACCGACGACGGCTCGGTACGGATATACGAGGCATAGCCCAGCGCAATCGAAGACCTCGGCGCTGCTTGGCGTCAGCCCCAGGTTGTCATCCGGGCATGCTCGGCCACGAGCCGTCCCTTACTCGTGCCCGTCCTCCCCGCCCGGGGCCGGCACCATCGAGGCCGAGCGGTGCGGCCCACACCGCAACGCCTCGGCCTGTGCACCAGCTGCGGACTACGCGGCCGCATCCAACGCCGCTGCACCGCCGACGACCCCGCCCGCGCCCGCGAGTCCATCCGCGCCCCCTACGCCCAGCCCTGGAAATGGGTGCTCTGCCCGCACGACTGCGGATACGTCGACCAGCCGGAGATCCGCCCCAGCGTCCTGTACGGACTGGTCCCGCAGCTCAGCCCGAACCAGTAGGTGGGCGGCCGAGATGAGGGACTTCCGAGTGGCAGGGGCGCCTGCCGAGCCCGCCGCGAAGCGGCCCCGCAGCACCAAGGCCACTCCTGCGGCTGCCGAGCCCAAGCCGCGCCCCACCCGCAAGCGCACCACCAAGCCCGCTATCAGGCACGATCACAGGCCCCCGAGAGCATGCTCTCGCGTCACGGCAACGAACGTGTGAGCCAGACCACTTCACCGTTGTCTTCCGTGGAAACGTGATCCCGCTCGAACCTGAGCTTCTCAAGCACACGGAGCGACGGTGTGTTCCACGCGCCGACGGTCGACCAGAGCCGTTTCCGCCCGGTCGCGATAGCGGCATCGAGCACCGCGCTGGCCGCCTCGGTAGCGTAGCCACGTCCATGCACGCGCTGGAACAGCTCATACGCGATTTCAGGCTCCTCTAGGGTGGAGCGGCCGATAATCAGCCCGCAGTAGCCGATGAAGTCGCCTTCGTCACGGCGCTGGATGGGCAACAGGGCGATCCCCGTAGTCGCCGTCGCGGTGAGCAGCTCCGCGATGGACGTCCGGATGCGCTCAACCGTAGGGGTTCCCTTGCCGCGTTCGGAGAGGAGGGCGCAGAACTCAGCGGCGTCCGACTCGGCCCACGGCCGCAGTACCAGCCGCTCGGTCTCAAGGTGGAACGCCATCGCGTCGTACGTAGTCATGGCCCCACTGTGCGCCACGGATCATCGCCAACTACAGCTGGAGTACAAACCGCCTCCGCGAAGCGACCGGGCTCCCGAGCGCGTGACCTCCGGGGTCACCATCGGTACAGACGCGGAACGGTACGGTTTCAAAAGCAGAATGGACATGCCAAATCCCTGTTGGCAGACTCCCGACTCCGAGGCGCACACGTCTGGCGTGCAGCCCACAGACTGATGAGGGATCAGCCGTGAACTGGGACAACGTTCCGCTGCCGCACTGGATAGGGCCATACCGCATCGTCGGACGGCTCGGCCAGGGCGGCATGGGCCAGGTTTACATCGGCCGTAGCCCCGGCGGCATGAAGGTCGCCGTGAAGGTGATCCGGCCACAGCGCGTCGACGACGCCGAGTTCCGCCGCCGTTTCGCCCGCGAGGTGCAGGCCGCCCGCCAGGTCAACAGCGCCTACACGGCGGCCGTCGTGGACGCCGACCCCGAGGCCGACGAGCCGTGGCTTGCCACAGTCCACGTGGCCGGAGTCTCCCTCGATCAGGCCCTGAGGCAGCACGGGCCGTGGCCCGCAACGTCGGTACGAGCCCTCGGCGCCGGACTGGTGGAGGCACTCTCCGCGATTCACGGGGCCGGTGTCGTCCACCGCGACCTCAAGCCGTCGAACGTCATCCTGACCTCGAACGGCCCACGCGTCATCGACTTTGGTATCTCCGCGGTGGCAGGCGCCACCAAGATGACCACTCCCGGCGCATTCGTCGGCACCCCGGGCTTCGCATCGCCGGAGCAGATCCAGGACCAGCCCATCGGTCCCACCTCCGACATCTTCTCGCTCGGAGTGTTACTCGCCCACACGGCCACCGGGCACAACCCCTTCGGCCGACACACCACCGATCCCAGCGTCGTCTTTTACCGCACCTTGCACGAGCTGCCGACCCTCGACGGGATGCCGGCCGACCTGCATGCCGCCATCGCGCCCTGCCTTGCAAAGGACCCGGCTGCCAGGCCGACCACGGCCGCGCTGCTCCGGCAACTGGTCGAGCCGACCGACGACATAGTCACTGTGCTCGGCACCGACGCCTGGCTGCCGCCCTCGGTGGCCGAGCTGGCCGCCCTGAGCGGCGCCGAACTCACCGGTGCCACCCCGCAGGCCACCGCACCGGCGACTGAGCAGGCTACGCCCGCCCCCACGCCGACCGCCGCTCCCACCGTCCGGGACGACACCCCCGGAGCGGGCCAGGCCGGATCCTCGACGAACGGTGCCAGCACCAACCCCGCCTTCCATCAAGCCGACACCTCGCCCGACTCCTCCTCGCCTGCCCAATCTCGTCGCCCCGATTCCGAGATCTCCACGCGCGATCACCGGGCCGCAGACCGCCGCGGGCACCGTGCGAATCGCAGGCGCCGCCGCCGGATCGTCCCCGGTCTCACCGTCATCGCCGTCGCCCTGCTGGCCGCCGCGGGCTGGTGGTGGACCCAGCGCGAGGTCGACCACGGCACGGGGGGCCAGCGCGCTGTTTCAACCACGCCGTCGATTATCGGGTCTGCGACTCCTAGCCCGTCACCGTCGTCGTCGCCGGCGGCCACGCCCGGACGTCAGAGCCATGCACCGGCGACGCGGCGCCCGGCAGCCGTGGTGACTTCGGCCACGGCCAGTGCCTCCGCGTCCTACTTTGCAGGGAGTCCACATTGCCGCCAGACCATTCCGCTGGATGACAGCGGCACGCACCACGCCAAGACCAACCCTTGCATCTCGATAGACAGCAACAACCAGGTGGTCATCTGGACCGATTACACGGCGGAAGAGACCGGAACCTTCACCGTGTTCGTCTGGCTGATAGATGTCAACACCGACCCTGTGCCCGGCGCCTATGCACGCTGCCCGGTTACGTTCACGTACGTGGGCCAGAAGCAGAAAGTGCCCTGCAAGAAGAGCGGTATCACGCCACCCCAACCGGGGGCATGGGGGGTATCGCTGTCCGTGGAGCCCGGCACTCCCCAAACGTCCGCCATTTGGGGCTCGAACTACACGGGCAATCAGGGTGGGACAGTATCCTGGAGCGGATAGCGTCGTTGAAGTGGGCTTCCAAGGCCACGTGATCAGGCCACGTTGCCACCGGACAGCAAGGTAATCCGGTAGCTTGCTGCGAAGCGACTCTTGAGCGGCTTGTACGTATGGCTGAGAGGCCCTACCCCCGGCGGGGTAGGGCCTCTTCGCGTCGCAAGGGCGATGCGCCGGAGACCATTTCCCGTCTGGCGCTGACCTGGCAGACCGCCCACGGCGCGCATGCCCTGGTCGTACAGGTGCGGTAGCTGGCGCTGCACGAACGCGCGGGGAGTACAAGTTCAGCACCGCGATGTACCCGGCCGCCGCAGGGCATGTGTGGATGGTGCAGAACAAGTCCAAGCCGTTTAGACCGACCGGCAAATGGTGGCGCTGCCTGACGGCCGGTCACTCTGGGCATGAGTACAGGCACGGGCCTGAGTGATCATGGAGTTCTCTACGC
>NZ_JBHVWN010000135.1:0-6124 GCF_042882275.1 Streptomyces sp. NPDC058231 | reverse complement strand
GAGCTGGGGAGCGGTACGGATCGGCCCCCGGAGACCCGCCGTGCGGACACTCCCCCTGCGGGTGCCGCGACACGTGTCGCGGCACGATGCGGGTACTCCTCGAACTGGAGCGGTACGGGTGGTGGCCCGGCTTCCGCCCGGTGGATCAGGTGACGGGCGCCGGGGGTTGAAATCCACCTGACCTGCTGAATTATGGTTTCCGCATGACGAGCACGCTCCGCTTGGAGAAGATCACCGCCGACAACTTCGACGTCGCGATCGGCCTGAAGGTCCGTCCGGACCAGGAGCACCTGGTCGCTCCGGTCGTGAAGTCGCTCGCCGAAGCGTTCGTGCACCCCGAGACGGCATGGCCCCGACTGATCGTTGACGGCAACCGGCCCGTGGGTTTCCTGATGGCGTTCTTCGACATCGACTTCGCCGGCGGCGCCGGCAAGGGGACTGATCTGCGCTCCGGCCTGTGGCGTCTGAACATCGCAGCAGGTGAACAGGGCCGTGGATACGGCCGCTTCGCGGTCCAGGCCGTTGCGGCGGAGATCCGCCGTCGC
Source organism: Streptomyces sp. NPDC058231 (assembly GCF_042882275.1). Lineage (NCBI taxonomy): Bacteria > Bacillati > Actinomycetota > Actinomycetes > Kitasatosporales > Streptomycetaceae > Streptomyces > Streptomyces sp. NPDC058231. Next base: position 5,579 of record NZ_JBHVWN010000135.1, on the reverse strand, counting down.
GGCGGCACTCACCTGACGACCACCTGGCACCCGGGTGAGCACGGCCCGGAGGACTTCTACCTGGGGCTCGGATTCCGCACGACCGGGGAAACGAGTGGGGAGCAGCGAGTCGGGGTGCTCGACCTGCTCTGAGGTACGCCGAGCCTTACCCCCGGAACGGGCACTCCCGGCATCGATATGATGCTCTCCGGCAGGTGCCGGGCGTACCCGCCCGATGTGCGTTCAGTGGAGATCGGCCCGCGCGGAAGAGGTGTCGAAGAAGCCGCCGGACTGGTGCTGCCACAGCTTGGCGTAGGCACCGTCCGAGGTGAGCAGCTCCTGGTGGGTGCCCTGCTCGACGATCCGCCCACGGTCGAGCACGACGAGTCGGTCCATGGTGGCGACCGTGCTCAGCCGGTGCGCCACCACGAGAGCCGTCCGCCCCTCCATGAGTCGCCACAGCGCCTCCTGGACAAGGATTTCGCTCTCGGAGTCCAGGGCGCTGGTCGCCTCGTCGAGCAGCAGGATCGGCGCGTCGCGGAGGATCGCCCTGGCGAGGGCGACTCGCTGGCGCTGACCGCCGGACAGCTTGACTCCGCGCTCCCCCACCATGGTCTCGAAACCGTCCGGCAGCGCGTCGGCGAACTCCGTGACATGTGCGGCCTCGGCCGCCCGGCGGATCTCGGCTTCGGTGGCCTCCGGCCGGGCGAACGCGATGTTCTCCCGTAGCGTGCGGTGGAACATCGCCGGGTCCTGCGGCACATAGGCGATCCGGCTGCGCACATCGGCCTGGCGCATCCTGCTGATGTCCTGACCACCTATCAGGATCCGGCCTTCGTCGATGTCCGTCATTCGCAGCAGCAGGCGCGTGAGCGTGGTCTTACCGCCGCCGGACCGGCCGACGAGGCCGAATTTCGCCCCGCTGGGTACGGCCAGCTCCAGGCGCTCGAAGAGCGGTTCGGCGCCCGCGTGGGCGAAGGTCACCCGGTCGAAGCGGACGTCGGCGGTCCGGGACAGCAGCGGCTCCGGCGACACCGGATCGGTCACGGTCGGCGGCATCAGCAGCAGTTCGGTGAACTGTGCGGCCTCCGTCATCGAGCTCTCCAGACGGCGGTAGATCTGGTTGAACTCGAACATGATCCGTGTCGCGTTGCTGTAGTAGGTGAAGGCGACCACGACCGCCTCCACGCTGTGGTCGCCTCCGCCGAGGACGACCGCGAGCAGCAGACCCAGCGCGTTGGTCAGTACGGACATCGGTGCGACCAGCGTGTCGATGCGCAGGTTGCCGTAGTCCCACGACCGCAGCGAGAGCCGCCGTGACTCACCGACGCGGGACCGGTGCTCGGCGGCCTCGCGTTCCTCGGCGGCGAACGCCCGGACCGTGTCCATGTTCATCAGGCTGTCGGCGACGTGGCCCGACACTCTGGCGATCGCCTCCTCGCGCTGGGCGACGAGCGCCTGACGGCGGCGGATGAGCGGCGTCACGCAGACCGCGGTCAGCGCGATCATCGACAGAAGTCCCACCACGAACAGCGGCTCGTAGCGCCACAGCACCACCGATCCGAACACCAGAGGTACGAGGCTTCCGACGACCGAGAACGTCAGCGTGTCGACGAATTCCTCGAAACGGGACGCGAAACTCAGGACCCGCTTGGTCAGCGAACCGGCGAAGTTGTCGTGGAAGAACGCGGTGTCCTTGGCGAACAACTCGTCCATGCCGATCACGTACAGGTGCTCGATGCCTCGGGCATCGACACGGTTCAGGCAGTGCAGCCCGACGCGCCACAGCGATTCCGCGAGCAGCAGGACGCCGGCGAAGCCGAGGACGTAGGGCAGTGTCGAGCCGATGGCGATCGTCGCGTCGCCGGCGATTCGGCCGACGAGCTTGGCGACGATCAGCGGCGCGATGTAGTTGAGGCCGATGTTGCCCAGCGCCGGCAGGAGCATCGCGGGCACCGTCAGCCACCGGAGCCGGGCCAGCTCCCTACCGTAGTAACGAAGTGCGAGAAGCACCGAGCCCCGGCCCGGTGTCTCGCGCGATTCAGGCGATCCCATAGCAACCCTGTGTGGTCGTGCGGCAGCCCGCCACGTGACTTCTGCGGGAGAAGCACGTTGACCGGCCGGCCGCGCGGAGGTTCGTTTCGGGTGGGTGCCCTCGCACAGGTCGCCTTCCGACAGGCGGGGCACGACGACGAAGCCCCCGCGCGGCTCGTGGTGACGCATGCGGGCGAGTACGGGGGCCAGGAACCGCAGTGTCCCGCGGCGGCGCCGGTGCGGTCCAAGAGTTTTTTTTCGGCCACCGGCCGATCGCCGCACAGTTGTCCTCCCGGCCGGGCGGCGCGGGACGCATTCGTCACCCAAAGGCTGCGACCAGGTATTTCATCGGATGATGTGATCACGGCCGACCAGTTGCGATGGACTGTCGGGTGCACTGCACCTGGTGTCGTCCGGCTCTCGCGGACGGCGCACGACAGCGACTCTGCGCGCCGGCGCAGTGATGGCAGGGGGGCGCACACCCGCGGCGGCGGAAATGGTAATCCGATCGGCCGATTGCCGGGCGGGGGTCCGGCTCGTTGGGTTGATGTGATCACCACCGCTGACAAGGGGATGAAGCGTTGAGTAAGTACCAGAAGGGACGGAAACACCGGAGCGTCAACCGGACACCGCGCCCGGTGACACGCTCCCGCGGATTGTCCGCACCCGCGGGTCGGGCATCGGCGAGCGGCACTCCGAGAGCACAGCAGGCCGCCGCCGACGGCTCTTCGCCCTCGACGGGTTCGCCCGAGCAGGGGCTCGGGCGTGCGGTGGGGCGGACCTGGCAGTGCCTGAAGTCGGCAGGCAGCGTGGGCGCCACCGCGCAGGAGCTGTCCGAGGCTGCGGGCTACCAGCCGTCCACCATTGCGAAACATCTCAAGAACCTGGCCGAGTTGGGGTTGGCGGAGCAGGACGGTGAGCGCTGGCAGCCGTCCGACAGGCCCGCCGAGGGCACGGCACCCGTCGGCGACCCGACGGACCGCGCCGCCGCGAAGCCGAAGACGTACGCGGCTGAGCCGCTTCCGCTCGGCTAGCCGGGGACAGGCGGACCATGCGGCTCCCGCGGGAAGGCGGGAGCCGCATGGTCCCTGCGGTCCTGGCCGCCCGGGTGCCGCTCTCCCTATGCCTCGCGTGCCCCGGGGCTGTCCCGTGATCCCCTGGTACGTCCGCGCGGGATCACGGGCGGCCCCCGGCCCGGGTGATCAGGAGGCGGTGCAGCTGAGGTTCGGCGTGGCGGCCGTGCCGTTGGCCTGGAAACCGAAGGTGGTCGAGCCGTTGGCCGCCAGAGTGCCGTTCTGCGCGGCGTTCCTGGCGGTGACCGCGGCGCCGCTCTGCTGCAGCGAGGTGTTCCAGGCGTTGGCCACCGTCTGCCCGCCGGACCAGGTCCAGCCGACGGCCCAGGAGGAAGTGGGTGTGCCACCCGGATTGGTGACGGTGACGGTGGCGTTGAAACCGCCGCTCCACTGGGTGTCGATGTGCCAGCTCGCGGTGCAGCCGTTGCCGCCGCCGGCCGCCGCGGAAGTCTTCGCGGTGACTGCCGAGGAGGCGGCCGAACTGTTGCCGGCGGCGTCCTTGGCCCTGACGGTGTAGCTGTAGGTGGTGGCCGCGGTGAGTCCGGTGTCGGTGAAGCCGGTGGTGGTGGAGGATCCGACCAGGGTGCTGCCACGGTAGACGTCGTACGAGGTCACGCCGGTGTTGTCGGTGGAGGGGCTCCAGGACAGCGACACACTGCTGGAGGTGGTCCCGGTGGCGGTGAGGTTGCCCGGCACGGTCGGGGCCTGAGTGTCACCGCCGCCCCCGCCGCCGGTGTTTCCGCCGCCGAAGCCGGGCGCCTTGATGGTGGCGAGGTAGCTGTCCTTGGCCGTGTTGACCGTGGTCCAGTCGTCGTTGAGGATGCCGCCGGTGTCACCGGAGTCGGGGTTCCACGACCAGAAGGTCCACTGGAAGCTGTCGGCGCCGTACTGCGCGGTCGGGCGCAGATACTGGACGAGCGTCTTCAACCATGTCTGGTCCGTGGCCGACTGCAGGGTGGTCCCGAATTCACCGACCCACACCGGGGCGATGTTCTGCTTGAAGAGATAGCCCCAGTTCTTGTCCCAGATGCCGGCCATGTTGCTGGGAAAGGACGGATCGCTGAACCACGGCTGCGAGGCCACGCTGGTCGCGTAGTCGTGGGCCGAGTAGACCACGCGGTTGGCCACGTCGAGCCGGACCGGGTACTGGCCGGCGCCCTGCAGATTGCCGCCCCACCAGGACGAGCTGCCGTTGTAGGTCTGCACGCCCTCGACGAAGATCAGCAGGTTGGGGTTGGCGGCGAGAACCGCGTCGCCTCCCCGCTCGGCGGCCAGCCGCCAGTCGGTGGCGGTGTCGCCGCAGCCCCAGCAGGCCGGGTCGTGCGGCTCGTTGTGCAGGTCGATGCCGACGACCGCCGGGTTGCCCGCGTAACGTGTGGCGACCGCGGTCAGGTTGGCGAGCCAGGTGGACTCCGGTACGGAACTCGTGTACCAGAGCGCGGACTGCCCGCCGGAGTCGGGACGATGGCGGTCGAGGATGACCTTCAGATCGATGGACCCGGCGTAATTCACGATCTTGTCCATCACCTGCAGTGAGTTCAGACCCTGAAGGTCGCTGTTCATGTTGTAGAAATTGATGCTGTCAGGCGTCGTACCTTTGAAGATGTCATCGCTGTAGGGCAGCCGGATGGTGTTGTATCCCAGCGACTTCATCTGGTCCATCATGCTCTTGTAGTCCCGCGCCCAGAGGCCGTGGACGACGTGGTTGGCCGTCTCGAAACCGAACCAGTTGATGCCCGCGATGCGCACAGGCTGGTTGCCGGCATCCAGGATCTGCCGGCCGCTGGTGTGCCAGTAGCCCGTGCCGGGAGTGGTGGCGGCCCGGGCGGAACCCGCGGCCATGAGCGGTGCGGTGAGCAGCGCCAGGACGGCGACGAGCACGGAGGCCCATCGCCGTATGCGGCCAGGAAGACGGATCATCGTTGTGCGCTCCTCTGCTGAGAGCCCGGTCTCCGACGTCGTCAAGGGGTGGGTTCGGCGGCCTGGTCCGCAGCATGACCGGCGCCTCGTGGGAGCGCTCCCAATTGCTGCGGAGACTTCCCCGACAGGACTGTCCGGACAAGAGCTGTTGACTGTCGACCGTCCGGTTCGACGCCGCCCACCATGAACCCAAGAAGGCGACACGCCGTCAATAGATACGACAGCCTTCACCTCTTGAAGATGATGCCGGCCTACGGAATTGAGACAGAGGTGCCCGGGGCGGCAACCACCGGCGCGACGCTCCTGCTCCTGGACGCCGTCGGGGACGGTCACCGAACTCAACTGCCGTGGCTGCCGCCGGAGACGAAGAGCCGAGCCGCCGCTGAACCACATGCACAGGCCGCCCGGAGCACGTGGCTCAGCAGTCGGACGACACTGCGGCCGCGGGGGGGCCCGTCGGGGGCGGGGCCCGGGCCGGCGGCGGGCCCCGGGGGGGCGGGGGGGCCGCGGGGGGGGGGGGGGGGGGGGGGTGGGGGGGGGGGGGGGGGTGGGGGGTGGGGGGGCGCGGGGTTG
>NZ_JBHVWN010000134.1:0-6204 GCF_042882275.1 Streptomyces sp. NPDC058231 | reverse complement strand
TTGTCGGGATCCCCCCGATACATCCAGTATCGGGGCGACCCTCCGCCTTGCGATCGCACGCACCAGACGCCACCGAGCCCGCCCTCCGGGCGGACGGCGCTACTTTCGAAACACGCCCTAGCAGCCGACGCCGGTTCGGAGGGTCCAGGCATGACCGGGCGGAGGAGCGGCCGAGTATGCCGGTTGCGCCCGCTGCGGCAGCTTCCCGGACGGCACCGATGGCGAATTCGTACCTGCGGACGACCTGCCGGGACCGGAGAGAGCGTCCGGAAGCTGTCCTCGCCCGAGCGTCCCCCCCGAGTCACCCCTGGTCCGGACGACCGGTCCAGGTGGGACGATCTCGGTGTGCGTGCTGGGGCCACGGAGCCGGCGCCGTCCTGGACGGAGCCGACCTGCTGCCCGACTTGATCCATCGCCACCTGACGGCGCAGACCACGATGGGGGCAAGGAACATGGACAGCATCCACAGGCCCACACTCGCCGGCGAATAGATGTAGTAACGCCACTGCTCCGGCAGCGGGGCCGGCGCGAGCAGCAGCACGGTCAGTCCGATCCACGTGACCAGAACCGCTCCGGCCAGGCGTACTGCCATCCCCATGGACTCCTCCGACGGCTGCTTGTGTCTCGCAGACGGATCATAGAGGCGGCAGCCACCCTCGCTGCCGGCAGTGCCCGTCGGCTGGGGTCAACGCCCCTCCTTGATCAGGGGGTCGATCATCCTGTGCAGTTTGTTGTCATCGATTGAACTGAGTGACCTGGCCGCTATCTTTCCGTCTCGGTCCAGAACGACGGTGGCGGGGAGGGACTGAGGGTTCAGTGTGCCCTTGGGGAATCCTGACAGGAGCAGTTTTCCGATCGGGTCGTACAGGCTCGGGTATGCCATATCGAAGTCGTCTTCAAATGCCTTGGACAGACTCTTGTTGCCGTCGCGGGCGTTGATGCCGACGAATGCGACCCCCTTGGTCTTCATTTCCTTGGCGACCTTGTTGAAGTAGGGCGTTTCGGCCCGGCACGGCGGGCACCAGGAACCCCAGGCATTGATCACGACGACCTTGCCCGGAAGCCGGCGACGTCGAGGTGCTTGCCCTGAAGCGTCTCGCCCTTGATCGGGCCGACAGGTTTCCGCTCTCCCTCGGGAACCGTTGAGATGCCGTCCGCGCTCGTTGCGTAGTTGGTCCGACCGCCGCCTTCGGACTTGCCGCTGCCACAGGCGGACAGGGAGAGCGAGCCAAGAGTGACGATCGCGGTCAGAGCGGCGGCACGGGAGACGGGCCTGGCAGTCATGCGATGAGTTTCCCATGGGCCCGTGCAGAGGAGATCACCCCTCGGGGCGGTGCGAATCGGCGCACCGACGCCGGAAGGCGAGTTGCGACACCGGCCGCGGCGCCGGGGTGTTTCCTCCGCGCGTACGGGTTGCGCACCGCGCCCACGAGAAGCCGATCGCGTACCGGGCCGGGTCGCAGACGGTCCGTGAGCCTGTCCAGATGCGCCGTCAGGTTCTTGCGCCGCCGTAGCTCGCCGATCTCCTCAACCGCCGCGAGGTCGCGTCGCACCTGGCCTCGACACGCTGGTCGGCCCCAGTCCTGCGCGACAACGACCCACTACCTGCAGAGGGCTCCCGCCCCCTTGCGGGATCCGTCGCCCGCCGTATGTGCGTGTGCTGCAACTTCGCCCCCGAAGCGCCGGCGTGGGGAAGAAGGCCCGCCGGAGGCGTTGCTCCGGCTCTCACCAATAGTGGCGTCTTCCACCGACCTGGTGACCGACGGCTCCGAGGATCCAGAGGATCGCACCGATCACCAGGAGCACGACACCGATGGTCCAGAGGATGGAAAGGCCGGTCAACAGCCCGATCACGAGCAGGATTACTCCGAGGACGATCATTACATCCCCCAATCTTTCTGGCTCACTTCTGAGTATGCCCCTCAGCACGTCCGCGCGCTTTCCGGCGGGAACGGGCTGCCGGAAAGCGGACGAGGGTGCCGCTCGCGCGGCACCCTCGTCCGGCGCTCACCCGACGGCGGCCGGACTCCGGCACACCGTCTCACCCCGCGCGCGCATCCGCACCGCGCGGGCACGATGACGAACTCCGCCTGCCGGTTCTACGGTCTCGCTTCGCCTCGAGGAACGGAGGCGGCGGCCCGGGGGCTCTGCCCGGCTGCCGGCGGGCCACGACCAGCGGGCCTTTGTCCCCGGACAGGGAAAGGTTCTCGCGTCAGGCGCTGAGCAGGCGGTTGAAGAACGAACGGTACCGCTGAAGGGCGATCCGAAGGTCCTCGGTGAGGACTTCCTCGCCCCGGCCCCACTGGCTCTCGAGTCCCTCCTTGCGGGACGCGAAGGACCGGGCCAGCGTCTGCATGACCTCGGCGACCAAGGCGTCGGCCGTACGGACGGCGTCCTGCGGATCGTCGACGAAGGCGGTCTGAACAGCCTGCCACTTGGACTTGAAGGTCTCCGCTTCGTCGGAACCGAGCAGCGGTGCGTTCTCCTGACCCTGGTCCGGCGCCGTCGGCTGCGGTGTGCCCGCCACCTGCTTCGCGGGCTCGCTCTCGGCGGCGGGCGGGGGAGGCGCGTCGGCCGCCGGAGCCTGTGTGCTGTCACGACCGGTGCCGGTGGCGGCCGGGGGCGCATCGTCCGCTGCCGGACCTCCGCGACTCGCACCGGGGTCCTCGCGGGGCCGGGCGAGATCCTCTGTGCTGATGCCTTCGCCGGTCGCCCCGCCGTGGTTGATCGCTCCGCTGTCTTCGCGCTGCATGCTTGTCCACCTCGTCCGGAATGGTTTCGAGTGACTTCTGATGTGCCGCCCGGCGCCGGTATCCGCCGGCGCCGGGTCACGCACGCTGCTGCCCAGGCCGGTCGCCGTTGGTGAGCAGGTCGTCGAAGAGCGCGCGGTAGTGCACCATCGCGCCCCGCAGCTCCTCGGTGGTCGTCTGCCCGCTGTCGGTCCGTGTGTTGACTTCGTGCGCGGCGCGGTAGTGCTCCAGCGTCCGCCCGTGTTCGACCGACAGGTCCTTCACCTGCTGCTCGTACCCTTCGGTCGGGTAGCCGCGTTCCTGCATGAGGCGGGTCACCAGCTGGTCCGCCTCGCCCACCGCCTCCTGCGGGCGGTCCACGAAGTGTTCCTGCACGTTGTTCCAGTCCTGCGCGTACTGCTGCCGGGTCGTCGAGGGCAGCGCCTTCAGCTCGAGGTCGTCGTGCCGCTGCTCGCGTGCGCGCAGGTCGCGCTCCGCCGCGGTGCGACTGTCCCCGGCTTCGACGGTGCGTTCGTACTCGGGACCGAAGCGCTCCCGCAGGTGCCGCCGTCGACCGGCGAGTCGCATGACCACCGCGAGGGCGATCAGCACCACCACGACGACGACGATGGCGATAATGATTCCTGTGGACATCTGGTCCTCCGATTCGAGGTCAGCCATATCCCCGTAATGGGCGGCTGCCCCTGGGACGCGGTACCAAACAGACACCCCGTCCGATCCCGGATGACAGCCGAGGCGGCGGACCGCGACGTCGTCGACGGTCCCCTCCTGCGGCCAGGCGCGATGCGGCCTGGTGAACCGCTCAGGCGACCCGCCTCTCCGGCACCGGTTCCTCCTCTTCCTCGTCGGGCAGCTTCACGTCGCTGACGGCGATGTTCACCTCGACGACTTCCAGACCGGTCATCCGCTCGATGGCGGCGATCACTTCGGTCCGGACCTCACGTGCGAGCTCGCCGATCGCGAAGCCGTACTCGACGATGATGGACAGGTCGACCGCTGTCTGGACCTCGCCGACCTCGACCTTGACGCCGCTCGTGGTGGACGCGCCTCCCGCTCCCGGCACCCGTTCGCGTACGGCCCCCATGCCGCGGGCGAATCCCCCTCCCATCGCCTGGACTCCGGGTACCTCCCGGGCCGCCAACCCGGCGATCTTCGCGACCACACCGTCGGCGATCGTGGTACGTCCGCGTGCTCCGGGATCCGTTCGGCGGTCTCCCGCGGAAGGTCTCGCGCCCTGCGCGGCCTCGGGCTCCGGGCGGGTGGTCTGGGGCCCGTTCGGCCGGGTCTGCTCGGTCATGATGGGTCGCCCTTCCGTAGAGAGGGTGGAGGCGATCGCCGTGGCCAGTTTACGTACAATTTGTCCGCATTGCTTAAGGGTGGGGTGGTGGACGGCCCTGCCGCGCCGGACGAGGGGCACGCGACCGGACTCCTGCTCGGGCCGTCTCGGCCCGGTCCGGATCTCCGCGCCCCTCACGGAGGGGGTTGCGCCGGCCACCGTCCGTCCACCGGGGTGGGGCAGCGGTTCCCGTCGGGGACTACGCGAGGTCGGCTGCGGTGCTCAACGGACGGCCGCTGCGCAGGTTCCAGCGCCCCGAGCCGCCACTGAGCTCCGTCAGTGTCAGCGGGGCGACGTCCAACCGCCAGAAGGTCTGCGGCGGGAGGTCCAGTGCGTGCACGATCGCGGCACGCACCACCGCGGGTTCGGCGACCCCGAGCACGCGGCCACCATCGACGTGGCCCCGCTGCACGGAGTCGAGCCAGCCACCGACCCGGGCACAGAGGTCGAGCAGCGATTCCCCGCCGTGCGGGGCGGACGCAGGATCGGACAGCCAGGCCGACACCGCCCCGGGCTCGTCCGTACTCACCTCGGCCAGTCGCTGCCCGCCCCAGCGCCCCAAGTCCCAGCACCGGAGCGACGGTTCGGGATCGGCGTGCAGCCCCAACGCCTCGGCGGTCCCGGTGCACCGCACGGACGGGCCGTACACATGACGGTCGGCGGCGGGCAACGCACCCGACGCCGCGCGTGCCCGTCGCTCGCCGGACGCGTCGAGCGGCGCGTCGCCGTCGAATCGGGCCTCGCGCAGCGCGGCATTCAGCGCCGGTGAGATCAACATCACCTGTACGGTCAACACCGGTGTCAACTCCCTGAACTGTGGCCTCTCGGCAAGCACACCATGGCATGCGGAGGCTGTCGGCCCCGCGGAAGGGGGCATGGCGGCGCGTGCTCCCAGGCGGTATGGTCGCGACGAACATGACGACGGTGTGATGGAAGTCCGGTGAGAATCCGGCACGGTCGCGCCACTGTGAACCCGTACCCCTACGGGAAGTCAGACCCGCCGCTGTCGTCTCAGGCACCACGATCGGGACGCGTGTTCCCCCAGGAGGTTCTGCCATGGCACAGACTGCTGCCCCCGCTGCCGCATCACCCGCGGTCACCCCCATCTCGCTGAAGGCTATTGCCCCTTGGGCGGTCTTCTTCGGTGTCCTCATGCTCGTCCTGTTGTACTTCGTCGGCGCCGAGCAGGGCGCCACCTCGGTGATCTCCGGCGAAGGTGTCCACGAGTGGGTTCACGACGGCCGCCACCTGCTCGGTTTCCCCTGCCACTGACCTGTCGCACCATCAGGGGAACCCTCGTGAACTCCATATCTGTCAGAGCGCTGCTCGTCCGCGGCATGCTGGCCGGACTTGCCGCGGGCGTACTCGCGCTGGTCGTCGCCTACTTCCTCGGCGAGTCCCGGGTGGACGCTGCGATAGCCCTCGAAGAGGCGCACAGCCACGATCACGGCGGCGGTGAGGAACTGGTCAGCCGTACCTTGCAGTCCACTGCGGGTCTCGCCACCGGCGTCCTCGTCTTCGGCGTGGCGATCGGCGGCATCGCCGCGCTCGTCTTCTGCTACGCCCTCGGTCGTATCGGCAGGTTCGGCCCACGGGCCACAGCCGCACTGGTCGCCTTCGGGGCCCTGTTGACCGTGTACGTGGTGCCGTTCCTCAAGTACCCGGCCAACCCGCCGGCCATCGGCAATCCCGACACGATCGGGCAACGTACCGCCCTGTTCTTCCTGATGGTTGCCCTCAGCGTGCTGCTGGCCGTGGCCGCCGTCATCGTCGGCAGGCGGCTGGCGCCGCGACTGGGCAACTGGAACGCGACGATCGCCGCGTCCGCCGGCTACGTCCTCGCCATCGCGCTCGCCTATGTCTTCCTGCCCTCGTTCAACGAGGTCGGCAAGGACTTCCCGGCCGGTCTGCTGTGGGAGTTCCGGCTCGCCACCCTTGCTGTTCAGGCCACGCTCTGGACCACATTCGGCCTCCTTTTCGGTTATCTGACCGAACGGCTGCTGGTGCCCAAGCCCGGCACCGCGACCGCCGGGGACGGTAGCGCGTCCCGCGCGGCGGCCGCAGCGAGCTGAGCCGTCGGCCGGTACGACGACGGAGCCCGCCAGGATCCTCCTGGCG
>NZ_JBHVWN010000133.1:0-6466 GCF_042882275.1 Streptomyces sp. NPDC058231 | reverse complement strand
CAGTACGGTCGAGGGATCTCGTGCGCTTCCAGCGCAGCGGTGTAGCGCGCGAGCAGCGCGTCGAGGCCGTCCAGGAGAAGGCCGGCGGCCTCTCGGGCTCCAGCCACGTCACCCTGGTCGAAGGCCTCCACCACTTGAGCGACGTCGGCGCGGAGGATGGAAAGGGAGTCACCCTGGATCAGTACACCAGGGAAGCGACGGCCGGGCAGGCGCACCACTGCGGTGTTGCCACCGTCCGTGAACAGCTCAGCCTCGACACGCTCCATACGGACCATCCAACCTGACATCACCAGGTGACATCAACGACAGCGGACAGAAGCGGCGTTGAACGACCGCGAGCAGTCATGCCCCAGGCGGTCAGGTGCTCCCCAAGGCCCGTCCGCGCGAACTCCTAAAGCGGGTGTCAAGCAGGCTGGGCCGTCCCGTGATGGAGGGCTTCCACGATCGTGGCCCAGGGGAGCTCCCGAGCTGCTGGCCCTTCCCTGGGTTCGTAGAGTGGCCAGACGTCAGGGCCGTAGACGAGCCTTACGTCCGCCTTCTGCAGGGTCTCGATGTGGCTGTCCCACGCGGGGTGCCGCGCATGTGCCGCGTTGACCCGCGGGAACACCACGACTGATACGCCTGTCGTGCCCAGCGCCTCGCTTACCTGCGTCAGTGCCTGGTTGTCCGCGATGCCCATTGCGAGCTTGGCAACGTAGTTCGCGCTGGCCGGGGCGACGACATAGCAGTCGGCAACCGGGTGAGGGCGAGATTGGGTCGGCAGGCGCGGGGTGTCTCGGACCGGGAGGCCGGTCAGTTGCTCCAGGCGGTCCAGTTCGCCGTTTGCCCGCAGCCATCGGCCGGCATTCGGGGTCAGAGTCACGGCTACCTGCCAGCCGAGGGCCATGGCCGGCTCGACCAGGCCAGTGCGTAGCTGCTCGACTCCATCAGCTGCGGTGCCCACTACTCCCAGCACCCCGCGGCTGCCTGCATTCACGGTTCCACCACCCCACATTGGTCCGTCCCACGGCCAGCAGTACAGCAGAGATGTACCGCAACCACAGCGACTATCGGCACCCCCTTCCGGTCCCCAGGCCCCGCGTGGACAGGCCGACAGCCCTGAGCGACCGTCGTGCCGATAGTTCGCATCGAGGGGCTTACGGTGTTCTACGTGTACTCGGCGAGGAACTGCGGCCGGTACTGCTGCTGATACCGGGCTAGTGCCTGTCGGAGCATGGTGGCCCCGCGCGGGACACGGTTGTTCAGGTGGTTCCAGCCTACGAAGCGCAGATGGTCCGGGATCTGGACCAGGCCGGTGATCGCATCCCAGAGTGCGTCCCAGTTCATGCCGTAGAAGCCAGGGAAGTGCAGTGCCTGCGCAAGTACTGCATGCAGTCCGCGCTCGTCGGTCACAGAACTGACGTTGATGGTGAAATTGTCCGCGATCCTTGCAGGTGCCAGAAGAGGCCTGCGTGCCAGATCCGTGCCAGAACGAGCAGTCAGCCACGGTCAATCAGGGTGCGAGGCGGTGCAGAGACCCACTGACAGGCTGGGCGCTGTTGTACGGCTGTTTGACCAGCCAAGACCGTCCTGTGGGTCAGCGCCGCCCTTACAAAGCAGATGTCGGCGGTTCGAAACCGTCCGCGCCCACCAGCAGGAAGCACGACAAAGGCCCAGGTCGCCGGCATCAAACCGGGAACCTGGGCCTTGATCGTTCCTCGGCGATTCCGGCGGGGAGTGGCGTCGTGCCACTCACGTGCCAGATGCCTCCTCCGGACCCTCCATGGAAGGCTCGGCCGGGCGGACCTTTTTGATCTGCTCATCGACGTGAGCGGCGATCGCATGGTCCCGCCCGTTCACCAGGTGCTGATAGATCAGCGCGGAGCTGCGGCCGGACGCCGGCATCCGTCCAGTCCCGCAGACGCCGCCAGGCCGTCACACCGCTGCAGCCGCCCTGCTCCGCGGGAACATCCCGCCAGCTCACGCCCTTGCACAACACGTAGACGATGCCCCGCAGCGCAGCCCGGTCATCCGCAGGCAACCACCCTGGAAACCGGTGTCGCCTGGGCGGGCGAGCCGGCAACAGCGGAACCACACGCTCCCACAGGTCATCAGGCACAAGATCAGTTGACACCCAACAGATCCTGCCGACACAACACCCAACTGCCAAGCCCCACAACGACTTTCATTCTGAAGCGATCAGTTAGACAGCGGGTTAGTTGGTTTTCAGCGACGGACTGGTTGCCGACGCCCACCACGCTCGTGCTGTTGCCGTCGAATCTTCTTGCGACAGAGCCATCTGATGATCACTTGTGGACTATGCTGCGATCTTGTCATGTCCAAGTTCACAGGAGGACGGATTTCATGAGCAAGCGAAGAGTTGCCATCGCCCTGTCGGCAGTCGGAGTCATCACCCTCGTCGGTGCCGCGCCGGCCCTCGCCTATCAGACAGCAACACTGTCCGGCACCGGCCAGGCTCGCGTCTACGACAACTCGACCTCCAGCAGCGCCGTGGTGGGAGCCTGGGACAGTACTTCGGACTCCAACCCGGTTTACAGCACCTACTATCGGTCGGCGAGCTCCGGCACAGAGCGCAACGTGTGGAACAAGCTGGGCGCAGGTACCGAGGACTACTCGGGCACCGGAAGCTGGGTCATCAAGGCGAAGATCTGCGAATCCCAGATAGCGCAGCCGGACGACTGCTCCGTGTACGTGGCCATGAGCCACTGACCGAGGCGTGCTGACGGGCTCCGCCGCAACGGCGGGCCCCTTCAGATCCTTTGCTCCCGTGACCCGGTAACGCGCAGGCGAGCGACCGGCTGAGAGAGACCGTGTGATGCAAGTGAACCCCGTGCTGGAAGTCCGGGACCTCTATTATTCCGTGGCCGGCCGGGCACTGCTCGACGGCGTGGACCTCACGCTCCCCGCCGGTCAGTCGCTGGCCGTCACCGGGCCCAGCGGGACGGGCAAGAGCACATTGCTCAACTGTGTGCTCGGGCTGATCCGATACGACCATGGTGAGGTCCGCATAGCCGGTCAGGACCTGGCCGGGCTCAAGCCGCGCAACCTGGCCAGGCACCGACGCGACACCATTGGCATGGTGTTCCAGTTCGGCGAACTGCTCCCGGAACTCACTCCCGTGGAGAACGTCGCGATGGCCGCACTCCTGGCCGGAGTGAAGCGAGCCGAAGCCTTCGACCGTGCACGCCAACTACTCGTTGACCTCGGCGTGCCTGTGGAGGCGACCCCGACCGCAGAGCTGTCCGGTGGGGAACGGCAGCGGGCGGCAGTGGCGCGCGCCCTGGTGAACCAGCCTGCGCTGCTCCTGGCCGACGAGCCCACGGGATCGCTCGATACCCAGAACAGAGAGGCTGTCGCCGAGCTGCTGTTCTCCCTTCCTCGGAAATGGGGCTGTGCGGTCCTGGTGGTCACACACGACGAGTCGGTCGCAGCTCGCGCCGATCATTGTCTGGCCCTCCGTGAGGGGCAGCTCGTCACTCAGGGGGCACTTCTTTCCCGAGGTGCCCGATGAGCGCAGGACGGTCGCTGAGCCGTCAGCTGTTGCGTATGGGGCGCGCCGCCGGGCATGGCTCTGCCGACGGCCGGGTCCGCTTCGTGGCTTTGACGATCGCCACGTGCGTGCTCGCCGTGACGTTGACTGCGGTGATGGCTGCCTGGGCCACGTACCAGGAGCGGACGGATCGCGGGGCGGCACGCACGCCTGTGCTGCGTCTGCACGACGGCCAGGCCGCGGAAGAGGCGCCTCTGCGGATACAGCTGTACCTGGACGATGTTCACGACCGGCAGGTGGAGGTCGTCTACGTCGAACCCATGAGCCCCGATGCTCCGCTGCCCCCAGGTGTCTCCCGCTGGCCGGGTCCGGGCGAAGCCGTGCTGTCGCCGTCGCTGGCCGCCGACGGGGTCGGAGACCGGTACGGGCGAGTCGTCGGCAGCATCGTTCCGGAAGGGCTGGCCAGCCCGGGTGAGCGCTACGCTTACGCCCGGCCGGCGAACGGAACGCTCACTGCCGAGCACGCCCTGCTCGCCACCGGTTTCGGGTCCGAGGACGCGGGCGGATTTGGTGACCTGGCCGCCGTGCGCCCCTTGTCCGTCTTCCTCAGCCTGCTGATCGCCATGCTCGGCCTTCCTGCCGGTCTGTTCGCCGTGGTGGCCACCCGGCTGGGAGCTGCGGGCCGCGACCGGCGTACCGCACTGCTCGGCGCGCTGGGCGGTGGACCCCGGCAACTGGCGTTGATGAGCACGGGGGAAGCGGCTCCGGCTCTGCTGCTCGGCACCGTACTGACCGCGCCCGCGCTGGGAGCGGCCCTGGTCACCGATCTGAGGATTCCCTTCGTCGGCTATGTGCTGGCAGCGTCCGACATGCGATCCCACGCCTGGCAGCTGGTCCTCGCACTGATCGCGTCCCCTCTGCTGCTCGCCGCTCTGGTCGTTCTGATGCATCAGTGGGCGGGGCCCGGCCGGTCCACCAGACCGCGCAGCGCCGGTCGGGGGCGACTGGTGAAGGTCGCAGCCGGATCGTGCCCGGTGTTCCTGGGAATCCTGAGCTGGTCGCCCACGGCCTTCGCCACCTATGGAGCCACCCAGACCGTCGTACTCGTGTCTCTACTCGGCACCGTCGGAGCCCTGGCCACCGTGCCCGCGGCCATCGCGCTGCTGCTGTCCGCAGCAGGCCGTGGTGTGACGCAACTCGGGCGCCGCCTGGGCTGGGCGGGGACCCTCCTCGCGGGCCGCTGGACCCAAGGACGCCCGGGTTACCTTTCGCGCCTGGTGGCGGGAGTGGTGATCGCGCTGGGGCTGCTGAGTGTGGTCCAGGTGTATCCGAGCATGCACAGTGCCTCTGTTCAAGGGGCGCTGGCCATGCGGGAGCGCTTCGGGTACAGCATCCTCACCGTACAGATGCCGCACGGTGCAGAGGACAGAACCGGAGCGTGGGTCGAGAAGCTGCCACCCGGAGCCGAGGTGGCGGTGCTCGACTCGACGCTCGGTCTGGCGAACGGAGCGGGCGAGGTGAAGGAGACCGAGGACGGGCCTGTCGAGGTCCGGCAGGCCGTCACGGTCCGCGGAAGCTGCGATGCTCTGCGCGGCCTGGGCCTGGCGTGCCCGGCCGGGCAACGTACTCGGGACGACCCCCTCTCGGACGCTACGCCCGCCCTCCGTGCCCTGCTGCCGTCCTCCGTTGCACAGGTGGGTGTGAGCCGCGGTCCTCTCGCCGCCCGTCAGGGCAACATGCTCGTCGTGTACTCGCCGCAGGGCCAAGCGCTTCCGCTGGGAACCCTCAAGCGCGACGCGCTCTCGATCCTGGGACCCGGTGCCCTCGTCGAGGGGGTGGGGCAGGGATGGATCGGAGGTGCGGCCCTGCTCTCCTCCCAGCTGCGGTGGGTGACACTTCTGGGAGTCGTGGGTGTGGGGCTGGTAGCACTGGCCGCCGCGTTGAACTGCCTTGCGGAGGTCCTGCGTTTCGCCCGCTCCATCGCCCCGGTTTCCGTGGTCAGCGGCAGTCGGCGTGTGTATGTGACCGTGGCCGCCTGGACGCTCGCCGTACCCCTGTGCGTCGCCGCCGCGCTGGGTGCGGTGAGCGCCGTCTGGGTCACCCTGCCCTACACGACACCGCCGAGAAACGGTGAGCTGCCTCCCCAGATGCTGACTGCGTCGGTAGCTACGCTGTGCGCCCTGGCCGTGCTTGTGGCCGGCCTGGCTGCCTTGAGCGCGGTACGGGAATCGAGGCACTGGCGTCCCCGGCACGACTGAACTGAATCTGTCGGGAATCTTGAGGTTGCGGTGTCAGCCGTCGGCCGTCGTCCGCCATGACTTCCGGCGGGTGATTTCACGCTGGTCCAGGTCCTGGAATGTCCATCCCCTGCGGATACCCCCTGGCGGGCAGAGTGGGTCCCTCATTCGGCTGAGCCTGCCGGACCGGAAGGGGCCCAACCAAAATCGTACGGCCCGTCAGCCCCGGGTGGCCGGGCGGGCTCCGGGGTCGCCGGGCCGGGGTCGCGTGGTGCGGGCGAGGGGGGCGCAGGCCGTCGCACCACGCCTGCCTATCGGTTGGGCCACGGGCGGCGGCTTGTGAGCGTGTTCCACTCCTGATCGGTCTGGCCGGGCACGACACGCCCGGCCGCCGTCCACCGGACCGCAGCCCCGCGTAGATCGGCTCGTTCGCCGGGGGCGGAACGGCTTCACCCGGGTGGACGGTCGGGGCGGTGACGTAGACCGTGGCCCACCGCTCGCCGCGGTCCAAGGCTCGCGTGAGCTGCTTGACCACGCAGTCCGTGCAGCGGTGCTCATCCTCGAACAGCTCGGCCCCCTCACCGATCAGCCGGGTGATCTCCCGGGCCGCCGGCAGGGGCAGGTCCGCCGCGAAGGTGTAGTCCTGAGCTTGCTCCGCTTTGACGGACACCATTGGTGTGGTGGTCAGGCTGCGAGTGCGTTCTCGTACTCAGCGGGACTGAGGTAGCCGAGGCTGCTG
>NZ_JBHVWN010000132.1:0-6628 GCF_042882275.1 Streptomyces sp. NPDC058231 | reverse complement strand
TCGTTCGTCTTCACACACCGATGATCAACGGTGGCCAAACTCATCTCTGCACCGGCCCCCACCAGCAAGATCACGATCTACAGCTGGAGTATTAGGAGCGTGGTGGGGCGAGTTGGGGCCTGACCTGTGGGATGCCGACTTCGGCGTCTGTTGGCTGTGGCCTCCGTCAGCAGCCGCAGTTCACCGTGAGTCCCGCCTGATCTGACGCGGCCGTGGCACAGAGACCTGCCGTCGAGTAGCCTTCGGCGACCAACATCAGGGAGGTGTGGTGTTCAGATTTCGCCGGCGGTCGAAGACGGTTCGACAGCCCTGGATTGAGTACGCCTTGCAGCGGCAAATCGAGCAAGCTGATCCGGAGCGAGGGCGTGGGTTGTCCCTGCCGGCCGAGGTCCAAGGCGAGGCCCTGCGCTTGCTGCAGGCTGCTAACAGGCTCGAGGCCATCAGGATGATCAGGGAGGCGGGTAACTACGGGCTGGTGGATGCCACGCATATTGCCGCTGCCCTGCAGGGTCGTTGCAACGGACATGGACAGGAGTGCCAGGATCAGCAATGACCGTTTTGATCTCAGGCCTCATCCTTATCAGGTCGATCACGGGAGCTCTGCGGCCTCGCTGAACCCGCTCGGAGCCCCTGCCGCCTAGCTGCTGAGGTTCGGCGTTGACCGACGTGGTTCGCGCTTGTTGGTGTCAGCCGCTGATGTCAGGAGAAGCACCGGGCTTGACGCGCTGCTGTAAGAACGTCCGCGAATTCTCCGGACCTGACGCTGGGGATTCTGAGATGACAACACCTCACGCCGCGGGCATCTTCATCTGGTCCGCGAGATGAAGCCGTTTCTATGACGACCCCGTCTCTTCCCAGCACAATCGCAGCTGTGCCTGCAGGCCCGAAACGGATGCTGCGTCGCAGGACATGACGACAACGAGCCTGCTCAGGTCGATGCCCTCGGGCCGCTGTGTGGAGGACCGTCGCTGTCCTGCCCGCAGAAGGGTCTTGAAAAGCAGCCGCCGTCCGGCGGCATCGCCTGATAGTGCCTCATCCGCAGCCTCGACGATCAGTACGTAGTGGTCCGCGGGCAGCCACTTCAGGTCGCGCAGACAGTCGGAGAGGGCATCCCAGTTCCACCCGAAGTAATCCGGCAGCTTCAGTCCGTCATAGAACTGCTGGAAGACGGAGTCCGTGTCGGGCATCTCCCGGCCGTCGAGCCGCGATACGTACGTCCTGCCGGTCATGGGAAGCAGCAAATCGACAGGCAGGGCGCCTTGCTCCGGAACGACGTGTACCCAGGGCACGATGTGCACCGCCATCCTCCCTCCAGTGATCCAGGGCGTCCGCCGCCGTCAGAGCCGGTTATGGCAGCGAGCTGCAAAGTCTAGATCCAAACGAAACGGCCCAGACCAGCCCTGGTCCTGGTGGCCTCTGGCCAAGGTTTGACGACAGCCACTAGCTAGCGGCCAGTCCCCCTCAACCCTCCACTCACCCCAGCTCCCATCCCGTCCGCCTTCGGCCCACACACCGTGGAGCGGGCGTGGTTCAGGGCGTCAAGGTGGAGCGCGCCACTGTACGAACGGCCTTGACGCCCTGGGCCGCGGCTGCTCGGCTCTGCCTGGGTCGAAGGTGGTCGGGATGGGAGCCCACGACGCTCGCCACGATTCGGCCGGCACTCGCGAACGGCGCACCGTCCATCCCGGAGTCTGAGCGCCCCCGCCGGAGGCATGTCCTTGTGCCTGCCGTTTCCCCTTGTCCAGGTTCTCTCGCTCTAGTTGCGCGACCGGCGTAGCCGGCGCCCAGAGCGGGGCGAAGACAGGAGCGCAGGGCCCCGGCGGTGAGCCGGGGACCTCCTCGCCGATGCCATCCGCGCCGCCGCCACAGCTGCCGACGTGCCCGGCCCCGTCATCGACGGCCGCGCCCACACCTTCGCCTTCGGCCGGCAACTCGACATCCGCCCTATCCGCACAGCCGACTTCGACGGCAGCACCGAACTCACCGAAAGGGCCGTCGCCGCCTACATCGCCAAGTACGCAACCAAAGGAGCAGAGACCGCGACTGGCACCCTCGACCGCCCGCTCAAGTTCCTCGCCGAACTCGCCCGCATGACCCTCACCGACCACGCCCGCCAGATGATCCGCACCGCCTGGACCCTCGGCGCACGCACAGACCTCGCCGAGCTCCGGCTACGGGCCTGGGCCCACATGCTCGGCTTCCGCGGCCACTTCTCCACCAAGACCCGCCGCTACTCCACAACCCTCGGCGCCCTACGCACCGCCCGCGCCGAATGGCGACGCCTCCAAGCCGCCATCGCCCACGGTGACCAAACCCCCGTGCCGGCCGACCCGGACAGTGACGAGACCACCCTCGTCCTCGCCCACTGGAACTTCGCCGGAACCAGCCGCACCCGCGGCGAGGAATGGCTCGCCGCCTCCATCACCCCCGACCTGGAAGGAGCCGGAGCATGACCACCGCCACCGCCGAACTGCTGACCGTGCCCGAGGTCATGGCGCGCCTCAAGCTCGGACGCTCCACGGTCTACGACCTGATCCGCTCGCGCCGACTGACCTCGATCACGGCGTCATGGCCACCCCGGCCGCGACGACGCAGCCCTACGTGGACGGCGACCAGATGGGATGTATCTGGGACGGCACCCCGCAGGCCTCTACGTCCCGCCGCGTCGCAGGTACCGACCGCGTATATGGCGACGCAGGCAAGAGCGGCCGACTGACCGCTGTCAACGCGGGCGCCTCGCCTGCCTACCCGGTCCTGCGCATCGACGGTCCGGTCGCCAATCCGTCCATTGAGCAGGTCTCTACCGGCGGCGGCATCACCCTCGACGGCACCCTCCAGCCCGACGAGTACCTCCTCATCGACAGCCGAACCCGCGCCGTCCTCCTCATGGGCACCAGCCCACGCCGCGCATGGGTCCGCGCCGGATCCGCACTGATCAACCCCCGGCGTGGATGCAGGCCGGTAGCTACCCGGCCCGCACCGACCGCCTCGTCATCGCATCGCTGATGGGGTACCCCGGTTTCCTCATCGACGAGGCCACCCCGCTCCGCATCCGGCAGGGCGTCCGCCCGTCGTACACGAACCAGCAGATGAAGGTGCGGGCCGCGCCGACACCGAACATGACCGTGATCGTGTCCGCGGGCATGGCGTACGTCGACAATCACGACGCGGGCGGCGCCGGTACGTACGTCTGCGTCAACGACGCCGACGTCACCCTCAGCATTGCCCCGGCGGGCGGCGCCGGCCAGTTCCGCAAGGACTGCGTGATCGCCTCGGTGTACGACGCCGGGACCGCCGGGTCCGCCAGCGAATGGCGACTGGAGGTAATCCAGGGAACCTACGCCGCGTCGGCCGGCGCCGCGGTCCGCCCGTCGCTGCCGCCGAACGCACAGATCCTTGCCGATGTTTCGGTGGGGGCGTCGGTCACCTCGATCGCCGCAGGCAACATCTCGGATGTCCGGCAGTTCACGGTCGGGCTCGGCGGCGTGCTGTCCGTGTCGTCGGCGGCAGCACCGAACCGCCCGCACCCGGGCCAGACCATGTACCTCACCGACACCGACGTGTTCCGGTACGGCAAGATCGACGGGTCAACGGGCACGGTCACCCCGGACCAGAACATTCCGTGGATCACCCCGGCCGTGGGCACGGGGTACACCACCGGTGGCACGACCGCCGGTTCCCCGGGCAACCGCAACGGGCCGATCCGGTACCGCAAGGTGATCCGCGACGGCACCCCGTACATGGAGTGGGACGGCGGCGCGACCCGCGCGAACGGAGCGGCGACGACGAACATCCTCGCGGGCACGCTCCCCGCGCAGTACATCCCGTACGCCGTCCGCTCGTTCAGCGTCGCGCGGAACGCCACGTCGATCACGTCCGTCGCGAACAGCAGCTCGGTGGTGCACACGGTCAAGGTCGACTTTGACACCGCCGGTCAGGTCACCTTGGTGGCCGCGACCGCGGGTGATGTGGAGACGAACTGGTTCTCACTCGTCGGCATTTCCTACCCCCTGGCGTGAGGCTGACATGACCGAGATGGCGTTCGCCTCGCTCCTCGCCGCGGGGGCGCAGGACTCCCCGGAGCACACGTACACGTATCTGTTCTGCGACCTCATGACGGACACCGTCCTCGCCGAGCTCCCGCTGTCCGGGGTCACGTACTCGACGGCGCTCAACGGGATCGGGACCCTCACCGCGACGATTCCGTACACCGACGAGACGATCCCCCTCGACCCGGAGACCGCGACGACACCGGGCCGGACCGCGGTCTACGTGGACAGGGACGGCGTCATCGTGTGGGGCGGCATCGTCTGGACCCGCCAGCCCGACGGGCAGAGCAGCAAGCAGATCCAGGCCGCCGAGTTCCTGTCCTACTACCAGCACCGCCACGTGAAGGTGACGCTGTCGACGGACACGAGCCTGCTCACCAATCCGGCGCTGGTTCCCGACGGGCAGCAGCTCTACGCGGATCAGAAATACATCATGTGGTCGCTGCTCACGTACGCGAACGTGCAGGCGGGCGGGAACCCGAAGATCAACGTCGACACGCTGACTGCACCCCCGCACGGCGTGACCCGACAGGCCACTTACTTCGGGTTCGAGCGACCCGAGATCTACAAGGCGATCAGCGAACTCGCCGCGGCCGACAACGGGTTCGACTTCGGTATCGATGTCGGGTGGACCGCCACCACGAACAACAACCCTCCCACCCGCTACCGCCGAGCACGCACCTGGTACCCGCGCCGCGGCCGGGCCGTCGACGAGTCCGGGCTCGTGTTCGTCAAGGGCGGGCAAGGCTCCTCGATCCTGTCGTACGACTGGCCCGAGGACGGCACCGCGGCCGCAACTGAAGTGAGCGCGCTCGGTGCCGGAACCGGTGAGGCCAAGGTTTCCGCGGTCGTGCAGGATGCCGACCGTCTCGCGTCCGGGTGGCCGCTCCTCGAATCGGTGAGCACCTATGAGGGGGTCATCGATCAGGCGCAGATCACCGGGCTGGCCAACGCGGAGTTGACTGCGCGCGGGCAGGCGCAGCTGCAGCCGACGTTCGAGGTGTCGGCCGACGCGGACCCGGCATTCGGTAGCTACAGCGTGGGCGACGAGGCGCTGTTCATCATCGACCCGGAGCCGCTCTGCCCGGCCGGACGGCAGGGAGCGCTCCGCATCGTCGGTATCGAGAACACCGCGGCGGCCGGGCCCGAGCGGGTCCGCCTGACCTGCGTGGCGGTGTGACATGCCCCAACACGCCACCTCCCCGGACTTCCTCCAGCGCCTCGCCGAGCTGGAGGACCAGGTCGCGCAGCTCCGTCGGACGGGGTGGGAACGCGACGAACTCCCTTTCTATCCCACCTCGTTGCACACGATGCCGTACGAGGACAACACCGCATTCACGACGGTGTGGGAAACGATTCTCGCCCCGCGCACCGCGTCCCTGTCGGTCGGGCTGGTGACCATCGGCGACGTGGTCGGCACCACGAACACCGGCGGCGCCTGGCAGGTGGTGATGGCGCAGACCGACATCGTCATGTCCGGCTCCGTGGCCGCCACGTTCTCGTACCAGTTCGCCGCGCAGGTCATCGACCTCACCCCGTACCGGGCCCTCTCCGAACTGAAGGTCCAGCTGCAAGTACGCCGCACGGCCGGCGCCACGACCGGCGGAAAGTTCGGCACCGGCGGCGCCATCGGTATCGCCCCCCGCTACGCCCGACTCATCTGAAAGGAACGCCATGCCTGACCTATGGATGCCGGGCGCCACCCACCTCGACATCGGCGACCACGCCCCCACCGACGGCGGCCCCGCCAAGGCGATCGGCCACATCACGTGGGACCGCAATGCCACCGTGACCAAGCCTGCCGCGCTGGTTCCATACGAGAGCCTGCGCGACTACTTCGGGAAGAACGCGGCGGGCAAGGCGGTGGCCCCGCACATCTTGTGGGACCCGTTCATTGGCCGTGTCACCCAGTTCGTTCCGGCGAACTCCCGCTCCAAGTCCTTGGCGGATGCGGCAGGTGGGACGCGTACGAACCGGGCTGGCTCGGTCGTGATTCAGGTGGAGGCCCTGTTCTTCCCGTACTGCGTGGTCGGCGGGAAGACGTACGTCCGGCTGGCCGACACGCCGTGCAAGGGGTGGGCCGAGCTGAACGCGTGGGTGCGGTCGTGGGGTGTCCCGGACGCCTGGCCGATGGGGCGCCCAACGAACTTCACCCCGCACCGTAGCGCCACCGTCTGGACTCAGGCGTCCGGCTGGTACGCGCATGCCCACGTACCCGAGAACGACCACCAAGACCCGGGCAGCTGGCCCGCGTTCATCACCAAGGAGGACGACCCCATGGCGGGCATGACTAAGACGGTGTCCTATGTGGTGAGTCGGAGGAGACGTTTGTAGCAGCAGAGGGTGGCGGCGAGGCCGAGGAATGCCAGGTAGTTGCGGGGGTGGCGTTCGTAGCGGTGGTTGAGTCTGCGGTAGCCAGTCAGCCACGACATGGTGCGCTCGATGACCCACCTTCGGCGGCCGAGCCGTTCGCTGGATTCGATGCCTTTGCGGGCGATGCGGACGCCGATACGTTTCCCGCGGAGCCATCTACGCAGGTCAGGTATGTCGTAAGCCTTGTCGGCGTGGAGCTTTCCGGG
>NZ_JBHVWN010000131.1:0-6898 GCF_042882275.1 Streptomyces sp. NPDC058231 | reverse complement strand
CCTTTTTTGTGGGGGTCTGTGTGAGTTGTTTAACAACCACTTCCTCCGCGGGCGGGGGGGGCCGGGGGGGTGCGCCGCCCCCGCCGCGACGCCCCCCCCCGCCCCTCTTCCACCCCCTGAAACCGATCTCTTGGAGACCCCTGTGACCACCGAGGAGCAGATGTGACCGGCGCGTGGACCCTTCGCGCACCCTGCAGCGGCCAGGACGGCTTCGCGCCCAACCAGGAAGCCTGGCGCACCCCTCGCGACCTCAAGCGCCTGTGCCAGGCCCGGTTGGGCTACTGCAAGCCGTGCCCGTTCCGCGCCGAGTGCATCGCCACCATCAAACCCTCCCAGGCCAAGTTCGACGGGATTGCCGGTGGCCGCCTGTGGTGCAACGGCGAAGTCATCGACGCCCTCGACGACGTGAGCGACGACGAGCTGGCGGAGCCGAAGCTGCGCCCTTCCTGCGGCACCGAAGCCGGAGCGAAGAGCCACAGCCGCAACGACGAACGGATCTGCCCCTCGTGCCGGCAGGTGACCCGCGAGATGGACGCGCGCCGCGAGGCGGAGAAGAAGCAGGAACAGCTGCAGCTCGACTTCGCCGGTACCACCTGACCCGTCCCCCGCCTGCCTCCGGTGAAAGGGGGGCGGGCGGCGGACCCGACCCCCTTTTGGAGACCACGATGCTCCACCCCACCACCGACCCCCGCGCCGCCACCGGCGGCCCCCAGTGATCCGCACCAAGAACCGTGCCTGCACCGGCAAGCGCCGTCACGACACCGAGGAGCAGGCCGAGGAGCACCGCGAACGGCTCATCGCCAAAGGCGCCGTACGCCTGGCCGCCTACCAGTGCCGCAACCGCAACTGCCGTGGCTGGCACGTCGGCCACACGCCCAAGCCCCGCACGACCCGCTGACCCCAACACCTCTTGGAGATCCCGTGAACCACGACATCACCGACCTCGCCACCCGCCTTGCAGAGCGCGCCGCCGGATCGTGGCAGGAGGAAGCCGCCGTGTGGCTGCTCGCCACCGACGGCCACTGGCTGCCCGAACTGGAGCGCACCCAGCTGGTCATCGCCGACGCCACCGACCAGTCCCGCATCGCCTGGCGTCAGGTCGCCGTCGCGTGCCTGTCCGCCGGCGACGGCCCCCTGATCGGCACGCTCGCGGAGTGGCAGGTCCTGCGCCTGGCCTGCCTCCTGACCGGACGTCACGCCCTGTCCCTGGCCAATGTGTCCCTGCTGGACGAGCCCAACAAGCGCCTGGCCCTGCACGCCGTGGCGTGGGCGTCCGGCGGCCGCGCATGGGCGGACAGCCTCGCCCTCCTCGCCGACTGACCCAGCCCCCTGATCCGGGCCGCGCCCGCGGTGCCCACACCCCTGTGGGCGCGGCCCACCAACCATCCATACAAAGGAACCGAGCATCGTGAACTCCTCCACCCGCGCCAAGCTGGTCATGGACGCCATCAGCCGCGCCGTCGACTGCGACTTCCAGATCGCCTCGAACCTGATGGGCGAGATCTTCCGCAACAGCACCGGCCAGCAGATATACGGGGTGTGCTGCGGCCTGGCGGACGCCGCCCGCCAGACCCTCCTGCGCCTCCACGGATACCAGGACCCCGACACGATGTGGGCCCTGGCCCCCTCGGACCCGGCCGACGAACCCCTCCACCCCGCGCACGCCTTCTCCCTGCGGTTCATCACCGCCTTCGCCAACGGCGACATGGAGACCTGCAAGGCCCTGTACCTGGCCGCGGCAAACGCCAGCGCGGACGACTTCGCGCACTCGGTGATCGCGCTGCTCGGCGACGTCGCCCGCCTGGCCCGCCGCGCACTGCTGGAGCTCGCCGAGGGCGGCGAGGGGCCCGCGGCCCACCCGCACTGACCTCCCCCCGAGCCGGGCCGCGCCCGCCCGGTGCCCACACCCCCCGCGGGTCCGGCCCACCACCCCCCATCTGCTGTGCAAGGAGCCCTCGTTGACTGACCTCGTTCCCGCCCCCGATGCCTGGATGGCGACGGCCGGCCCGGCCCCGCTCGTAATCGGCGTGGACCCTTCGCTGACGTGCACGGGCGTCGCCGGTGACGGCTGGGCCGATGCTCTGCAGTCCAAGAAGCTACGCGGCCACGAGCGGCTGCAGTGGCTGCGCGCGGGGGTCCGGGAACGCACCCGCACGGCCGACCTGGTCGTCATCGAGGGCGCGGCGTACGGGCACGGCAAGCAGGCCGGGCACCACGAGCTGGGGGGCCTGTGGTGGATCCTCACGCAGGACCTGTGGGAGCGGAACATCCCGTACGTGGTGGTGGCGCCGAGCTCCCGCATCGTCTACGCGATGGGCGTGTCCAACCCGGCGCAGGACTACCCGCGCGAACAGCGGGCCCGCGTCACCAAGGGCATGGTGCGCGATGCCGTCGCCGAGCGGTACGGCCTCGACTGCGAGGGGGCGGGCCGGTACGACAAGGCGGACGCGTTCATCCTCGCCGCGATGGGCTTGCACTGGGCGGGCCGGCCGCTCGCGCCGGTCCCGGACACGCACCGTCGGGCCCTGGACGCGGTGCCATGGCCGAGCGCAGGAGGGGCGGCGGCGTAGGCGGAGGCGGCCCTGTGGGGTCGAGAGGGCTCTGACCTGGGGAAACGTGAAAAAAGTTCTTGCCTCCCTCCAGAAAGGCGATAGAATAAGGAGAGGAGTGCGAGGAGGGAAGCCCCCCTGCACCGGCAAGGCATTGACAACTCAAGAGGGAGACGACGATGAGTCGTAGCTACAAGGTCGGAGACACCGTCGAGCACGCCCAGGTCGCAGACCGCGGGACGATCACCGAGGTGAAGTCCAGCTGGAAGCGCCAGGCCAGCGGGAACACCACTCGCGTCCACAAGTACGTCGTCGACTGGGACAACGGCCCGCAGGGTCACCTGTGCGGTCCTCGAACCTTCTCGAAGTAGGAAACACAGCCACCCGGCCGTCCACCACGCAGGTGGGCGGCCGGGCGGAAGTGTGCCACACCCTTCCAATGTTCCAGTTCACCACAGGAGAAGCCATGGACACCGTCCAGGACCTGATCGCCGCCAACCTCACCGAGCGCGCCGATCACGTCACGTGCGTCAGCAACAACGTCTACGCCCGCTACATCGACAACACCCTCGTCCTGAAGGTCATCTGCGAGCCGACGGCGGCCGACGAGCTGCGCATCACGCTCGTAGCCGTCACCCCGGAACGCGGCGCGATCGACGCGGTCAGCTTCACCCACACCCGCGCTCAGAAGTTCGCGCAGGCCCTCCAGGAGCTGGACGCGTTCATGGACGTCTGGTTCCCGCTCGCCTGACCCACCCCGGCCCGGCCACCCACCCCACCAGGTGGGCGGCCGGGCCGTCTCTGCACGACCAACGGCCTCTTGGAGGAAGCCATGTTCGCCACCGACCAGACCGACCGCCTCGCCGCCCCGTACACGCTCGCCACCGGCCACACGGCCGACCGGCTCGCCGACATCCTCGCCGGGGGCCCGCACCTGCAGACCCTGCTCGTCGAGCGGTTCGGCCTCACCCTCGCCGCCGCCGGCGAGGTCGCGATCACCGTCGACCAGGTCCTGACCGCCACCCACCGGACGGCCAGCTACGGCCAGGACTACCGCACGTGGATCACCTGCATGCCCGAGGTGTTCCTGAAGTGCCTGGTGGAGATGGCCGCCCGCGCCGAGGCCGACGAATTCACCGTCGGTCACGCGGTGCACGTCGGCCGCCAGCTGATCACCGAGCTCGCTCTCGCCCTTCGCCCCTTCTGACGCACCCCGGGGGGCCGCCGCCCTGGCGGCCCCCACCCCTCTCACCGACTCGGAGACACCATGAGAACCCTCATTCGCGGCATTCGCCTTGACGTCGACGGCACCCTCACCGACCTGGAACTGCCCGTCGGCGAGGGCCTGTCGGCCGCCCTGCGCCCGGTCGTCGGCGGCTGGGTCGAGATCGCCCACTACGCCCGCCCCGCTGGCACACATCGCCTGTCCGTGGCCGTGAACGAAGACGGCGTAGCCCTGGAGCTGCCGCCGAACCTGTACGCGACGTCGCTGGTCAGCGCCATCCGCCTGGAGCAGCTGGGGTACTGCCTGCTCGGGCCCGTCGTGCTGCTGGGCGCCCTGGACGGCGCGCGCCTTCACACCGACGTGCCCGAGGTGCTGCGCGACGGCCTGCCGCAGATCATCGACGCCCTCAAGCCCCGCTACACCGCGGCCACTTCCTGACCCCCGCGGGCGGCCGGGCCCGGCCGCCCGCCCCGCCGACCAGAACGGACGCCTGCATGTCCACCGACCGCCTCGACCGCTTCGCTGCCACCGGCACCGGCTGGCAGCCCGCCCGCATCCGCCTCGCCGACGGCCACATGATGAGCGTCCAGGCCGGGCCCGGAGCCTTCAGCGTGCCCAGGCCCACCAGCTCCTGGACGGGCACCGTGCCGACCGACTACCCCGGCCCGTACACCCACCTCGAGGTTTTCCTGTGGCCCGGCCTCGAAGGCCCGGCCGACTGCGACTGGGACGAGGACCTCGTCGACTGCGACAGCCCCGACGCCTCCCTGTACCTGGAGGTGCCGGTCGACGAGATCCGCGCCTTCGTCCTGGCCCACGGCGGCGAGCACGCCGACCAGGACGCCGACCAGCCCGCCAACTGACCCCGCACACCCCGACCGAGGAGGAAGCATGCCCCGACAGACCCAAGCCCTGTACGTCCAGCCCAACGGCCACGCCGAGCCCTTCTACCTGGACGACCGGCCCAAGCGCCAGCAGACCGACATCGCCGACGAGCTCGACGGCCCCGTCACCGCCTGGCGGCTCGGCCGCCACATGACCGCCCACACCAGCGCCCCCGGCTACGCCCGCACCCGCAACGAACCGGTGCGCTGCGCCTGGCGCGACCTCGCCGGCGCGGACGCCCCGGACCTTCGCGGCCCCGTCATCGTCACCGGCCCCGAGAGCCGCGACGGCCTGCTGCAGCCGCTGCCGCCGCACGCCGCCGAGCGCGTATACCGCTGGGCACGCCTGCTGGGTGCGGCGACCATCCGGCGCCGCCCGCAGATGTCCGTGGCCCACGCCGTCGGCACCCGCGACCTGCAGTGCGACACGTACGCCGTGCACCACGACCAGGACAGCGGCCGCTGGGCGTTCGTGGTCCTGGACGGCATCGGCGACGAGGAAGACATCCAGGCCCACGTGCGGACCTGGGCGCCCGCCCTGGCCCGGGCCGCCGCCCGCTCGGGCGACCCCATCTCCGCGATCGCCCACATCCGCGCCCAGATCCTCACCCGTCTCGGGCGGCACTGGAACCACATGGACCCGGGCGCGGCCGCGGTCGTGGCCGTCCACCACCCCACCAACCCGCTGCTGCGCCTGGCCTGGTCCGGAGACGCCCGCGCCTACCGGTTCTCCGACTTCGGCAACCTCATGCCGCTGACGAAGGACCACAACTGGGCGCAGGAGCTGCGCGACGCCGGCCGCCAGCCCAAGGCGTGGGACCACAACTCGCTGATGGCGTGCCTCGAAGACGGAGACATCGGCTACGAGGAGGTGCTGTTGGAGATGGTCGCGAAGCTCGTGCTGTGCTCGGACGGGGTGCATCACCCGCTGGAGACCTACGAGCCGGGCCTCATGGAGGAGGCCCTACTGATGGCCCTGGACCCGAAGGAAAGCGCGGGCTCGCTCGTGACCGAGGCCCTGGCACAGGGGCGGTTGCGCGAGGCGAGCCAGGACAACGCGACCGCGCTCGTGGTCAGGTTCCCGCGCAACGGCGCCTGAAAAATCTGGCCTGTACCTGAGATTTTCTGGCATAGGGGGGGGCACATAACCCCAAAAAGCTGTAGAATAAGGACAGCGCGAGGGGGAAGCCGCCCCCTCCCCACCACGAGCTTCGGGAGAACAACGTGACCACATCCACCCTCATGCCGACACCGCCCTACCCCGGGCTGGACATCACCGAGACCGTCGAGCGTCACGACGTCGACGGCGTCCAGCTCCGCGACGCCCTGGACCGCATCAACCGCGCCCTCACCAAGGCGTGGGACGTCGAGCACTACGGCCTCACCCAGGAGCAGTTCACGCAGCTGGTCTGCCACTGCTTCTACAACACGCTCCTCGACGACGCGCTCGTTCACACCATTCACTTCGCCACGATCAGCCCGACCCGCAGCGTCACCTGCCTGACCTTCCGCATCGACGAGCTCATCACCACCGAACTCGACGCCTGACCCCTTCGGTGGCCCGCCCGCGCGGGCGGGCCGTCACGTGTGCCACAACACTGAAACGACTCTCGACCTCTTGGAGACCCGCATGCCCATCAGCCTTCAAAGACCACCGCGCAGCTGGCTCGTCGTCTTCCACGACGACCCGTACGCGATGCGCATCGTCGCGGTCCACCCGGCCCCCGGCGACGACGGCGACAACGACGAGCTGCGCGCCGAGTTGTACGTCGCGAACCTCGCCTCGTTCTACGTCGACGCGCCGTCCGCCGGCCAGGCCCGGCTCGCCGCCCGGCAGCTGCACGACGTCGAACGCATCCGCACCGCCTGCGCCCGCCTGCGCGCCGACCGGTCGAAGCCCCGTACGGCCGCGCCGCGCACCTGCACCGCGCCCCGCGGCCACCAGGCGCTCGCCCGCGCCTCCCGCGATGTCGCCCTGACCCGGACCGCCGCAAAGCGCGCCGACGACCTGGTCACGACCGCGCTGCGCGCCGGATACCGGCACCGGCCCCTGCGCCAACGCCACCTGACGTACGAGCAGTTCGTCGACCACCTCACGGCCAACACCGCGGCGACCCTCTACCGGCACGCCGCGCTGGTCGCCGCAGGCCGCACCGAGGAGGCCGTGGCCGTCCTCATCAACGCACTGGGCAGCGCCGCCGCCCTCTGACCCGCTCCTACCTCTCCCACCGGCCCGGGCC
>NZ_JBHVWN010000130.1:0-6906 GCF_042882275.1 Streptomyces sp. NPDC058231 | reverse complement strand
GGATCAGGGAGCGGGGTCTGGTGCCGTGCATCGCAAGGCGGAGGAGGGAGTCATGGCGGAGCCCTGACGACCGACGACAACGCGGCGAGGTGCGGCACCAGACCCCGCGAGCCCAGCCTGATCCAAACGAAAGGCCCTAGGGCATCACCCACGACGCCCAGGAAGGCATTCGAGTCTTCACCGAGAAGCGCTCAACCTCCGGCAGACCCGTCGAACCCGAAGTCCAGCCCCGACAAGAAATCAGATGGCAACCATGACTGAGCAATCCACCGTCCGCAGCGTGACCTACGACCTGCTGCGGACACTGAAACTCACCACGGTCTTCGGCAATCCGGGCTCCACCGAGCAGCCCTTCCTTCAGGATTTCCCCGAGGACTTCACCTACGTCCTGGCGCTGCAGGAGGCGTCCGTCATCGCGATGGCCGACACGTTCGCCCAGGTGACCGGGCGCCCCGCGCTGGTCAACCTGCATTCCTCGGCCGGGACGGGAAACGCCGTGGGCAACCTGGTGGCGGCCTACCACGGCAACACACCCCTGATCATCACCTCCGGCCAGCAGCATCGGGAGCTGGTGATCGGTGATCCGTACCTCGGCAACCGCGAGGCCGTCACGCTGCCGAAGCCGTGGGTGAAGTGGTCGTACGAACCGGCCCGCGCCCAGGACGTCCCCGAGGCCTTCATGCGGGCCTACGCTGAAGCACTGCAGCCGCCGACGGGGCCTGTCTACCTGTCGATTCCCATGGACGACTGGAAGCGGCCCCTGTCCGGCTTCACCCGGGTGCGCACGGTGAGCGACCGCGTCGCCCCCGACACCGAGCGACTGCGCGGCTTCGCCGACCGCATCTCCGTCAGCCGGCGTCCCGCGCTGGTCTTCGGGCCGGAGGTCGACCGCAGCGGCGGCTGGGACGCGGCCGTCGCCCTGGCGGAGAAGCTGCGCGCGGCCGTCTACGGCGCCCCGCTCCTGGACCGCGCTTCCTTCCCCGAGGACCACCCGCTCTTCGGCGGTCCGCTCGGCATGTCGGTCAAGACCATCAGCGACCGGTTGACGGGGCACGACCTGGTGGTCGTGATCGGCGCCGAGGTGTTCCGCTACTACCCCTATGTGCCCGGCGACTACCTCCCCGCAGGCACCGAGCTGCTGCAGATCACCGGAAATCCGGGGGTCGCCGCCGCGGCACGGGTGGGTGACAGCCTCCTGGGCGATCCCCGGACAGCGATCGAGCTGCTCCTGGACATGGTCACGGAGGGATCCGCCCGAACCGCTCCGGAACCGATGCCGCGCCCGCGCGAGCTGCCGCAGACGCCGAACACCCCGCTCACCCCTCCGGAGGTCTACGCCGCCCTAAGCAGGGTCCGGCCGTCGGATGCGGTCATCGTCAACGAATCGACCTCCACGATTGCGCAACAGATCGAGTGGCTCCCCACCACCCGGACCGGATCGTTCTTCGCCACGGCCAGCGGAGGCATCGGTTGGGGCACTCCGGCCGCGGTGGGCGTCGCGCTCGGCGACCGGGACAGGTCCGTCGAACGGCCGGTGATCGGCCTGATCGGAGACGGCTCCTTCCAGTACTCGGTGCAGGCCGTATACACGGCAGCCCAGCACGACCTCCCGATCGTCTATGTGGTCATGCGCAACCAGGAGTACTCCATCCTCAAGTCGTTCGCGGTGCTGGAGGAGACCCCGGGCGTGCCGGGGCTCGACCTGCCGGGGCTCGACATCGCCTCCGTGGCCCGTGGCTTCGGATGCCGCGCGGTCGACGTGGAGACCACCGAGGACCTGGAGCGGGAGTTCAAGGCGGCCCTGTCCGCCGGCACCACCACCGTCATCGTCGTCGCCACGCAACCTCAGAAGGCGATGTTGTAAGCCGCGTGGCTCGCACGATCAGAGAGATACCAGCGGACAGAGGGCAGCAGTCATGGATTTTGAACTGAAGGACCGGGTGTACATAGTCACCGGTGGCACTCGAGGACTGGGCCTGGCGGCGGCGCGCAAGCTGGCGGCGGACGGCGCGAGGGTGGTCGTCAGCAGCCGCGACGAGACGTCGGTGGCCGCGGCCGAGGCGGAGCTCGGCGACCAGGCAGGAGAACGCGGAACTGCGGGACGCACGTCGGCGGATCAAGGTGCTGGAGCAGGAGAACGAGGTCCTGCGCCGGGCCGCGGCCTACCTGTCGCAGGCGAATCTGCCGGGAAAAGGATCTACCCGCTCGTGAAGGAGCTGGCCGCGGACGGGATTCCCGTCACGGTCACGTGCCGGGTCCTCAAGTTCGCCAGGCAGCCCTACTACCGCTGGCTCGTTCACCCGGTGACCGATGCCGTGCTCGAGGAGTCCCATCGCGCGAACGTGTTGTTCGATGCCCGCCGTGACGACCCGGAGTTCGGCTACCGCTTCCTGGCCGATGAGGCCCGCAGCGCGGGAGCTGCCATGGCTGACCGGACCGCGTGGCGGATCTGCCGGGACAACAGCTGGTGGAGCGTGTTCGGGAAGAAGCGCGGCACCACCAAGAAGGCCGGTCCGCCGGTGCATGACGACCTCGTCCGCCGTGACTTCACTGCCGACGGCCCGAACAGACTGTGACTTGCGGATATCACCGAACACGCAACGGGAGAAGGGAAGTTGTACCTATGCGCGATCAAGGACGTATTCAGTAAGAGGATCGTCGGCTACTCCATCGACGCGCGGATGAATTCCCGTCTGGCCGTCGCGGCCCTGGACAACGCTGCTGCCCGGCGCGAGAACGTTGCCGGGTGCGTTCTGCATACCGATCGCGGATCGCAGTT
Organism: Streptomyces sp. NPDC058231; assembly: GCF_042882275.1. Classification (NCBI taxonomy): domain Bacteria; kingdom Bacillati; phylum Actinomycetota; class Actinomycetes; order Kitasatosporales; family Streptomycetaceae; genus Streptomyces; species Streptomyces sp. NPDC058231. The sequence goes on along the minus strand of NZ_JBHVWN010000130.1, from coordinate 4,127 downwards.
CCGGTCGCGGAAATTGGTCCGGGCGCTCGACCGGCACCGGATGGCCGGATCCGTAGGGAGGGTCGGGGCCGCAGGCGACAACGCAGCCATGGAGTCGTTCTTCAGCCTGCTGCAGAAGAATGTGTCCTCGACCGCCGCTCGTGGGCCACCCATCAAGAACTGCGGATTGCGATCGTGACCTGGATGGAGAGGACCTATCACCGACGCCGCCGACAAGCCTCGCTCGGCCGGGCTGACCCCCATCGAATTCGCAACCGTCATGACCACACCGACCCTCCGGGCTGCGTGACCGAACCTGTCACCCAAGCGTGCATCAGACCCACAAGGCTCCCCACCGCGGCTATCTGCGCGGGTTCTTACTTCTCATCCTCCTCGTGGCCCTGTTCGGCCTCGGCTTCCTCAGCCCCGTCTGGTGGGTGGCCGCAGCCGTTCTCATCTTCGGTCTCGTACAGCCCGGCTGAGGTGGAGCCAGGGATGGGGCCCGCGGCGGCGATTCCGAGTACCGGGTTTACCAGGACTACCGGGCTTGCAGGGACCGCCGGTACAGGCGACAGCGCCTGAGCCACTGGAACCGTCGGGACCGCGAACATCACAGGTGACCGATGCGGCACCGGGGAAAAGACGGCCCTTGAAGGCGGACGCCGGAGGAAGGTGCCGCAGGGTCGGTGGAAGGCGGTGACCGAGGAACGGCTGCCGGGGGGTGGGCGCGAGGGCTATGCTGCGATGGACGTCCCAGACCCCGGCGTGGCCCAATGCTGTTGTCTTGCTGGTGCCTGTGGGGGGGTGGACCGTTCGTCTGGATCACCACAGGCCCACCTTCGAGGCGAAGCCGGTCGGGTTCACAGCCCTGCAACAGGGTTGCCATCCGTCGCTCTTGCCTGACCTGTAAAGGCGTCCGACCACGCGGAATACGTGCCAGGCGTAGCCGAAATTCCAGGCCCGCCCAGCGCTGCACCAGGTGGTCATAAGAACTGAGGCACTATGCCTGTTCTGTCGAGCTTGAACATCCACCGGCACGACCGCGGAAGCCACGCGACCATCACCCTGGCAGGTGAACTCGACCTGCAGACGACACACTCCGTGCGCGTGGTGGTCGAGGACTGCCTGGGGGACGGAATCCGTACGGTCGACATCGACCTGACCCTCCTCACCTTCTGCGATGTCAGCGGCCTCAATGCCTTCCTGGGCGCATCCCGGCTCACCACCACGGCCGGAGGGTCGCTGAGTCTGCGCCACCCGAGTCAGATGCTGACCCGCCTCCTGGATCTGACCGCCACCGGCTTCCTCCTCTATGACCGGCCCTTGGTACCCGCGGCGCGTGCCGCAGTCGCGGACGACCTGGCCGCCGGGTGTCCCACATCGCTGGCCTTGTGACCGGGCCCGGAAGCATGACCAAGAGCCCGCCCGGCGCCGACGGCACGGGCAAGGTGGTGGTGGGTGATCAGTGACCGCATGGTCGGGGTTCTGCGTCTGCTGCGGTCCGTCGACGGCTCCGGCCAGGTCGCCGATGTCACCGCGGCCGACACCGCCGCGCTGGACGTGGACGGCCTCGCGGTTTCCCTGGTCACCGAGGGCGACCTCATCGAGCTCCTGTCGTGCTCGGACGCCGCGACGCGCCGCTTCGAGGACCTTCAGCTCACCGTCGGGGAGGGCCCGGGCCCGACGCGGCCCGTACCGGCACGATGGTGTGGGTGCCCGACCTGGTCGGCGTTCGCCCCCGCCCTGCCGACGCGGGCGGTCCTTTGCTTCCCATGGAAATGGGCGCGATCCGCACAGGTGTCCTGCCCGCCGTACGCCACCCCCCGGGCCCGCTGACCGCCCAGCAGGCAGACGACGCGCTGATCCTGGCCGACGCGCTCACCGCCCGGTGCCTGGGCAGCGGCGAGTCACGCGTGGCTGGGCCGGCGCCCCGGCCGGCTTCCCGCCCACCCTGCAGCACGCCGTGATCCACCAGGCGACGGGCATGGTCAGCGTCCAACTCTCCCTCCCCCTGACCCAAGCCCGGCTGCGGCTGCGCGCGCATGCCTACAGCAGTGGGCGCTCCATCACCGACATCTCCCAGGAGGTGGTGGACCGACGGCTCCGCCTGGACCACCACGGCAACGGCACGCCCCCGACCGTCGTAGACAAGGACTGATCGACATGCCGCGCGAACAACGGCTCACCGAGGTCTTCGTGGAAGTCGCAGACTCCCTGACCGACGACTTCGACCTCATCGATTTCCTCCAGCAGCTCTCGGTGCGCTGCATGGAACTGCTGGACGTGGCGGCGGTCGGCATCCTGCTGGCCGACCAGCACGACATCCTGCAGACCATCGCCGCCTCCGACGAACACACCCGGCTGCTGGAGCTCTTCGCCCTGCAACACGACCAAGGCCCCTGCGTGGAGTGTTACAAGAGCGGCCGGCCCCGCACCAACATCAGCCTCACCGATCCGAAGTCCACGGAGAGCTGGCCGCAGTTCGCCACCCGCGCCCACGACACCGGCTTCGTGGCCACCAACGCACTCCCGTTACGGCTACGCGGCCGCGTCATCGGCGCACTCGCCCTGTTCCAGACCGACCCCGACCCCCTCAGTGATCAGGACATCACCCTCGCTCAGGCCCTGGCAGACATCGCGACCATCTCCATCCTGCAGCAACGCACCCTGGACCACAGCCACATCGAGCGTGCCCAACTCCAGTACGCCCTCACCAGCCGCATCGTCCTGGAACAGGTCAAGGGCATCCTCGCGGAACGCTGGCACATCTCACTCGACGACGCGTTCACCGCCTTCCGCTCCTACGCCCGCGCCCACCAACGTCAGCTCGCACACCTCGCCCGCGAGATCGCCGACGGCGACTTCGACACCACCCTGATCCCCCACCCGGCCACTCGCCACCCAAGCGGTGACCCGACGACTCCGGGCGCCGTCAGCCGGCACCCCGAGCATCCGCTGCCGTAGAGGTCTCAGCGCCGACTCCGCCCCAACGCATCCGCACTGATCCACGACGGTCACGGCCGCTATCTGCTTCATCTGAGGGATCAGCGTGACGGCATCTGGGAGCGAGGGGTGTTCGCCCTCCTCGGCGGCGGTCGCGAGACGGGCGATCCCTGTCTGGAGACCACCCTGCTCCGGGAGCTGACCGAGGAAGCCCCCGGCCTGGAAGTCACGGACCTGACGCCGTACGCCGTGGAGGAGGCGACGAGCGTGGACGGGCTCGCAGTTCCGATCCAGGTCTACGCGGGCCGCTGGAGCGGTGATCCCGACACAGCGGACCTGCAAGAAGGCGTGCTGCTGGAGTGGTTCACCCCGGACATGCTGGGCCGGCTGCGCCTGAGTCCTGGCCTCGGCGGCCTTGTCCGCCGTCACGCGGCCGAGCATCCTGCGGTCGAAGTCCCGCCGGACCACGTCCGGCTGCTGCGCGACGAGGCGCCGGAGGGGACCGAGCTCCACATCGTCGGCGTCCACCTCTACCTCCAGGACGAGTTCGACCGGATCCTCCTGGGTCTGCGCCACCCCGACTCTGCATACGCGGGGAACGCGTGGCACTTTTTGGCCGGACATTGCGAGCGGGAAGAGGCGATCAGCTGCCTGGTGCGGGAAGTCCAAGAGGAGGCCGGACTGATCATCCAGCCTGACGACGTCGAACTCGTGCACCTGGTCCACCTCGTCGACTCGCCGGTCGCGCGGCCGCGGATCGGGCTCGTCTTCCGGGCCCGATCCTGGTCCGGCGTCCCGGAGGTACTGGAGCCCGACCGGTGCGTGGAGTGGCGGTGGTGGAACCCGAAGGATCTCCCGGCCAAGGTCGTGCCGTACACCAGAGCGGCCATCGACGGCATCGGCGCGGGCCGCCTCTACACTCAGACGGGCTGGTGAGCACCGATGACGGATTCCTGGCCCGAACATTTCCCCGCACACCGCGCCGGGCACGGCTGTCCGATGTGCACCAACGACTGGCAGGCCGACGACATCGGCTGGGGACTGCTAGGGCGTGTTTCGAAAGTCCCGCCTGCTCGGCGACGTCTCGCACGCACGCTCGCCGCGTTGTCTGGATCACCCCGATACATCCAGTATCGGGGCGACCCTCCGCCTTGCGATCGCACGCACCAGACGCCGCCGAGCCCGCCCTCCGGGCGGACGGCGCT
>NZ_JBHVWN010000129.1:0-7242 GCF_042882275.1 Streptomyces sp. NPDC058231 | reverse complement strand
ACCCGGAAGCTAAGCCTTTCAGCGCCGATGGTACTGCAGGGGGGACCCTGTGGGAGAGTAGGACGCCGCCGAACAATTATTCCGGGAAAGCCCCGTGCCCTTGTGGCACGGGGCTTTTCTGCGTTCTGAGCGTCTAGGCTCGAACCATGCGCTACGAACTGGTCATCTTCGACAACGATGGTGTGCTCGTCGACAGTGAGCCGATCTCCAACACCATCCTCTCCGGCTACCTGACCGAGCTCGGTCACCCCACCTCGTACGAGGAATCGCTCCGTGACTACATGGGGTCCGCCGTGCACCGGGTGCACGATCTCGTCGAGGAGAGGACCGGGGAGAAGCTGCCCGCCGACTTCGACGAGACGCTGCACTCCCGGATCTTCGCCGCGTTCCGGCAGGAGCTGCAGCCGGTCGAGGGCGTCGAGGACGTGCTGGGGAAGCTCGTCGCCGACGGAGTGCCGTACTGCGTCGCCTCGTCGGCGACCCACGAGCGGATCCGGGTCGGGCATCACAAGACCGGGCTCGACCAGTGGTTCGAGGAGGAGTGGATCTTCAGCGCGGAGGATGTGGGGCACGGCAAGCCGGCACCCGACCTGTTCCTCCGCGCCGCCGAACGGATGGGGGTCCCGCCCGAAAGGTGCGTCGTCATCGAGGACAGCCCACTGGGCGTGGAGGCGGCTCGTTCCGCGGGGATGGACGTGTACGGGTTCACGTCGATGATGCCCGCCGACCGGCTCGCCGGGGTGACCGGGCACTTCTCCGACATGGCCCAACTGCGGGAACTGCTCGCCTGATCCGTCTACCCATGGGTAGGCCGGGGCCCTACGCTGCGGCCATGAAGGATGCGCGGTTGCGGCACGGTAGGGCCTCCTTGGCGTTGAGCTTCTTCGCGCAAGGGGTGACCTTTGCTCTGCTCGTGACGCGTATTCCTGCCATTCAGGACCGGTACGGGATATCCGACGGGCTGCTGCCCGTCTTCCTTGCCGCCGTGCCGATCCTGGCCGGTGTGGGCAGCGTGGTCACCGAGAAGGTGGTCGCGCGAGTACGGCCCGGGGTCGTGCTGAGGTGGGCGCAGCCCGTCGTGCTCCTGGCGCTGCTCGGCGTCGGGGCCGGCAGCCGGCTGTGGGCCGTGGCCGTCGCCCTCGGTGTGTTCGGTCTGTCCGTCGGGGCTCTCGACGCCTCCATGAACATGATGGGGGTCAGCCTTCAACGGGCGTACGGACGCAGCATCATGCTCGGGTTCCATGCCACGTACAGCCTGGGTGGCATCGCCGGGGCGTCGATGGCGTGGGCCGGCGCGCACTGGGACCTGACGCTGCTGATGTCGTACCTTCCGGCGGTCGTCGTGCTGCTGCCCGCCGCCTTCGTCGGGAGCCGGTGGTACGTGGAGGGGGCGGCGGAGGCGGCAGAACCGGGCGAAGGGGCCCGGGTGGCCTCGGTCTCGTTCAGGCTGCTGCTGCCGCTGTGCCTGGTGATGAGCTTCGCGTACATCGGGGACTCGACGGTCTCCAACTGGAGTGCGAAGTATCTGCAGGATGTGCTGGGCAGCTCCGAACAGCTGTCGACCGTTCCGTACAACGTCTACATGGTGACGACGCTGCTGGGCCGGGCCGTGGGGGACTTCGGGGTGCGGCGGTTCGGGGCCGTGGCGGTCGTGCGGTCCGGGAGTGTGCTCGCCGCCGCCGGGTTCGGGGTGGTGGCCGTGGCTTCCGGGGCGTGGACCGGGATGCTCGGATTCACCATGCTGGGCCTGGGTCTCTGCGTGATCGTGCCGCAGACGTTCGCAGCCGCCGGGCGGATGTTCCCGGGAGCGAGCGACACGGCGGTCGCCCGGCTGAACGTCTTCAACTACGTGGGCTTCCTGGTGGGGTCGCCGCTGGTGGGTGCGTTGGGGGACGCGTGGAGTTACCGGGGGGCGATGCTCGTGCCGATGGCGCTGGTGCTCGCGACACTGGTGTACGCCAGGTCGTTCGGCGTGGAGCCTGCCCGATACGGTGGCGGACATGAGCGGCCGCGCACAGCTGATGTGGGATGACGCAGTAACGGGATACGACTTCGGGGACGGTCATCCGATGGATCCCGTCCGGCTCGCCCTGACGATGGGGCTGGTGCGGGCGTTCGGGCTGGACGCTGCGGTGGACGTGGTGGCGGCGAAGCCGGCCGGGGAGTCCACGCTGCGGCTCGTGCATCGCGGAGACTATGTATCGGCCGTGCGCGCGGCCTCGGTGGATCCCCGGACGGCCGATCAGAACTACGGACTCGGGACCATCGACGATCCGGCGTTCGCGGGAATGCACGAGGTGTCGGCGCTGATCGCCGGGCAGTCGGTGGCGGCGGCCGAAGCGGTGTGGCGCGGGGACACCGCCCACGCGGTCAATTTCGCGGGCGGGCTGCACCACGCCATGCCCGGCGGCGCGGCGGGATTCTGCATCTACAACGACCCGGCCCTCGCCATCGCCCGGCTGCTGGAGCTCGGGGCGGAACGGGTTGCGTACATCGATGTGGACGTGCACCACGGTGACGGGGTGCAGGCCGCGTTCTGGGAGGACCCCCGGGTTCTGACCGTGTCGCTGCACGAGCACCCCAGGACCCTCTTCCCGCAGACCGGTTGGCCGGAGGAGACCGGGGCCGGGGCCGGCGAGGGGGCCGCGGTGAACCTGGCACTGCCCGCCGGGACGGGGGACGCCGGGTGGCTGCGGGCGTTCCACGCGGTGGTGCCGGAGCTGCTGGCGGACTTCCGGCCGCAGGTCCTGGTCACCCAGCACGGGGCCGACACGCACGTCGAGGACCCGCTCGCGCACCTGGCGGTGTCGCTGGACGCCCAGCGGTCGGTCATGGAGTCGTGCCATGAGTTCGCCCACGTGTACGCGGAGGGCGGGCGGTGGGTCGCGCTCGGCGGGGGCGGCTACGCGGTCGTCGATGTGGTGCCGCGGTCCTGGACGCATCTGGTGGGGATCGCCGCGCATGCGCCGGTGGATCCGGAGGCGGTGATTCCCGCTTCGTGGCGGGACGAGGTCCACGCCAGGACCCGGCAGCCGGGGCCGGTGCGGATGACGGACGGGTGTACCCCTTCGTGGCAGCCGTGGGAGGCGGGGTACGACCCGGCGGACCGGCTGGACCAGGCGGTGCTCGCGACCAGGCGGGCGGCGTTCCCGCTGCGGGGACTGCTGACCTGAGCGGGGCGGGGCGGGACGGTCCGGTGCGGTCGTTTGCGCGCAGCGGTGCGGAATGGTTACGCCAACTGTGGGTTCCAACCGAGCTTCTGACCCTCCGTCCGGGTGGTTGAGGGCAGCATCGGCAGGGTGTTGAGCACCGGAGCGCTGCGCGCTCATCTGCTGGCGGCCCGGCTGGCCGGGCCCGTGGCCACCGCACGGGAGGTGAGTCTGCGGAGCTATCGGCTGTTCGCGGCCAGGGACCCCCGGGTGATGCTCGGCCTCGACCCCGAATGGGGCTGGGAGGAGTCCGATCTGCTTCGCTTGATGGCCGACAAGTGCGGGGTTTCGGACGATCCCGCTCATGTTTCGGGTCCTGATGTGATCGACCCGGAGCGGACGCTGGCGGGGCTGGACGCTTTCGCCGAGCGGCTGTCCAGTGTCGCGGACCGGCGGGCGCCGGTGCTGTTCGGAACCGGTCACCCGCATCGGTTGCTGGGGTTCTACGCCGCGCTGGCAGACGCTTTGTCGGCGGTCGGGTGTTCCGTACTCACCCCTGCGCAGGGGCGATGTGTCGACATAACGTCCCGGTTCGGCGTACGTACGTACCAGCTGGACTACGTACGGGGAGTCGCGCTGGTGCGCGAACCGGGCGTGCGGTCCGCCGGTGGTGAGCCCGGCGCACATACCCACTCCCCGCTGCCGGTTCGGGTCGCGCTGGAGGGTGCGGCGGTGGCACACGGGCGGTTGCCCGAGCTCGTCGTAGGGGACCACGGATGGGTCTGCGGGGCAGGTCAGCTGGGCATTGAGGCGATCGGCCTGGCGGACACGGACGACCCCGCGCTGTTCGTCGGTGAGGCGGAGGGACGGGTGTCGGTCGCCGTGCCGCTCGACGACGGCGTGCGGTCCGCCCACTACCGGCCGCTTACTCGCTATGTGCTCAATCGGGCGTGTCTGTCACAGTAGGCGCCCGATGGCCCCTCCTCTTCCCCACTCGCATCACCCGCCCCTAATCTGGGGAGTGAGCGCACAACGACGAAGAGTCACCGGAGGGGAAGCCGGTGCGCGTCTCGTGCGGAAGGTACAGGTGGGTCATGGCTGCTGGCAGCGAGAGGCCTCTCAACGAGGTCAAGTTTCTGACCGTGGCGGAAGTCGCCTCGGTCATGCGAGTGTCGAAGATGACCGTGTATCGCTTGGTGCACAGTGGTCATCTGCCGGCGATCCGGGTGGGAAGGTCCTTCCGGGTCCCGGAGCAAGCGGTTCACGAGTATCTCCGCGAGTCCTTCGTGGGGGTCGAATCCGCCTGACATTCCCCTCGGATTACGTCCCTCACGCGGTGGCGGGTAGGCTAGGCCGACGTAGGTCGTGTGGGCCCAGACGCCCCGCACCAGTGAAGAAGAAGTGAGCGAGGGTAGTCGTGGGCTCTGTTATCAAGAAGCGGCGTAAGCGGATGGCCAAGAAGAAGCACCGCAAGCTGCTCAAGCGCACGCGCGTTCAGCGTCGCAACAAGAAGTAAGCGAACGCAGTTCGTGAATCCGCAGCCCTCCCGCCGATACGGCGGGAGGGCTGCGGTGCGTTCCGGTCGGGGGCTGCGGGCGGTGTTACCCACATTTGGGCCAAAGACTCGGCGGAAGGCAGCCGCGCGGTCATCACAGGGCAACATCCACCCGCTACGGTGACGGCCAGGGGAACCTCTTCGACGGAAGGCGCTGATCTTGGGGAAGGTCGTGCTCGTCACGGGAGCGGCCCGGCAGCTGGGCGGCCGGTTCGTGCGGCGCATCCAGCGGGATCCGGATGTGGAGCGGGTGATCGCCGTCGACGCGGTCGCGCCCGGGCATCAGTTGGGTGACGCCGACTTCGTGCGCGCGGACATCCGCCAGCCCGCGATCGCCAGAGTTCTCGCCGAGCACAGCGTCGACACGGTCGTCCATCTGGACGTCTCGGGGAAGGCGCTCGGCGCGGGCGGCCGGACCGCCATCAAGGAGACCAACGTCATCGGCACCATGCAGCTGCTCGGTGCCTGCCAGAAGTCTCCGACGGTCCAGCGGCTGGTGATCAAGTCCAGTACGAGTGTGTACGGCTCCGCGCCCCGCGATCCGGCGGTCTTCACGGAGACCACTCCGCCCAAGTCGCTGCCGAGCGGGGGCTTCGCGAAGGACGCGGTGGAGGTCGAGGGATACGTACGGGGCTTTGCGCGCCGCCGGCCGGACGTCGCCGTGTGCGTGCTGCGGTTCGCGAACATCCTGGGGCCGGACGCGGATTCGCCGCTCTCCGACTATCTGGCGCTGCCCGTCCTGCCGACGGTGTTCGGGTACGACCCCCGGCTCCAGTTCGTGCACGAGAGCGACGTGCTCGACGTCCTCGGGATCGCCTCGCGCGAGCCCCGTCGCGGGACGCTGAACAGCGGCACGTTCAACATCGCGGGGGACGGGGTGCTGTTGCTCTCGCAGTGCGCGCGGCGGCTCGGGCGGCCGACGCTGCCGCTGCTGCTGCCGGCCGTCACGTGGGTGGGTCAGGCGCTCCGTACGGTCGGCATGACGGACTTCGCGCCGGAGCAGATCCGGCTGCTCACGCATGGCAGGGTGGTCTCCACCGTCCAGATGCGCGAGACGCTGGGCTTCCACCCGGCCTTCACCACCGCGGAGACGTTCGCGGAGTTCACACGCGGCCAGGGGCCCGGACTGCTGCCGCCCGGGACGGTGGGCAGGGCCGTCGACCGGGTGGCGGCGTTGCCGTTCGCCGGCGGGGCGGGCGAGGTTCCGGGGATCACCGGGGCGGGCGACACACAACCGACCCCCAGCGTCAGGTAGAGGAGCGCACCGACGATGGCGGATGCCAAGGTCATTCCGTTCGACGACGACCGTTCACGCTCGGGCGGCGGGCCGCGGTCCGCGCGGCGGCGGGCAGCCGCCGGGCCTGCGGTGGGCACTGCGGCCCTCAGCGCCCTGCCGGGGCAGCAGGACACCGCGCAGACCCAGGAGGCGTCCCAGAGAGACGGTGAGCCCGTGCCCGACGGGAGCGCTTCGGCCGGGCGCGGTGGCTGGGACCGGCGGATCGCGGGCGGTCTGGCGTTTCTTCGGCGGCGGGTCACCGGTGAGTACGAGGTCGACGAGTTCGGGTACGACAAGGAGCTCACCGACCAGGTCTTGATGTCGATGCTGCGGCCGGTGTACGAGAAGTACTTCCGGGTCGAGGTGAAGGGCATCGAGAACATTCCGTCGGACGGCGGGGCGCTGATCGTGGCCAACCACTCGGGGACGCTGCCGCTCGACGGGCTGATGCTTCAGGTCGCCGTGCACGACAACCATCCGGCCGGCCGGCATCTGCGTCTGCTCGCCGCGGACCTGGTCTTCATGCTGCCGGTGGTGAACGAGCTGGCGAGGAAGGCCGGGCACACGCTGGCCTGCGCGGAGGACGCGGAGCGGCTGTTGAGGCAGGGGGAGGTCGTCGGCGTGATGCCTGAGGGGTTCAAGGGCATCGGCAAGCCGTTCGGCGAGCGGTACAAGCTGCAGCGGTTCGGGCGGGGCGGGTTCGTGTCCACGGCTCTGCGGGCCGGGGTGCCGATCGTGCCGTGCTCGATCGTCGGGGCGGAGGAGATCTACCCGATGATCGGCAATGCGAAGACGCTGGCGCGGGTGCTGGGGATCCCGTACTTCCCGATCACGCCCACGTTCCCCTGGCTGGGGCCGTTGGGGGCGGTGCCGCTGCCCACGAAGTGGACGATCCAGTTCGGGGAGCCGATTCCTACGGAGGGGTATCCGGTGGAGGCGGCGGAGGACCCGATGCTGATGTTCAACCTGACCGATCAGGTGCGGGAGCAGATTCAGCACACGCTGTACAAGCTGCTGGTGCAGCGGCGTTCGGTGTTCTTCTGACGGTGTGTCGGGGCGGGCCGCGGTCTTCCTGGGAGCGTGTCCGGACGTGCGGCGTCCTCAATCGCCGGAGGGCTTGGTCGTGCCGGTGCGGGGCTTGCTGTTCCGGCGATTGAGGACGGTCGTACTAGTGCCGGATCAAGCAACGTTTGCCCTGTCGACGACGGCGCGTAGGTGCCGGTCGTCGGCGTGGCGGTTTCGCCAGATGATGTAGCGGCGGA
>NZ_JBHVWN010000128.1:0-8153 GCF_042882275.1 Streptomyces sp. NPDC058231 | reverse complement strand
CCGTAGGGCGCATCCGCGACATCAGCGGCAGCAACCTCGCGAACGTCGAGGACCGCCTCAACCTCCAGGTGGCGACCCGAGTGTGGACGATCGTGCTGGGCGGCCCCGGCTGATGCCCCGCTGGAACCGACGCCGCCTGTGGACGACGGCAGCCTGAGCGTCAGCGGACGCTGCGGCAGATGTCGCCGCCGGAGCGAGGCGAGCGCAGAGGGCCGGACACCACCGACGGGAGACGCCCGGGCCGCGGCCCGGGCGTCACAGGGCGATGACGTGGTGGTCGACCAGGTCGAGCAGCGCCCGCAGGGCCGAGCTGGGCCGCCGGGTCGACGACGTGCCGAGATGCATGCTCCAGCGGAGCATGGTGCCGTGGACGTCCAGGACTTGCAGGCCGGGGTTGCGGGCAACGGCGAACGCGGGCAGGAAGGCGATGCCCAGGCCGTGCCGGACCAGTGCCGCCCCCATGTCGATGTCGGGCACTTCCAGTGCCACCCGGCGTACGACGCCCGCCACCGCGAACGCCCGGTCGACCACCTCGCGGTTGCCGTAGCCCGGCGGGAAGTCCACGAAGGGCTCCGCCGCGAGGTCCGCAAGTGCCACCTCCCCCCGCTGCGCGAGCGGATGGGCGGCGCTCACCACCAGGACGAGCGGCACGGTGGTCAGCTCCCGTGCGTCGATCCCGGCGGGTTTGTGCTCGGGCAGCGACAGGAAAGCCACGTCCAGGTCCCCGCTGAGCAGTGCGTGCGCCAGTCCCGCCGATCCGGTCGTCGCCAGCCGCAGTCGGACGTCGATCGCCGGATGCCGCGCGTGCAGCTGCCCGAGGAGCGCAGGCAGGTCCACCACCTCGACCGAGGCCATGGCGCCCACATTCACCGTGCCGCGCAGCGTGTCCTGTGCGGCGCGCACGGCGTCCTGGGCCGCCTGGGCGGCGTGCAGGGTGGCCCGAGCCTCCGGCAGCAGCGCCGCGCCCGCCCCGGTGAGCCGGACCTGCTGCGACGTGCGCTCGAACAGCGCGCAACCGAGCTCGCGCTCCAGGGAACGGATCGCGGCGGACACGCCGGACTGCACCACGTGCAGCCGTCGGGCGGCACGCGTGAAACTCAGCTCCTCGGCGACCGCGATGAAGTGCTCCAGCTGACGTAGCTCCACACGAGAAGTATCACTCGCATTGCTCGAGCCCAGCAAAAACATTCGTTCGCACTGATCCCGGCTGGTGAGGAGGATGGAAAGCACCGTCCACTTCCGCCTGAGGAGGGGTACCCCTGCCTGCCGTTCCGACGCCGCTGAGCCGTCCCACAGCCGACGCTCCCGACGACCTGACCCATCCGATCCCAGCACCCGCTCCCGCCGACCTGCCACCCCGCGACCCCGCCCGGCATCGTGCCTCGCACACGACCGGCTTTTGGTTCGTGGCGGTGGCCTTCACCGTGCTTATGGCCTTCGGTACCGCGCCGACCCCGCTGTGGCCGCTGTACGAGGCCCGGGACCACTTCGGCGCGACCACGGTCACGGTGGCGTACGCCTCGATGGTCGTGGGCGCAGCGGCCGCCTTCCTCGGACTGGGACACCTGTCGGACCGGCTCGGCCGACGGCGCGTCATCGTCCCGGCGCTGCTGGTGGGCATCGTCGCGTCGGTCGTACTGATCGCGTGGCGGGACCTGCCGGGGCTGATCGCGGGCAGGATCCTGAACGGTGTCGGACTGGGGTTGATGGCCTCGACCGCGACGACGTACCTGCACGACCTCCACCACGAGGCGCGTCCGGAACGGACGGGTTCGGTGCTGCCCGGCGTCGTGGCCACCGCCGCCAACCTCGGCGGCCTGGCCTCAGGGCCCCTGGTCGCCGGAGCCGCCGCCGAGTGGCTTCCCACGCCCCTGATCACCGCCCAGGCGATCTTCACGCTCGCCATGGCAGTGTGCCTGGCGCTGGTGCTGTCCACCCCGGAGACCGTGGACCTGGAGCTGCCCGCGGCCGAACCGCCCAGCAGGTTCGTCCTGCGCCCCGGCGGCGGGCGGACGTTCGGCGCGGCCGGCGCGCTGGGCGCCTTCGCCTTCGCGATCCTCGGCCTGATCTCCTCCCTCGGGGCGAGCGTGCTCCATGGCACCCTGCACACCGACTCGCACCTCGTGGTCGGCTTGTCGGCCTTCCTCATGTTCGGTTCCGCGGCGGCCTCCCAGCTGGTGCTGGGCCGCCTCCCACTGCCCCGGGTCCTGACCGTGGGGGCAGTGGTGTTCCCGGTCGGCCTGGTCCTGTGCGCCGTCGCCCTCTACCACCCGGCGCTCTGGCTCTACCTGGTCGCCGTGTCCCTGTCGGGAGCCGGCTCCGGGCTGCTGTTCAAGGGAGGCGTCGAACGTGCCGTTTCAGTGGCCGAGCCCGCCTCACGCGCGGGGGTCCTCGCCGTGTTCTTCGTCGTCGCGTACCTGGGAATGGGCCTGCCCTCCGTCCTGTTCAGCATTGCCCTGCGGCATTTCGCCGTGCAGACCGCGATGATCGGCTTCGCGGCGGTCCTCTCCTGCGGCGCCGTTGTGTCGGTCGCCGTCGCGTTGCGCGATCGCGCACCCGGTCCCGGCGCGCTCTCGGCGCAGTCCGCTCGCCCATCCTGACCTCCCTGCGGCGCATGCGACACCGGTTGTCCGGGAGGCGCGGACCTGGGTACTCGGTGCGGGCGCGCGTGACACGGATCCACGGCAGACGGGAGGTCCGAGATGTCTGCGGAATCGGCCAGGACTATCGCGCTCCCCGCCGGTGAGGAGATCGCGGCGCTCGGGCAGGGCACCCGGTGAACCGCCTGCAATGTGTGATGGAGACGTCCAGGCTCAAGACACTGGCGTCGAAGCACAGATCGACCGTCACGAAGATGGCCCGCAAGTACAGAGCGATCATCGACACCCCGGACGGCCCTCGAAAATGACTTGAAGTCATCGTCGAGCGCGGAGGTGAGAAGAGGGCGCTGGTTGCCCGCTTCGGCGGCATCCCGCTCAAACGGCAGCGCACAGCGGTAATGGCCGACCGGGAGCCGTTGAAACCCAACCACATCAGCACCACCGAGTTGGTGAGGCGGCTCCTCGCGGACTGCTGCGACGGTCTGCCGCGCCCACCAGCATGCGGCCGGGGCCCGCAATCAGGGCGATCTGCAGGGCGATCGGCATCGTCGTCACGCTGGCCTGCCTGCGCGTGGAGGACGGCCGGGACGTCCTACGGGAGATCTCCCAGCACACCGACATCAAGATGCGCCACGTCGCCGAACTCATTGTGTAATGGGCCCAGGCGGGACACCTCGCGAGCGATCTCCGCCACAAGCTGGAACGCAGCATGGCGACGCGCGCGACCCTGCGCCCCGAACCCGGCTGACTGGTGCTCAGCCCCTCGCGCCGTCGTCAGGAGCGCGCTAGCCGGGCCGCGAGATAGGGCGCGGTGGCGCTGCGGCGGGCCCTCGCCACCTTGGCCGGCGGGCCCGCGGCGACCACCCGCCCGCCCGCGTCGCCGCCGCCCGGCCCGAGGTCGATGACCCAGTCGGCGGTGGCGATCGTGTCCAGGTCGTGCTCGACGAGGACGACCGTGTTGCCGGCGTCGACGAGCCGGTGCAGCTGTCGCAGCAGCAGCGCGATGTCCGAGGGGTGCAGCCCCGCCGTCGGCTCGTCGAGCAGGTAGAGCGCGTGCCCGCGGCGGGCTCGCTGCAGTTCGGTGGCCAGTTTGATGCGTTGCGCCTCACCACCGCTGAGTTCCGTCGCGGGCTGGCCCAGCCGCAGGTACCCCAGTCCCACCTCGCGCAACGTCTCCAGACTGCGGGAGGCGGCCGGGACGGCGGACAGGAACTTGGCGGCGGCGTCGACGGACAGCGCAAGTATTTCCGCGATGTTCTTGCCGCGGTAGGTGACTTCCAGCGTTTCGGCGTTGTACCGGGCGCCCTGGCAGGTCGGGCACGGCGCGTAGGTGCCGGGCAGGAACAGCAGTTCCACCGCGACGAATCCTTCGCCCTTGCAGGTCTCGCACCGCCCTTCGGGCACATTGAAGGAGAACCGCCCGGCCGAGTAGCCGCGCGCCCTGGCCTCGTCCGTCGCCGCGTACAGCTTGCGCACCGCGTCGAACATCCCCGTGTACGTGGCCAGGTTGGACCGGGGAGTTCGGCCGATGGGCCGTTGGTCGACCCGGACCAGCCGGTCGAACGACTCGACCCCCGACGCGTCCTGGACGTCGACCTCCAGCCGCGCCTCGTCGGGCTCCTCGGGTACGAGTCCGAGGTGGCCGCGGACGACCTCGGCGAGCACCTGCGTCACCAGCGTCGACTTTCCGGAACCGGACACGCCCGTCACCGCCGTCAGTACACAGAGCGGTACGTCGACGGACACGTCGTGCAGATTGTGGCGGGAGACTCCGCTCAGGTGCAGCCAGCCATGCGGTGTGCGCGGGCGGTGATCGAGCGGCTGGGCACGCCCGAACAGGTACTGGCTCGTGGCCGACTCCCCGACCCGCTCAAGACCGGCGACCGGGCCGCTGTACAGCACGCGTCCGCCGCCCTCACCCGCGCCGGGCCCGATGTCGACCACCCAGTCCGCCCGCCGTACGACGTCCATGTCGTGCTCGACGACGAACAGCGAGTTGCCCGCCGCCTTGAGGCGGTCCAGCACGTCCAGCAGTGGTTCCGCGTCAGCTGGGTGCAGGCCCGCGGAGGGTTCGTCGAGAACGTAGACGACGCCGAACAGCCCGGAGCGCAGCTGGGTGGCGATCCGCAGGCGCTGCGCCTCGCCGGGCGACAGGGTCGTCGAGCGGCGCCCGAGGCTGAGATATCCGAGGCCCAGGTCGATCAGTACGTCGACCCGCGCGACCAGATCGCCGCAGATCCGGACCGCGACCTCGGTCGTCTCCCCGGATCGGGCGGTCGACGTGGTGGCGTCGGCCTCGGACCGCCCCGCGACGGGCCGCAGCAGCGCTACGACTTCGGTGAGCGGCATCGCGTTGATCTCGGCGATGGAACGTCCGGCGAAGGTCACGGCGAGCGCCTCGGGCCGCAGTCCGCTGCCGTGACACTCGGGGCAGGGCACACTCCTGACGAACCGGAGCGCCCGTTCACGCATCTTCTCGCTCTTGGAGTCGGCCAGGACGTGCATGACGTGCTTGCGGGCGCTCCAGAACTTGCCCTGGTAGCCGTAGTCGACGCGGTCCTCCTCCGGCTCGATGTACACGGAGGGCTGCTCGTCCGTGTACAGCAGCCAGTCCCGGTCCTTCTTCCTGAGCCTGCGCCACGGTCGGTCGATGTCGATCCCCAGGCCGCTCACGACACTGCGCAGGTTGGCGCCCTGCCAGGCGCCCGGCCAGGCGGCGATCGCCCCCTCGCGGATGCTCAGCGAGGGGTCCGGGACGAGCAGGTCCTCGGCGACGTCGTGCACGACGCCCAGTCCGTGGCACTCCGGGCAGGCGCCGGCCGCGGTGTTGGGTGAGAACGACTCGGCCTCCAGCCGCGCGGCCCGGGGCGGATAGGTGCCGGCGCGGGAGTACAGCATGCGCAGCAGATTGGACAGCGTGGTGATGGTGCCGACCGTCGATCGCGAGCTGGGCGCCCCGCGTCGTTGCTGCAGGGCCACGGCGGGTGGCAGTCCGGTGATTTCCTGCACGTGCGGTGCGCCGACCTGTTGCAACAGCCTTCGGGCGTACGGTGCTACGGACTCGAAGTAGCGCCGCTGGGCCTCCGCGTAGAGCGTGCCGAACGCGAGCGAGGACTTGCCCGAACCGGAGACGCCGGTGAAGGCGACCATCGCGTCCCGCGGAACGTCGACATCGATGTTCCGCAGGTTGTTCTCACTGGCGCCCCGGACATGCACGAAGGGGTCGGTCGCGTCCTTGTTCACCATTCCTGATTACCTGATCGCACCGGGAACCGCGCGACAGGCGCCGTCACCGGGCCCCGCTCACACGAGCGTCCGGAGTATCCCGGATCCATTTCGATACACGGCCCTGTAAAGCGTGTTGCAAGGGTGTGGGTAGGCAGGTTGAGCTGCGGTTCGGGGCCTTGCTGGTCATGCCGTGAGGGCGAGGTTGTGCATGCGGGCGATGGCCTGGACAGCGTGGTGGAGACTGTCGCCGCGCTGCCGGCAGTCGCGGAGGATCTTGTAGTTCTTCATGCGGGCGAAGGCGTGCTCGACGCGGGCGCGGACCTTGCGGTGCTCGGCGTTGTCCGCTTTCTCGCCCGCGAGGAGGGGACGTCCTGGGCGTTCGCGGTGCGGGACGACGAGCCCGGTGTTGATGTAGGCGCCGTCTGCCAGCACGGTCACGTCCTGGCAGTGTTCGGCCAGGCCGGATTCTCTCCACACGCGGGCGTCTGCCCGGTTGCCGGGCGAGGGACGAGCTGTGGCGATGACCAGTTTCGTGGCGGCGTCAATGATGACCTGCACATTCGCCGAGAACCGTCGGTTGCGGCTGGAGGCGCCGACCTGCCGGTCACGGACCGGGATCAGCGTGCCGTCCACCCACAACCGGTATCCGCCTCGTGCACGAGCACCGGGAAGAGACGGGCAACCTGATCCGCACCGCGGGCCCCGGCCGGTGGCGGGCCATGGAGGCACTCGGCATCGTGCTGGTGTCGGACGAGGGGACGCAACGACTGCGGTGTGAGCAGGAACGCCGCAGTGACATGGACGAGCAGGAACAGTGCGGTGTAGAGGCAGTGATGCCCATGAACAAGGTGATCGGTGACGAGGTTGAACAGGAGGCAGGCCTGCTGCCGATCGATCTCGTCGCGGTGCCCGGGGTGGCGCGGAGCGGGTGTTCGCGGTGGCGCACGCAACCGTGGCCCGGTGGTGGAGCAGGCCCTGCACGGGGAGGACGAGGAGATCTGCCCGCACCGCCTGCACCTGCTGGCAGGGGCCAGCGTGTCACGCGGCGTCGGCGATACCTCGAGGGCATCCTGTGGGCACGGGCGGTCGGGGGCAGCCGACGAGAAGGAGTCATGCGGGTGTCGTCTCAGGGCGTTACGGTCGTAGCTCTCCTGGCGGATCCGGATGCGCCGACGGAGATCGCGCAGCGCATGGCCCAGATACTTTCCACTCGGCTTGCCGACAAGTCGGGCCAGGGCCGACGTTTCGACGTCGAGGTGGTCAGTGAGCCTTTCACCGCAGGGACCGAGGACCCGCCCACCTTGATGCGCCGGATCATGGACCGCGGAAGAGCTGAGAATTGGGACATTGTCGTGGCCCTCACCGACCTTCCGCTGCACTCACACGGGCGCAAGCTCGTTGTGGATCTGAGTCACGAACACGGCTTGGCGCTGCTGTCTCTTCCTCCGCTGGGGGGCTTGCGACTGCAGACCAGGGCCCGGCGGGCCGTGGAAGAAGCCGTGCTCAGTTTGGCGGGTCCGCGGGCCACCGGGGCTGGAGGACCTCCGCAGAGTCAGCCGCTTCTGGGGCCCTTCGTCAGTCGTCTCGCGCCTGTTCACCCGGGCCCGATCGGTGAGGAGGAGACCGCTGATCTTCGGTACGTCGTAAGCGGGCCGCGCGGTTACCTGAGGGTGCTCGTCGGTATGGTCCGCGCCAACCGGCCGTGGCGGTTGGTGCCGGGCTTGTCGAAAGCCCTGGCGGCCGCACTCGCCACGGGAGCAGTCGCCACCGTGAACTCCACCATCTGGGGCCTGGCCGAGTACCTGAGCGCGCCACGCCTCGTGATCGCGATGGTCGGGTCTGTCGGGCTCATGGTCGGCTGGCTGATCGTCGACGCGCAGCTGTGGCATCGATCAACAGAGGTCTCGCCGGAGGCGAGGCAGAGGGCGAGGCTCTACAACGCCTCGACGGTCATGACCGTGGGTATCGGGGTGCTCGTCTGCTACGGCGGTTTGATCGTCATCAACTTGGTGTGGGCTCTGTTCATCATCAACGGCCAAGTGTTCGCTTCCGTGACACGAACACCGCTGCACGCCGCGGAATACTTGACGTTGTCATGGTTCGTCGCTTCGGTCGCCACCGTGGGCGGCGCGCTGGGATCAGGCTTGGAGAGCGACGAGGCGATCCGGGCAGCCGCCTACTCCAAGCGCGAACAGGAACGTCGCCACATGCTCCAGGACGACCACGGCGACTAGTAGTGCTTGGTCATGTTGGTGCGGGGTCTGGCATGTCGCGGTGACAGGTGGGGCAGGCGCCGGTCCAGATCACGAGGAGTATCTGCAGCTC
>NZ_JBHVWN010000127.1:0-8348 GCF_042882275.1 Streptomyces sp. NPDC058231 | reverse complement strand
TGGTACTGCAGGGGGGACCCTGTGGGAGAGTAGGACGCCGCCGAACAATTATTCCGGGAAAGCCCCGCACCTCTGGTGCGGGGCTTTTCTGCGTTTACGAGGCCAATAGGCGGCGATGCTGCGGCGATCGACACCGGCAGGGGAGCTCTCCCACCCGCTCGCAGCTGGGCACGCGTGCGCGGACGGAGCTTCGGACCTCTGCCACATCTACAGGCCGATCGCCCCTCATGACGCAGACCTTCGGGCCCCTGAAGGGATCCTCTGCACGGTCCTCGACCGGCAATCAGTACATCCCTTCGGCACAGCCCGTCCGCGTTGTCGCCCCGTCGGAGCAGTTCGCCGCCGGCACCCCCCTGTCAGGAGGGCTCTGCCTGCTCCCGCCCTTGGCCCTGGTGCGGGACGGCGCCCGCCGAAGGGGGACCCGGTCGCACGGACCAGCTCCGCATGGAGGAGGATGCGCGGTGGGAGGGGATTTTGAATGCGTTCAGAAATGCAGAATCCGGGGCAGACGCAGGCGCGCGTGAGGGACAGGTTCGGCGCGGTGCTGACGGTTTCGATGGCGGTGCTGTTCGTCGAGGCAGTGATCGGGACGATCGCGCTCTTCGTGTGGGGGCAGACCCAGGAAAGCCCGGGCCTTTCCTACAACGTGATGGGGGTCTTCTTCCTGATCATGATGGTGCCGTTCGTGGCGGTGGCCGGAGCTGTCCTCGGCGCCCTGCTGACGGTCGGCGTCGTGATGCCGCTCCTGGTCGTGGCCGGATGGCTCGGCCGTAGGCTCTCGGGGCACGGCGCGTGGTGGTGGGTCCCGGCGCTGGCAGCCGCTGTGACTGCCCCGCCGTCCCTGGCCGTGGCAGTGCTCGGAGAAGCCGGTCTCCTGGCGGGCCTCGGCGGCTGGCTCGCTGTGACGGTGGCGCTCGCCGCCACGACGCTGGTCGCCCGCAGGCTGCTGTTGCCGGACCGCCGGCAGCTCTCCGGTGGCGCGATGTTCGGGCGGATGGCGTTGTACGGCACGCTCGCTGTCGTCATCGCCGGCACGCTCGCCGGCATCGGCCTGTACGCCGGGATCGGGTACGAGCCTCCGCAGCTGAGCGCGGAACGGGTCGCCCGGACATGGTCCGACGGGAAGGGCGGGACGCTCATCCTCACGGCAGACGGCAAGGCCACGGCGACCCGCGTCGAGACGTTCGGCATCGATGACTCCTCCGAACCCGTGGTGCACAAGTGCACCGGCACCGGAACCTGGCAGTACGACCCGGGTGCCGGACCGTGGTACCAGGAGGTGGACGTGTCCGTCGACGACTGCTCCATGGACACCTGGCAGGTGTTCGGGAGCCTCGAGCATCCGAAGCTCTTCGTTTACGTCGGCGACCCCGACTCCTGGGACCTCTACATCCTGCAACCCCGCGGCTAGGCCCTGTCCGGCGGATCTTGCCGATCACCGCAGGCAATAGGGTCACAGGCGGAGCTCGAAGGAGTATCCGGACGTGTGGCCTGATCCGTGGGCGGCGATTCCCGAATCCGATCGAGCGCAGTGGGACTATGCGCCGCTTGAGCGTGTCGGCCCGCTGAGCTTCGGCATGAGCTTGCAGGAAGCGACCGTCGCGATGGAGGCGTGCGGATGCACCTCGAATGTCGTGTCGCAGGTCGGCAGGTTCGGTCCCTTCGAGCAGCTGTGCGGTCGATGTCCAGTGCCGTGACCGCGTGGGTTCGCCGGTTTGGTGGTCGGGCGGTTGGATATGCGGTGACGTCTGATCCGACCTGTGGAGGTGCGGTGGCCGAGCCCGTCCGTGTGCGCAGACTTACCGACCAGGAAGGGCAGAAGCTGCAGCAGATCGTGCGCCGAGGCAGCGCCAGCTGGTGCGCTAGCGGCGCGCAATGATGCTCCTGGCTTCGGCCGGCGGAAACCGCGTCCCGGTCATCGCGCAACTAGTGGCGGCGGACGAGGACACCGTGCGGGATGTGATCCACCGATTCAACGCGAACACACTGGCCGCGCTGAAGTCGATCCGCGCCGCCCGCCCCGACGGTGCCCCGATCTGCGCGATCACGGACAACCTGTACGCCCACAGGAGCGAGAAGATCCGTCGCTGGGCAAAGAAGAATCGGCTCGAACTGTGCTTCACCCCGACGTACGCGTCCTGGGCCAACCCGATCGAGGCCCACTTCGGGCCGCTGCGAAAGTTCACCATCGCCAACTCGAACCACCCCGACCACCCGGTGCAGACCCGGGCCCTGCACGCCTACTTGCGCTGGCGCAACGCCAACGCACGCCACCGGGAGGTCCTGGCCGCCGAGCGCCGCGATCGAGCTCGAATCCGTTGCGAGAAGGGCATCCGCTGGGGCGGACGCCCCCTCGCCACCGCAGCTTGACCAACACCAGAGCCAAGCTCAACTGACCTGGTCCAGCCATGTGCGGTAGCGGCTTCCGAAGGGTTCTGCACCGTCGCGCAGCGCGGCTGACAGCCACTCGGCGGCACTCTCCGCACGCGGGATGACGTCTCGTGGATAGCCGTACTGCTTCTGATGACTGGCGAACTCATCCTCGTCGTCCACGAAGACAGATCCGTCTTGCCGTATCCGGCAGACATCCAGATCCAGGTCGACCGTGGCCACCTCCCCCTTATGCAGCCAATCGGGCAGAGTGGTGACGTCGCAGTAGACGTCCAGGTGAGCTGGAGCTGCCTGGAACAGGGCCGTCCACCAGGCGCCGCGCGGAAAGAGCATGACTCGTCGCTCTTCGGTTGCGTAGACCTCGCCCTCCCCGCCCTGCCATCGAACTTACGGACCACGACCCGGATCTCGGCTTCTCCCATGGCGGGAGGCTACTGGCGGCCGGGCGAAACTCGGTGCGCTGTGACTGGATGAGGGCCCGTCCGTGGGGTTCATGCGTGGTGAACGAGAGCGAGTCGGTCATCGGGATGATGGGGTTCTGCAATCTCCCCGCATCCTGCTCAGAGTGTGAACGAAATCGCTCGGCTCGACGCCTCACTCATGCTCACGATGGGAGGAGTCACCGACCAAGTCCGGTGAGTCCGTCGCCGAGGATGTTGGCGCCCAGAAGGAGAAGCACCATCGCGGTGATCACGGTGCTGTTGGTGATCATGAATTGCCTGACACTGCCCAGGAACGATGCCGCGCGCTGTCCGCCGACGAAATGGATGATGACGGTGCCCAGGACAGTGCAGGAGCCGACGAGAACGAAGACGGTGATGGCTACGGTGAGATCGGCATGGTGAGCCCCCGCTTCGACGATCGACGTGGCGGCCGAGGCCGTCAGGACGAGGTTCTTCGAGTTGGCGCCCGACAGCAGTGCACCTAGGAGCAGCGCCCGCAGGGCCGAGACGTCATCGAGTGACGCCATCCAGCGTGGCGTCTCGGTCTCGTTGCCGGCACGCGGACGCTGCCACCATTTGCGCGCCCCCAGCACGATGAGGGCCACTCCGGCGAGTACCCGTCCTCAGTCCGCGATCGCTGATGACGGGCTTTCGGGGTCGTCGGCTCCACCGAGCACGACCACGACGAGCGTTGCCACGATCCCGAGCCCGGCGATCCACCCAGCCGTGAACAGCAGCCCGTTGCGTCGGCCGTGTCGGCCGGCCAGGATCAGGACGATCCCGATCAGAGGGAAGGGGCTGGGTGCGACCGCCAGCGCTGCCGGCAGCACGGCTCCAATTGCCTGGGCCAGCACCGGTTCCCTTTCCAAATTCCACGCCCAGGGCGCTGCGGAGTTCCCTTCTCGGGACAGTACCGAGCGCACCATCTGCGGCATGACCAGCATCTTTCACCAAGAGCATCCCGATGCTGCCCTGGCAAGAGCCGCCATGCCTCCCAATCTCGTCAACATCGCCCGACCGTGGATCGGGGCGCCTCCCAAACCCATCGACAAGTGGCGTCACCACTGCTCGGTAAAGCCAGTATTCCGGACGACGAATGGCGCATCCGCTGAATCCGCCCGCACATATCCCGCAGGTGAGCACGGCATTGGGCGTCACTGGCTGAGCCACAGCCGGATTGACGCGGCGGTCACCGTTCCTGTGAAGACGTAGGCGCACTTGTCGTAGCGCGCGTGGCCACGCCAATGACCGCTGCCCGGGCCGCTTGACCCGGATGCGTTGAAGGACCGGGACCGACTGCGGACTGTCGCCCCACTGGCCGGGAGTAATCAGCAGGGCCAGTGGTTGGCGGCCGCCCTCCCCAGGAAGGTGGTCTTTGCAGGTCAGTCCGCCACGGACGGCCG
The DNA here is from genome assembly GCF_042882275.1 of Streptomyces sp. NPDC058231. Taxonomy (NCBI): domain Bacteria; kingdom Bacillati; phylum Actinomycetota; class Actinomycetes; order Kitasatosporales; family Streptomycetaceae; genus Streptomyces; species Streptomyces sp. NPDC058231. The sequence goes on along the minus strand of NZ_JBHVWN010000127.1, from coordinate 4,111 downwards.
AGACCTTTCGTCGGGGTGGTGCTGCCGTGGCGTTGATCTCCGCTTCGGGACCCGTGGTGGCCTGCGCAGTGCTCCACCTGCGTGTTGATGGGCTCGACACGAGGTGGAGTCCACGCTCACCAGGCTCCGCGATCCCGCGTCGGCCGCCTGTGTCACATTCATGGTTGTGAGACAGCCGAACACACCACCCCGGCCCGCTCCGACGGTCTCGTCCTCAACCAGGTGCCAACTTATGTGACACCAAACCGCGCTCTCTGCTCCGCTCATACTCGACCCCGGCTTCACTGGCGGGCCGCTCTGAGCTCGCGGATCAGGGCGCGGACGGAGACGCTGGAGGCCAACTCCGGGGTGGTGATGTAGCCCACGGAACGGGTCGGGCGCTCGGGTCCGAGATCGGTGATCTCGATGCCGTCCGGAGCTTCGTTCAGCGAGAGCGCGGGCATGATCGCCATGCCGAGGCCTCTGCTCACCATTGAGAGCACCGCTCCGTCGTCCTCGGTCAGGACGGTCGCCTTCGGAATCCAGTCCTGCCCGGCCCACCACTGGCGGGTGTAGGAGCCGCAGTTCTCGTGCCAGTCCACCAGCGGCAGGGAGCGCGGGGCGGGGTGGCCGACCGGGTGCACCAGCGAGTAGGGCTCCTCGATGAGTACGTCGCCGATGAGTCCAGCGGGTACGGGCGAGGTGGCGCCGATTGTTGCGATGCCCACGTCCGCGCGCCCCTCGGCGACCTCGCCGGCGGTGCCCGCGCCCAGCTCGCGGACGACATGCACCTCCGGTTCGATGCCGGGGTGGCGGGCGGTGAGGCGCTCCAGGACGGGCGGTAGCAGGTAGAGGGCGGCGCTACGAAAGGCGGCGATGCGCAGCGGGCCGGCAACCGTGCCCCGCTCGGCGCCGCGGGCCTCTGCGGCCAGGGTGTCCAGGAGCCGCAGGACCCGGCGGGCGTGGGCGGCAGCGGCGGTACCGGCCGCGGTGGGCGTCGCGCCCTTCCGGCCCCGCTCGAAGAGGACCGCTCCGACCTTGCGTTCCGTCCCGCGTATGGAGTGCGAGACTGCGGACTGGGTCAGTCCGAGGACCTTGGCGGCCGCCGAGAACCCGCGCTCGCGGTGGACGGCCACGAGGATGCGGAGCTCGTGCGGGGCGAGGTCGGTGGCGGCTGCCGCAGTGGGTGCGGGGATTATGGGGGCTGAGGCTGTCATAGGGGTTCCCACCTGCTTCTATGAGGGCCCTTCATGGATCGGGTCGTTCCATGAGCGGAACACTCTCCCCGGCCTCCGTGTTCCTCCGTACGGTCACCGTCATGACCGAGACCGCGCTCACCGTGCACCAGACCGCCCGCCCCCATGGCTTCCCCACCCCCGACCACTTCGCCTTCGTCGAGTCCGCGATACCGGAACCCGGCCCGGGAACGGCACTGGTGGAGAACTTGTACTGGTCGGTGGACCCCTACCACCGCGAAATGATGGACGGGGACTTCGCGCTGAACGCTCCCCTGGAGGGCCGCACTATCGGCCGGGTCGTGGACTCCCGCGCTCCGGCGCTCCGCGAGGGCGAGATCATCTTCCACCGGCAGGGCTGGCGCACCCACACTGTCGTCACCTCCGAAGAGGTGCGTGCTGTCCCCCGCTTCGACGGCGTACCGCTCTCCGCGCACCTGAGCATCCTCGGCGGCACCGGCCTGACCGCCTACGTCGGTCTCACCCGCATTGCCGAACTCCGCGAGGGGCAGGACGTGTTTGTCTCGGCGGCGGCCGGCGGTGTGGGCACGGCCACCGGGCGGCTCGCCCGGCTGATGGGCGCGGGACGGCTGGTCGGCAGCGTGGGCAGGGCGGCGAAGGCCGCCTACCTGACCGAACACGTCGGCTACGACGAGGTCTTCGACTACCACTCGGGCCCGGCGGCCGAGCTGCTCGCCAAGGCGGCGCCCGACGGAATCGACCTCTACATGGACAATGTCGGCGGCGAGCACCTCGAAGCGGCGATCTCCTCGCTGCGCGAGTACGGACGGATCGTGCGGATCGGCACGATCGCCCAGTACAACAGCACCGGCACGCCCTACGCCCTACGCAACCTTCCCGACATTGTCGAGAAGAGCCTGCGCATGGAGGGCTTCTTGGTCCGTAACTATCGTGACGTTCAGGAAGAGTTGTACGAGTTCGCCGTGCCGCACCTGCAGAGTGGACGCGTCACGCTCGATGAGACCGTGGTCGACGGCTTCGGCGGCATCGTGGACGGGTTCCTGGGGATGCTGCGGGGCGAGAACCAGGGCAAGATCATCGTGCGGGCGGCCGGGGTGGACGTCTGACGGACCGGGGCGTGCCCGGCGCCGCAGAGGAGCGGGGATCCGCCTCCGGCAGGGGGAGCGCACCCGTCGGGCCGAGCGTGCCCTTCCACTCACGCCGGCCGCGCGAGGCAGAGCCGCTGTCGCCGGTCCGTTCGGTCAGGTCTTCTACCGCAACAGCACCGGTCTCTCCGGGAGACTCTCGGCGCCGCAGGAGCCGCTTGTCGTCGGCGAGCCGGGCTACCTTCCGTCACCGTGTCGGCTTCGTCCGGAGCCGGTCACCGAGTATCCGCATCCTGGTGTCCTGGATGAGGAATTCGAGGAGCGGGTCGACGAGTGGGAGATGGCCACCTTCGGCGACATCACCGATGACCCGGAAGACTACGAACCCCGATTCCACTGGGAGCCCTCCACCGCTCCGGGATGGAAACTCGGCGGTCACGAGCCCTGGAACTACCAGGGCTATTTCGGACCAGCGCGGTGCCATTCGTGCGGCAGCGAGATGCGGTTCGTCGCCGCGGTGGCCAGCATCGAGTGGGACGGCGGCACGGCGAGCTGGGCCCCGACCGGATTCCTGGATGGTCCCGTGGACAGCCGCCTGCGGCGTCAATCGCCTACAAGTGTGCGACTCGCCTTGACCGAGACCATGCGCATCTTCACCTGCCCTGCCTCGCCCGAGCACCCGGTGATCAGCGACCTGATGTAGCGCCCGGACATGTCCACCGGCTGCGGGTTCAAGCCGCCGCTTCCACACGCTCGACCAGGATGCCGTCCTCGAAGCGGCAGACCGAGCGGACCAGGGCGACGAGGTGGGCGCCCGGTGATCGCCCGCCATCGGGCCCGGACCGACTCGACGAGCCTGAACACCGTCGCTAGTGCTGTGACCGGGCTGCCGACGCCGCGGGTGACCTTGGTGCGGAGCTTGACCGAAGTCCTAGTACGCCAAGAGCTCCTCCCGATCCTCGGTGATCTCCGCGACGGCCTGGGGCCACTTGGTGCCGTCGACACGGACGACGAGTAGGACCAGGACGCACGAGTGCGCCCGGCCGAGACGGACCTTGGGGTGCACGCCGTCGGCCCACACGTAGACGAAGTCACGATCGGACAGGTCGCGAGTTCGGAAGGCGGCGTCGTCGTCGCCCCACTGCTTGGTCAGCCGGGTCACGGTGGCCGGCGACAGTCCTGCGGCCGGTGGTCCTCGGGCTCGGACCGGTCCGGCGCCCCTCTTTCTTGGCTCCGGCCGAATGCCGGTGATCTCGGTAGACGGTGGAGTCGACCGAGACGGTCCAGCCGACCTCGTCCTCGGTATCCACCACTGCAAGGACAGCCGCGAGGATCCGCTCCCACATCGCATCAGTGATCACTGGTCGGACAGACACATCCACTCAACTGACCCAAGGGCCAAGGAGACACGCTCTGGGCGTGGGCGCGTTCGACGAACCAGCGCCGGGGTGCCACGGACGGGGCAGAGCCGGGTTGCCAACTGGCACATACATATGACGCGTTGCGCGCCCGGACGCAGCCGCACGACGGCCGAGCACCGCGGCCCCGCCGGGTTCGACCTGGCGAGGTTGACACGCATCCCTCTGATCCGTAAGGTTCTCCGAGTTGTCGTGGAGCCGGAATGGTTCCCCGCCAGCCGATCCCGTCGCAACTGCGGCAACCAAAACTCTGTACGGTCTCCCACTCGGGATGATTTCGGCATGCCGGAATTCATTTCGGGGACGCGATTATGAATCGCCGGGACGAATCCGCTAGAGTTCGGGTGTCGGAACGGCCCAACGGCCGGGATGACAAGCCCGCTGACTGGGAATCAGGCCCGAAAGGATCTGA
>NZ_JBHVWN010000126.1:0-9066 GCF_042882275.1 Streptomyces sp. NPDC058231 | reverse complement strand
CGTCAGGGCTCCGCCATGACTCCCTCCTCCGCCTTGCGATGCACGGCACCAGACCCCGCTCCCTGATCCAGCCTGATCCAAACGAAAGGCCCTAGGGGCAGTGTCCGAGCAGGCACCTCCCACGTGCCTACTTCCGCATCGCCGCCCGGATGTGTTCCGCCACCGGAGCAAGCTGCGCCTCCAGGTAGAAGTGCCCGCCGGGAAGAACATGGAGGTCACAGGAGCCGGATGTCTCCTCCGCCCAGGCGCGCATGCTCTCGACAGGGACACGAGGATCACTGTCACCGGCGAGAGCGATCACCGGGCAACTGAGCACCGGCCCGGGTCGATACTCGTACCTGCCCATCATCGCGTAGTCGGCCCTCAGTGCGTACAGGACGAGATCCAGCAGCTCCGGATGGTCGAGCAACTCGCTCTCCGTGCCCCCGAGCAACCGCACCTCCTCGAGCATCGCCTCGTCGCCGGCATCGTGGAGTCCGGGGATACCGGCCGGCCGGCCCAGTGACGGCCCTCGCCCCGCCGACACGAAGAGCACAGCGGGAGGCGTGCCCTCCTTGACGAGGCGGCGCGCAACCTCAAATGCCAACAGGGTGCCCATGCTGTGCCCGAACAGTCCGATGGGGCCACCATCGGCGAGGGTCGGCGCAAGCGTGTCCAGCGTCGCTTCGACGATCTCGTCCAGATCCTGCGCACACGGCTCGCCGAGGCGGTCCTGCCGCCCCGGATACTGCACGGCCCATACCTCCACATGCCCCTTCAGAGCGGTGGACAGAGGCCGATAGGTACTCGCCGACCCGCCGGCATGCGGAAAGCACAGCAAGCGCGCCGGAGCATCCGGTCCTGGATGGAAACGCCGGACCCACTTGCTCACGCCGTACCCCCACCGGAGACAGAATTTCGACCGATCAGGCCGGCAAAGACATCGCGTGCCGTCGAAGCCGACGCATGGATGGTCCGCCGTCATTTCTACCACCCGGGACTCGGTCCGCACACTCCCTTCCACCAGGCCCCACGACAGCCCGTGGACAGCTCCGGCCTGCCGGTCGCATGGTGCCGGCGTTGCGGGTGTGACCTCCAACGGCCCTTCCGAATTCGCCGGTTGCCGAACGGGGGTGTTTCGGGGTAAGCGGTGGGAGCTGCTCGCGTTCGGTGGGCAGGGCAACGCCGTGGGAGAGGGTGACCGATGTCGAACTATCCGCCGCTGTGCGCGGCCGGCCGAGGGCGGAGCTGGTATCGCGGGGACTGCCACGTCCATTCCGTGCACTCCGACGGCGAGCTCACGCCGGAGCAGTTGGCAGCCGGTGCACGGGCAGCGGGGCTCGACTTCATCGCGACCACGGAACACAACACGGCCGACGCCCACGGCGCCTGGGCCTCCCACGCCGGGGGTGACCTTCTGGTGGTGCTCGGTGAGGAGGTGACGACCGAGGCGGGGCACTGGCTCGCTCTGGGGATCGGACCCGGGCAGGTGATCGGCTGGGAGTACGGGGCACGGGACGGGCTGGTCGACCGGCATCTCGCCCAGGTGCACGGAGTCGGCGGATTGTGTGTGGCAGCGCACCCGCACGCCCCGTACCCGTCGGGCGATTTCAGCTACCCGTACCAGGGCTTCGACGTGGTCGAGGTGTGGAACGGGCTGTGGACGTCGGACCGTCCTTGGAACGCCGACAACGAGGCGGCACTGGCCGAATGGGGCAGCGCGCTGGCCGTGGACGCACCCATGGGGCGGTGGCGGCCGGCGATGGGCAACAGCGACACCCATCTGGAGGGGCAGATCGGGATCCCGCACACCGTGGTGCTCGCCGAGGAGTTGAGCACCCGGGCGGTTCTGGACGGCATCCGCGCGGGGCGGAGCTGGATCGCCGAGTCGGCGGCCGTCGAGGTGTCGCTCACTGCCACCGCGGGCGGACACCTCGCGGGGGTGGGCGGACACCTCGAGACCTTCGGGGCGAGGGCCGCCGTGCGGGCGCGCATATGCGGCGCCCCTTCGGCGACCGTCAGCTTCCACACCGACCTGGGCACAGTCCACCGCACTTCGCTGCCCGGCCACGGCGCCGGCACAGCCGAGTGGCTCACCACCGCGAGGGACTCCGCCTTCGTCCGTATCGAAGTACGGCACCCGGACCGGAACATGGCGGCGCTCACCAATCCGATCATCCTGACCTGAACCTGTTGCCGCGCCTGCCGCGGTCGACGGAGTACCGTCTCCGCCCCCCGAGGGCCAAGTGATGTGTACCCGCGCCGATCGCCCGTACATCCGCCTCGGAGGCCCGGGAGGGGGCACGGCAAGACCTTCAAGTCCATGTGGGGCACGGGACGTTCAAGGACGCCATCGACTGACGAGTACTCAGAGGTGTTGACCGGAAACACCATCGACCCTATCGTTCTTCGATAACATCGATATTCGATACAAGGGGTGGTCGCTGATGCCTGCGGAGATACAGAACACCGAGGAGTCCGAACTGCTGGACACAGCAGCGCCGGTGAGCGACGGCGCCGAGGCCCGGCTGCTGCAACCGGTGGCCACCGTGGTCCGGGGCACCTACCGGTTGCTTCTCGCGAGTCTGGTCGTCGGCGCCGTCGGACCTCTGGCCGGCACCAAGCTGCACCTGATGTGGGGCGGTCCGCACGTATGCGCCGAGTCCCGATCGCAATACAGCACGGACGGGTTCACCAGCATGTTCGGGCCCCGTGCGGGGGTCGGAACCATGGTCCGCCCGTCGTACTGCACCGACCACGCAGACACTGCCCAGAGGATGTACGACTTCCTCGGCAGCTTCCCCTCGTGGCTGCTCCTCCTGGGCATCCTCTTCCTGCTCAACCGCTTGATACGGGGCGCCTCACGCCGGGGCGTCTTCACCGCTTGGACGGCACAGCACCTGCGGGTCGCCGGCTGGTGGCTGCTGGTCGGCTGTCTGGTCGCGGCGGTCGTGGAATCCGGCGCGCACGCGGCGCTGCTGGCAGCCCTGGCCCAGGACCAGACCTTCGACGCCGACAGCTGGATGGGAGACTGGCAGCCGCCGTACGCGCTCGTCCTCACGGCTCTGGGCCTCCTCACGTTCGCCCGCATCATGCGCGCCGGGGTGTCCATGCGGAAGGATCTGGAAGGAACGGTGTGATGACGTCGGACGACAACGACAGCCACGCGATCGAGGTCCATCTCGACCGCATGCTCAGCGAGCGCGGCATGACCCTGGCGGAGCTTGCCTCCCGGGCCGGCGTGACGAACGTGAACCTCTCCGTCCTGAAGAACGGCCGGGCCCGTGCGATCCGCTTCACCACACTGACCCGCGTCTGCGAGGTCCTCGGCTGCCAGCCCGGCGACCTGCTGACCTACCGGAGCCCCTGAGACGGGGGGCGAGCGCCCGCCGACAGCCCTTCCGGACAGCCCGCGCCCGCGCTGACGGTCACGCCGTCGACGGAGTACGGGCGTCACGGTGGCTCCCGATCGCGCTCGCACGGCGGCGAGCCGTACGCTCCGCCGGCCGGGCGCGACGATGACGTACCGGCCGCGGGAACCGCATCGCTCGATACTCTCTGCGGTGTGATCAACTCAGTTGTGAAGACGGACGACACCGAGGTCGCGATCGCCGCGGCGCGTGCCGGCGCGGACGTGGTGCGCGCCATGTACGGCCGGCTGCTCACCCGTATCGACAAGGGAGCCGGTGACTTCGCCACCGCGGCGGATGTGGAGGCCGAGCGGATGATCCTGGACGTCATACGTGCTGCTCGGCCCGATGACGCGGTGCTCGGAGAGGAGGGCGGACAGCAGGGCGCCGTCGACGCTGCTGTGCGCCAGTGGCTGGTGGATCCCCTGTGCGGCACGCTGAACTACGCCGTCGGCAACATGTTGGTGGCCGTCAACGTGGCGCTGCGCGGCGGGGCGGCGGCGGTGGTCGACCCGTTCAGCGGCGAGACCTTCTGCACGGACGGCGAAACGGCCTGGCTGCGGCACGAGGGGGGCGACGTGCGACTGGCGCCCACGCCCGCCACCCGGCTGGTCGACGTCAACCTGGATCCGCCGTTCCCGAGCGCGCCCGGGTTCCGGGCCGTGGACCTGCTGGCCGATCCCGAGTTCGTCGAGCGGTTCCGACCGCGGGTCGTGTCCACGACGCTGGCGTTGACCTGGGTCGCCGCGGGCAGGCGTGCCGCGTACGTCACTGATGGTGACGACCTGTCCGGGAGTGTGCATTTCGCCGCCGGTATCGCGCTCTGCCTGGCCGCCGGCTGCGTGGTCACCGGCATCGACGGCGCTCCGATCGGGCAGGGAGGCCACGGCCTGGTGGCAGCCGCGGACGCCGAGACCCACGAGCTGCTGATGTCGGTGGTCCGCAGCCGGAGATGACCTCCCTGTGAGCGCAGGATCAGGTGGAGGCATGTGGGGCGGCTCCGGCCACTGCGCGGGAGGAGTGGCCGGCTGACCTGGGTCGGGGCCCTCTCCTACAGCCTCTTGTCCGGATCCTGCCGGCCTCGCGTACCTCGGCCGCCGGTGCGGGCGAAGACGACGAGGGCTGTGGCGCACGCCGCCGCCGACGCCAGCAGTGCCCGGTCCGCGCCGTAGGTGATGACGGCTCCCATGACCGCGACGCCGAGCGTGGCGCCTGCCTGACGCACGGCGTTGAGCAGACCACCGACCGATCCCGCCGTCCCTTCCGGCGCTGCGCCGACGACGGCCGCGACCAGTGCCGGGAGTGCGTACGAGACGCCGAGCCCGGTCATCAGCAGACCCGCGGCGATGAACGGATACCCGCCCGCGGCATGAACCGCCGCCGCCAGCACCACCCCGCCGGCCGCCAGCAGCGCCAGGCCGCCCAGTACGGGGCGGCGCGGTCCGACACGGGCCACCATCCGCCCGGTGAACGGTGGATTGACCGCAAAGGGCAGAGTGAGCGGCAGGAACGCCAGACCGGTTTCCAACGGACCGAAGCCGTAACGCTGTTGGAGTACCAGCGGAAGTACGAAGAGGCCCCCGGTCAGTGCGAAGTTCACCGCCGCTCCGGCCAGCAGCCCGGCACGTACCCGGTCCTCCCGGAGGAGCGCCCGGTTCAGGACCGGGACCGGGCTGCGCCGTTCCAGTGCCACGAAGACGATCACCGAGAGCGCTGCGGCCGCCGAGGAGCACAGGGTGTGGATCCATCCGCGGGCGCCGGCGGCCACCACCGCGTCGGTGAACAGCGCCAACACCACGGCTGCTGCCAGTTGGGAGAGCCAACTGATGCGGCTCTCACCGCGCGGACAGACCATCGTCCGTCCTGCCGTCAGCGCCAGTACCGCCAGGCCGATGGGCACGTTGACAAGAAAGATCGACCGCCATCCGGCCGCGTCGACAAGCGCACCGCCCGCGATCGGCCCGGCTGCGACCGCCGCACCGCTGATCGCCGCCCACACCGAGAGGGCTCGGGCGCGCTCCGCAGGCTGTGGGTAGAGCCGGGCGATCACCGCCAGCGAGGCCGGAACACAGGCCGCGGCGGCCATTCCCAGGACCACCCGCAGCGCGACCAGGCTCTTCAGGTCCGGCGCGGCCGCACTGAGCAGGGAGACCAGCGTGAAGACCGTGATTCCGGAGCGGAGGACACGGTGGGCGCCGTACCGGTCGGCAACCGCTCCTGCGGACAGCAGCAGTGCGGCGAACGCCACGGTGTATCCGGTGGTGGCCCACTGGAGCCCGGCGACCGAGGTGTGCAGGGATGATGCGAGGTCGGGTTCCGCAACCGACAGGACCGTCATGTCCAGCAGGACCATGAAGTAGCCCAGCGAGATGCCGATCAGGCAGCGGGTGCGGGCCGGAATCCGACGTGGCGCCGTGGAAATCGGCGTGCGGGCAAGGGACATGGCTGAGACAGCTCTCCGACGGAAGGGGACGGTGACGCGCCCCACTGTGTGGTGCGACGGACTGCTGCTCCACCGCTGCTTCCGCACGCCGCGTGCGGAATTTCCGCATGCTCCGGGGAGTTGCCGCCGTGCGTGGAGCTACGCCAACTCAGGACCTTCGAGGCAGTCGTGCGGCACCGGACGGTGACGGACGCCGCCGGGGCACTCGACCTCGCACCGTCGTCGGTGTCGCAGCAGATCAGGACCCTCGAAAAGTCGCTCGGCGTCACACTGTTCACGCGGCGCCCCGACGGAATGGAGCCCACGGCAGCTGGCCGGCGGCTGCTCGGATGGGCCCGACGCCTCCTCGACCAGGCCGAGCGCGCCGAGCGCGACGTACGCGGGGGCAGGCAGGTGTTGCGGCTGGGCGCACTCGAATCACTCGCCGGCTTCTACGTGCCCCGTGTTCTGGCCCGTCTCGCCGAGCGGCGGCCCGAGTTCGACGTCGAGATCCACTCCGACCGCGCGCGCGACGGACTCCTGGCCGACGTGATCGCGGGTCGTCTCGAAGCGGCTCTGCTGCTGGACGTGGGCGACGTGATCGGCGGCCTCGGCTTCCCGGCCCCCGCCGGACCACTGGCCTTCGTCGATCTCGATCCGGTGCCGCTCGCGCTGGTCGCCGCCCCGCAGCACCCTCTCGCCGGCCGGACCGGCCTGTCGCCGAAGGACCTCGCGCACGAACGACTCCTGGTCAACGTCGAGGCGTGCTCGTTCCGGATGGCGGCGCAACGGATCCTCGGCCCAGGCCCCGAGCGGATCAGGGCCGGTGGTGTTCCGGTGATGCGCGCATGGGCCGAGCACGGACTCGGGATCTCGCTGCTGCCCCGGTTCGCGGTGGCCGACAGCCTCCGCTCCGGAACGCTGGTCCGACTGGACCTGCGGGTTCCCGATCTCAGCCTCCGGCTGGTCTGGCGCGAGGACCACGAGTCCCTGCCGGGGATGCGCGAGATCCTGTACGCCGCGGCTCACCCGAACTGACGGGCAGCGAAAGGAAAATGGGGTCCGAGGGAGACGGAGGACAGGCGGCTGGGGGCGCGGGAGGCGGTCATTCGACGGTCACCACGACGGAGTGCCGGCCACTGGCACCGTCCGGGGCGGTGGTGCGCTTCTCGGTCTGGACCTCGCCGGTCCGGTCGGTTGCACGCACGGTCAGGGTGTGGCCGCCGGCGGTCGCCTTCCACGGGAACGACCACTGCCGCCAGGTGTCGACGGTGCTCGCTTCGGCGAGCTGCGCCCGTTGCCAGGGGCCGTCGTCGACGCGTACCTCGACCTTGTCGATCCCACGGTGCTGGGCCCAGGCCACCCCGGCGACCATGACCGTTCCGGCTCGGGGCCGCGCGAAGGGTTTGGGGGTGTCGATACGGGACTGGGTCTTGATCGGCGCCCTGCGGGCCCATGAGCGCTTCACCCAGTACGGGTCGTACTCGTCGAAGGTCGTGAGTTCGATGTCCTCGATCCACTTGCAGGCCGAGACATATCCGTAGAGGCCCGGAACGACCATGCGTACGGGGAAGCCGTGGGCGAGGGGCAGCGGTTCTCCGTTCATGCCTACGGCGAGCATCGCGTCCCGGCCGTCCATGACATCGTCGACCGGTGTCCCGAGAGTCATCCCGTCCACGGACCGGGCGATCAGCTGGTCGGCAGGCCCTCCCCTGGACGGCGGCCTCACACCCGCTTCCTTGAGCAGGTCGGCCAGTCGCACCCCGATCCAGCGCGCATGGCCGACGTAGGGGCCGCGATCCCCGGTACCCGGAGGTGCGCACCGGCGGGGATCGGCTGTGCGGGAGATCCGGGGGCGGGCAGGCGGACCGCGGAGCGCGATGCGGCAGCCTCCCGGCCGCGCCGGCTGTTCAGGCCGCGTCCCAGCGCTCCTGCGCCGGTGGATGCGGCTGCGGCCGCGGTCGCGGCGAGCAGGAACCCGCGCCGGTCCCACCCGACCGGGTCGGTGGAAGCCTGCCGTACCGCCAGTCTGCCGGTCAGCGCGTAGAGGAGGAGAGCTCCGGCAACGGCCCCCACGAGCGAGGGCAGTGCGTCGGCCGGGCCGGTGGAGTCCGGGCGGTTCACGGCCGCTGCCGCACCGATCACACCGAAGGCGAGCACGGCTGCGGAACCCGGGCGCCGGTGGCGCAGGGCGATCACGCCGACGGCGAGGGCGAAGAGCCCGAGCACGACGACGATGCCCAGTTGCAGGACGAGTTTGTCATGCATACCGAAATTTCGGATCGCCCAGTCCTTCACGCCCACCGGGGTGCGGTCGATCGCCGCGCCACCGACTGCGGTCACCGGGCCCGCCTCGGGCCTGACGGCCGCCGACGCGAGCTCGGCCACCGTGAGCGCGGCTAAGCCCGCCAGCAGACCTCCGAGCGCGGCAAGCGCGTAGCGGGTCGGAGTTGCTCGGGAGATCGTCACACCCGTCATTCGGAGCCGGTCGCCGGCCGGATTGGCCCGTCGCCCGATCGATGGGCCCTCGGTCGCCGCCCCTGTCCGGTTCGGACGAGTGGTGCGCGGTCGGCGACTTGACCGAGTCCGCGCGCGGCGGCGTCCGCACGTGTCGAGGTGGACCGGGCGGCAGGGAGCAATCCGTACGCGGTGCTGCTCCGAGTCCCTGGCAGAGCGCGCCGCACCGAATCCGGGGGCGGGCGTGGGAACAGGGAGAGACGACCGTGGAACGTCGACGGGTGACCGGGGTGAGCGGCGACACGGCGGGGCCGACCGTCGTCCATGCGTGCGCAGCGGGTCGGCGGTACCGGACCTTCCACCGGATGTGGGAGTTCATTCCCGCCCGGCCCGAAGGCCGGGATTCCCTGCGAAGATCAGGGGCGGCCTCGTGCGGGCACTGGGCGCGTTCGGCAGGGCTGAGGGGCGCCGGTGGCGGGGCCGACCGGCGCGACGCACATCGCCCGCTGGAGGTGTCCGCCGCCCCGGATGCGCCCTTGGCGGCGGTACTGCTGCTGCACGGCGGGCGCGCCGACGGGCTCGGGCCGCCGTCCTGGCTCAATCTGCCCGGGCTCCGCATGCGCCCCTTCGGCTCAGCCGTCGAGCTCGGGAGCGGTACGGATCGGCCCCCGGAGACCCGCCGTGAGGAGACTCCCCCTGCGGGGGGCGCGACGCGGGGGGCGGCCCCAGGCGGGTTCTCCTAGAACCCAGTGGATTATAAACAACATACGCGGGCGACGAAAGTAGGAGGTTTATTAA
>NZ_JBHVWN010000125.1:0-9079 GCF_042882275.1 Streptomyces sp. NPDC058231 | reverse complement strand
ATCCGCCGCTACATCATCTGGCGAAACCGCCACGCCGACGACCGGCACCTACGCGCCGTCGTCGACAGGGCAAACGTTGCTTGATCCGGCACTAGCGAGGAACCCCGGGGCTTCAGCCCCGGGAGGAATCGCTTCTCTGGACTGCTCTGACCCGCAGGTCACGACGGACGTCTCTGCTGTTCGATGTATTCCTTGATGACAGACAACGGCGCTCCGCCACAGCTCGCCGCGAAGTAGAAGTATGAGAGTGACCAGAAGTGTGCGCCCCACAGGTACGTGCGGATGTGGTCGGGGTATTCCTGGCGGAGCCTGCGGGCGAAGACGCCTTTGAGAGAGCCCACCAGCTTGGAGATGGACACCTTGGGCGGGTAGTGCACGAGAACGTGGACGTGGTCGCGTTCGCCGTTGAACTCGACCAGCTCGGTTTCGAAGTCCGCACACACGGACCGCATGACTTCCTCGCAGCGCCGAAGGATCTCGTCGGTCGGTGAACGGTCCGCGCCGGTACTTCGGTGTAAAGACCCAAATGAGCGTGGAGGGTATGGACGCCCGTACGCCCCTTGCGAATATGGGAGTTCGGCTTCCGGCGTGGTGACGTAGCTCAACCGGTCCTGCGGACCGTGGCGACCACAGGATCGGGCAATGTTCGCCCCGCCGCCTGCTCCACCTCGACCAGGCAGGTCAGTCGCCAGCCCTCCACAGTGTCATCTCTGTGGCAGCCATGGCCATCAGAGGCTCGCGCCCGGCGGCCAGTTGCTCGGCGGGCAGACCGTGTGCCACCAGGACGATCAGCGACGCGAGGCCCCGGCAGTGACCCGGGTCGTGCACGGCCGTCTCCTCCAGCCCATCGGTCATCCGCCGCAGCAGCAGGACCCGGGTAGAGGTGGGCATTGCGCGCAGTAGGCCGATCAGTTGGCCGCCATCGAAACTCCAGTCGCCATCGATGTCAGCACACAGGCGATAGAGGCTCCGGTCCAGGCCGGTCACGCCGGCGCCCGCAAGCTGCTGGACCCTGACAACGCTACTTCCTCGTTCTCCCCCACCATCGGCTGCTCCTCCGCAGAACGCACCTCCTTGACTGCCCACAAAAATAGACGAGGCCACTGACAGCATGGCCTGTGCGCGGTACCGACCGTGATCATCCGAGATCCCGCGCCCGTCCCGCAGCAGCCCGCTGTCGGTCCTCGTCCTCGCCGCGCTCTCGGGCGCAGGGGCCCAGGGTGCCCCCCGCGGAGCGTTCGGGGCCGTCGGGGCCAGCTGCCGTATCCCCTGCCACCGGACCGCTGCCCAGCAGGTAGGGCAGTAGATCCGTCACCCCTTCTGTCTGCCCTGCAGGACACGAAAAGGGCCTTGGCGCTGCTGTGGGGACCGACCGGCAGACCTGGAGAGTCCGGCAGCACCCCGTGCTCCGCCGGTCGCGTCTGCCCGCGCATGTCGAGAGCGTCGAGTGCGTGGAGGCGGTCGGCGGGCGGGCGGTCTTTGCGGCGTCGGGCGTTGCTGATCCATTGTCCGTCGCGTACGGGTTTGCCGTCGAGGTGTGCGGGGTGGCGCCGGGGGACGTCGAGGTGTCCTTCGCGGTCGTGGAAGGCGCGAGCGGCGGGCCCGCCTGCCTCCAGCCCGGGGAAGGCGATGTCACGCCTGGCCGTGTGCCATCAAGGCCGCATGAGGCAACATCAACACACCATCGGGACCGGTGAACTCCGTGCACAGCGACTCGAAGTGGTCCTTGATCTCAGCGATGACGGTCGGATCCTGGCTTGTCACGGTCTGCCCGATCTTCGCCACTCCGGCAGCCGGTCCGCTCCACCACTCTTCGGCAGTTGTCCGATGGGCCCAGGACAAGGTACCGCAGACGGCGTCCGTAAGACCCGCCTCGCCCAGCAACGCGGCGAAGCCCTCTTCAGTGCGCGGAAAGTCCTCTTCGGGAGCGAGGGCCGGCAGGTGAGCGGGACGGGTGACGCCCGCCGCCTGGACAGCCCTACCCAGCAGAGCCTGCCCTGAGGCGGCGGGAACCGCCCAGATGGTGACGGCTATCCGCCCGCCTGGGCGTGTCACCCGGCGCAGTTCCTTCAGGGCGTCCCGAGGCCGACCGACGTGGTTGAGGACGAAGTTGCCGACCGCGGCATCGAACTCGTCGTCGGCGAACGGCAGGTGGGGCAGCGCAGCGAGTCGCACGTCGGCTTCCGGGGCCGTCAGCGCTGCCTGTGCGACCATGCCAGGTTCGGCATCGACCGCCGTCACCTTCGCTCCCCGCTCACACGCAGCCGCGGCGGCAGCGCCCGTGCCTGTCCCCGCATCGAGGATTCGTGCTCCCTGCCGAACATCGGCAGCGTCGAGGAGCCTTGGCACCGGATACGCGCAGAGCTTGGCGAAACTCGCCGCATAGGCGTCGGCCTGCCCCGCCCAGGCCCGCCGCTCGGACTGATCGAACGCCGTCTGCATTCCTTGTCTCCTCCCTGGAACAACCACCACCGCGACAACAGCACGGCAGGTCCTGACGCTAACGCATACTTGATCAACGGCGGCCAGGCATCTCACGCCGGCCGCCCGCCGAGCCGCGGACAGCACAAAGGCCCTGCAGGCGCGCAGCCGGGGCAGCTGCCGCCCCGGTCCCCGCAGCAGCCGTGCCGACCGCATCCCGCCTCTTCGACTCTCGTGCAGGACCGAGCGGCTGAGGGGATGTCACGACCCCGGCCGTGCCCGCGCATCCGGTGACCTGTGTGGACGCGGCAGCGGGGCGGGCGGGAGGCGACAGAGTGGCGGGCGTTGTTGCCACAGCCGTCGCAGGAGCGGCCCCAAGGGGATGCCCACCGCCGTGGCGGACCCGGGGCGCCGCAGGGGTCTGTCGAGGTGCGCATCATAGGCAGGAATCAGGTCAACACACTCCTCACCTGGCCATGGCACAAAGTCACCACCGGCTACGCCACGAGCCATGCCTGGGCCGGCACGGCCAGCTACAGCGACGGGCTCTACAACCTTGGACTGGAGGTGGCACGCTACTCGGGCAGCGGCACGATCATGAACCATTGCACCGACACACTGCTCAACGGGATCTGAGCAACCGGCCCGCCCAGGTGCAGGTCGAGACTGGGTCGACGACCCGAACCGCTCCAGCAGGGCCGGCACGGCCGGGTGCTGCAACGCTCAGTCCGGCGGCGCGTCCTTGCCGCGCCCCGGCCCGGCCGCGCCCATGATCGCCCGGCCCAGACGCACCAGCGAGACCAGCCCCCCGGGGCCGAACAGGAGCACCCACAGGGCGGGCTGACCCGGCGAGGACCGGTCCGCCGCGACCACCAGGGCAACCGTGGCAGCCAGGTGGGCGGAGCTGAACACGAGCTGGGCGGTGCGGCGGCGCAGCGGGAGCAGCGCGAGCAGGAACCAGAGGAGGGCGATGACCAGGACGAGCAGGATGAGTCCCATGTGCCGGGCGGTCTCCAGACGGAAAAGGGGGCCGGCCGGCCGCGCGGTGGCGGCCGGCCGGTGGTGGGTCAGGGTCCCATGGGGGACAGGCGGTCAGTAGCTGCTGTAGCCGGCGTCGAGCGGGATGCTCTTGTCGAGGCAGAAGTGTGCCGGAGAGGGGTCGGTTCCGGCGGATGCCGGTGCCGTGATGTCCCAGGGGTTGCCGCTTTGGTCGGTGGCGAAGTTGCACGGCCCGAAGGGGTTGGGCCAGAGCGGATAGTCCTGGTTCGGGTCGGGGATCTTGCTGAAGTCCTGGAAGTCGCCCTTGATGACGGGCGCCGCGCTGCCGACGGTGCCGTCCAGGTTCATGGCCTTGCCGTCCAGGTAGAGGTACTGGTCGGGCATGTGGCTGGAGCGCAGGTAGGGGCGCCCGCTGACCTTGCGTACCGATCCGTCGGCGCAGACTTTCAGGCTCAGTTCCTGCCAGATGGGCGGCGCTTGGCCGAAGGCTGTGCCGACCAGGGGGGAGAGCAGTTCGGTCTGGAAGAAGTTGGACCAGATACCGTGGGCCAGTTCGGCTACGGAGTCCGGTACCCGGCTGTCGTTGTCGGCCGCCTGCTGCCAGTTGTCGACGTTCTGCTTGGGCGCGTCGGCGCTCAGCATGGGCCGGTAGCCGATGGAGCCGCCGGACGTGTACAGGGTGGCCACGCAGGTGCCTCCGGTGTCGACCGGGGTGTCGTCGTCCTTCACCACGGTCGGCTTCTTCCCGGCGTAGGCGTAGGAGCGGCCCGGCAGGACGCCGGTGGCCAGGGGGTCGGCGGCGTGGTTCTTGTTGTCGTGCTGGTTGAGGTTCTTCACCGAGTAGCGCAGGTCGGGCTTGGCGATGCCGTAGTCCGTGGCGAGCGCGGAGAAGGTGTCCAGCATGAACTTCGGCAGGTGCGTGTTGCCCGTGCGGTTTCCGTAGTCGACGTACTCGCTGCCCGGGATGACGGTGCCTGCGGCGTCCTTGACGAACGACACGGTCGTCCGGGAGCGGATCTTGTAGGAGTTGTCGTCGGTGTCGAACCAGGTCGGCTTGGTGGAACTGGTCGGCCGGTCGGTGTACGGGTTGGCGAACCCTACCCAGGTGGCCTCGCTGGTGCCGTCGGGGTGGTTGACCGGGTCGGTGCCGGCGGCCGTCACCTGGGAGCGCCAGGCGGTCATGGCACTCTTCGTCGCGGGCATCACGCACCCGGTGGTGGGGCCCGCGGTGCACGAGGGCAGGGAGGTGATGCGGCCGGTGAGGTCCATCGCCCAGTCGTAGAGGTTCTGGCGGCCGGTGAGCGGTCCGCCGATCCAGGACGCCGGGGCGGAGGTGTCGATGTTCTGGTCCTCGTCGAAGAGGGCCACGGCGTCGACGCTGCGCTCCACGTAGGTGCCGGTGATGGGTACGAAGGCGACGGCGTCGAAGGCGATGTCCTCATCCCCGGTGCCGTCGGATGTCACGGAGCTGAGGGTGACCTTGGGGACGTTGTCGAACATGAAGGCGCCGATGGAGACCCACCGGTTGCCGTTGCCCGGCTGCCGGACGACGCGGGAGCGCACGCCGTTCTTGGTGGTGACGTCGTACTGGGCGAGTTGGGTCTGTGCCCCGTGGTCGGGCAGGTGGACCAGGACGCGGGCCGGCTGGTTGAGCGTCTTGTTGAGGGTCCAGGTGCCGGTGACCTTCATCTTGCCACCTTCGGCGTTCGCCTGGCGGGTGTGGGTGAAGGAGAAGTGGCCGCCGTAGCCCGCTCCCAGCTGGTGGAAGTCGATCTTCGAGGGGTAGAGGCCGTTGGAGTCGGCGGCGAAGTTGAGGGCGAACGTGCCCTGGTTGGTGGTGGGTGTGGTGCAGTTGGGCCGGATGGACGGTGTGCCGTCCGGGAGGTCGTCGATGACTAGGGCGCCCGACGGGAGGCCCGAGGTGGAGCAGTTGGGCGGGTACGGGGTGCCGTCTGCCTGTTCGTCGTAGGTGCTGTCGAAGCGGACGAGCTCGTTGCCGCAGGAGTAGGAGCAGTCGCTCTTCCAGGTGCTGCTCTGGTGGTACCAGCACTTCAGGTCGTACTGGCCGGATGCGTTCTTGTGCGCGCAGGGACCGGCCTTGGCGCCTGCCACCTCGGGGGCGTTGGGGGTGTACGACTTGCCCGGTTCACAGTCGTTGTTCGCGTCGCAGAACTGGTTGACGGGCGGCTTGGCGTTGGCGCGGTTGAGCGGGCCGGTGACGGCGTCACCGTTCCACCAGGCCGCACGGTAGGCGGAGACGGGGGTGTCGGGGGCCTCCAGCAGCTCCGGCGGGTGGCCTGCGAAGCCGATCACCTTCTCCGGGTAGGGCCAGTCCTGCGGGTGGGCGGCGTCGGCGTAGGTGGTGTCCATGAAGGAGGCACGGTTGGCGGGGTACTCCGGGTTGGCCGGGTTGTTGGCCCATCCCACGCCCCAGGCGCCGCTGTTACTGCCGCTGTCGGCCTGCGGGTAGAAGCCCGAGTTGTAGGCCCAGAGTGCGAAGAACCAGTTCTCGATCTTGGTCGCGTCGCCGTCGTTGATCTTCATTCCGGCGCTGCGGGTCTGGTTCCACTTGTCGGTGAGGATCTGCAGGCCGGCCGCGACGTTCGCCGCGTAGTCCAGGGCGACGGCACGCTGGGTCTGGTAGGCCCAGGCGGTGTCGGAAGGTCCCTTCTCCTTGCCCGCGAGACGCATGTGGTCGGTCACCTGCGTGATGCCGTAACCGCAGTCGGCGTCAGCCCAGTTGATGTCCCAGTCGTCGGCACTGCTGCTGTTGTAGATATCGAGCCCGTAGTAGTTGCCGATGAGCGGGTTGGCGGTGACGCCCGGGACGGCGAAGCGGGCCGCCTGCCACATGTTGGACTCCTGGGCGGTGACGCCGAGCATCACCTGCGCCGGGACGTGGTCGCCCTCGACGAGTGCCTTCTTCGGGAAGAGGGTCTGCGGCGCGTACGCCGGCATGCCGAGGTTCTTCCAGTTGGCGGGGCGCGACGCTTTGGCGTTCAGCGTGCCCATGATGGCCTGGTCGACGGCCCATTCGACCTGGCGCGGCTTGGGCTGCATCGCCTGGTTACGCGGGTCGTTGCGCGGGACGGAGCAGTACCGCTCGTCCTCGACCGGGTCGCTCGGCGAGGCGGCCGCGGCGAGGCCGCTCGCCGCTTGGGCCTTCTTCTTCCTTGCGCCCGTGCCCAGGCCGGGCGTGGGCGCCACGCCCTGCTCGGCGTCGGCGCCGACGACCGCGGCGGGGTCGACGACGAAGGTCATCGTGCGCTTGCGGGCGGGCAGGCTGACGCCGAGGGTGACGGGGCGGGGCTTGGCCGCCTCCTCGACGGTCACCCGGGAGTCCTTGCCGTCACTCCAGGCGGTGCTGGTGATGACGGCCCGGCCCTTGGTGGAGACGCGGGCCCCCTGGGGGGCGTCGAGCAGCCGGACCGCCTTGGGCAGGGCGCCGGCGTTGACACCGCGCTGGGCGCCGGTGAGGTACACCCGGCCGTCGGCGGAACGGGTCACGTCGACGGCGTCGAGCTTGCCGTGCCCCAGCGGCGTGGCCTTGCGCCGGGAGTCAGGGGACTTCAGCTGCCCGGCGGTCAGGTGCCGTGCGGTGGCCTGGTCACCGGAGCGGTCCAGGAAGGTGAGGCCGCCGTCCTGGTCGGGGGTGAGCCGGAAGGGCACGGCGTCGGTGGCGGCCAGGGTCGAGCGACTGCCGTCGGCGGAGACGGAGACGACACGGGAGGTGTCGGCGGCCACGATGCGTCCGCCGCCCGCGGGGACGGCGGAGGTGAGCTGTCCGGTGACCCGGACGGGTGCGGCGACCTTACCGGTCGCGGCGTCGACGCGCAGGAGCCGGGTGGAGGACTTGTCCTCGCCGCCGCTCTGCGTGAGCACGGCCTCCTCACCGGCGCCGCAGCCGGGGTTGTAGTAGGCCAGGCTGACCTGTCGCCGGAGCTTGGTGACGTCACCCGTGGTGAGGTCGACCACGGCGGCGAAAGCGCCGCGTGCGAAGAGTTCCGCCTTGTTGGTGAAGGTGCGGGGCGCGTAGACCACCACGGCCCGTTCGCCGGAGGCGGTCACGCAGGCGTTGCCGATCCAGGCGTCGGTGTCGAAGCCGGGCTCAGCGAGAGTGGCGGCCGTCCGCCAGGCGTACCCGGACCGCTCGTCGGCGACCAGCAGGTGCAGGCCCTGGGCGTCCCCGGTGGTGGTCCACATCCGGTCCCGCGAGGTGCGCCAGCCCGGGCCGAGCGCGGCGTCGCGCTCCTTCTCGGGTATGCCGGCCTCCGCGGCGTCGGGCCGGCGCTCGGGCGCGCCGGCGCCCTTCGAATCGCTCCAGGGAGTGTCCGTCGCGGCGCCGGACGCGGCCGGCTCCGGGGTGGGGGCGGCGGCCGCCTGCAGGGTGCCGGCCAACAGGCCGGCCAGCACGACGGGTACCGCCGCTACGAGGCGGAGTCCGCCTCTGGGTCTTGGCATAGGGGTTCACTCTCTGTGTCTGCGCTGTCGGCGCTCATCCGGTGCGAGCGGACGCCCCAGGCGCCACCGGGCGCGGGCGGCTCGTAACCGACCATGCTGGAACCCGTACATCTCGCCTCGCTCTCCGCGCCGTCTCGCAGGTCGGGCGCCGGCGAGGGCAGCTGGCACTGTGCGCCTCGGTCCCGCTGTCCCCCGCGGCGCCGGTCGACACGCCCCCAGCGAGACAGCCCGTCCAACATCGGCAGCGTGGCGACGTCAGCCCGGCATCCTGTCCGCCCCGCCCGAGGAACTGGCCGGCTCCCCACGGCCGGCTCCCTGCGGCACCGGCCCAGCGGGCGGGCGCGCTCGTCATCGACGAGGCGCAGCGGATTAAGCAGGGCGGCGCGCACGGGCTGCCGCCGGACCTGACCGCGCTGGTGAGGAAGGTTCCACCGGCCGTCATCTTCCTCGACGAGCGACAGGCCATCCGGCCCGACGACGGCACCACCGTCGACGAGATCCGCATGACCGCCCAGGACATGGCCGGGACCACCACCACCTGGAACTCACCCGGTCGTTCCGCCGCAGCGGCTCGGCCGCCTGCACCGCCTGGGTCCATGACCTCCTGTACGGCGCACCCGTCCCCTGGACCGGACACACCGAATACGACCTCGGCCTCGCGGAAGACCCCTTCGCCCTCCAGGAACGGATCGATCAGGCCACCGCCGGCGAGCACACCGCCGGCGCCACCGCGGGGTTCTGCCGGCTCTGGCCCCACAACCGTCCCCGCAGCAGCCGTGCCGACCGCGTCCCGCCTCTTCGACTCTCGTGCAGGGCCAAGCAGCTGAGGGGATGTCACGACCCCGGCCGTGCCCGCGCATCCGGTGACCTGTGTGGACGCGGCAGCGGGGGCAGGCAGGAGGCGACAGAGGGGCGGGCGTTGTTGCCACAGCCCTCGCAGGAGCGGCCGCAAGGGATGCCCACCGCCGTGGCGGACCGGAGTTCCGCAGGGGTCGGGCGGCCGGGTCCCCGGGTACGTGGCCGTCGGGCAGGTACCGGTGGACGGCTGTCGGCGCCCGGGAGAGACCCGCCCGGCGGCCACGGCGGAACGGGGCTGCGGCGCATAAGACGGTGTCCTATGTGGTGAGTCGGAGGAGACGTTTGTAGCAGCAGAGGGTGGCGGCGAGGCCGAGGAATGCCAGGTAGTTGCGGGGGTGGC
>NZ_JBHVWN010000124.1:0-10116 GCF_042882275.1 Streptomyces sp. NPDC058231 | reverse complement strand
GACCCGCCCGGTCCGGGGCGCGCCGTCCCCCTCGGCCGCCCCCGGCCCGGACCCGATGCACCGGTGTGACACGGCCGGCCCGGTCGCGCGGCTCCGGGACGCGGCCACGTACTACGGAATCAACTCCGTCGCCTCGCGCTGGTGAGGGATCGTGACAGGCGCCGCGCCCGGCTGCACGGTCACGGTGCGCGTCGGTGCGGGGACCGAGATGCCCTCGGCCCGGAACCGTTCGTGCAGGCGCTTGATGAACTCGTGCTTGATCCGGTACTGGTCGCTGAACTCGCCGACCCCCAGAATGACCGTGAAGTTGATCCTGGAGTCCCCGAACGTGTGGAACCGGACGGCCGGTTCGTGGTCGGGCACGGCGCCGGTGATGCCGGTCATCACGTTCTCGACGACTTCGGTCGTGACGCGCTCGACGTGTTCCAGGTCGCTGTCGTATCCGACACCCACCTGGACCGTGATCGACAGCTGCTGTTCCGGCCTGCTGAAGTTGGTCATGTTGGTACCGGCGAGCTGGGCGTTCGGAATGATCACGAGGTTGTTCGACAGCTGACGCACCACGGTGTTACGCCAGTTGATGTCGACCACGTAGCCCTCCTCGCCACTGCTGAGGCGGATGTAGTCACCGGGCTGCACCGTCTTCGCGGCGAGGATGTGCACACCCGCGAACAGGTTGGCCAGGGTGTCCTGCAACGCCAGAGCGACGGCCAGACCCCCCACGCCGAGGGCGGTGAGCAGCGGCGCGATGGAGATGCCCAGCGTCTGGAGCATGACGAGGAAACCCATGGCCAGCACCACGACCCGCGTGATGTTGACGAAGATCGTCGCCGATCCGGCCACCCCCGATCTTGACTGGGCCACCGACCGCACCAGACCGGTGATCACCCGGGCCGCCGTCAGTGTCCCGGACAGGATGAGCAGTGCGGTCAGCGCCATGTTCACGTGGTGCCCGGCCCTGGCGGTCAGCGGGAGCGCCGTGGCGGCCGCCGCGGCGCCGGCGGCCACGGCAGCCCAGGGGACCAGGGTCCGCAAGGAGTCGACGATGACGTCGTCACCGCTCCATCGTGTCCTGCGGGCGCGTTCGCCCAGCCAGCGCAGCGTCATGCGCAGCAGGAGGCCCGCCGCGACGCCGGCTGCCATCGCGATACCGGCGACGATCAGGTCGTGCAGGGTGAGGGCCCGGTTCACCGCTCCGCCCCCACTGCCCGGGGTACATGACTGATGGGGGGAACCGTCGCCGTTTCAGGGCGCCGGACGGGATGCTTCGTCACCGTTCTACCTGCTCGTTTCTCGGGTGTGCGGTCGCGCCGGGAGACACGGATGTACCAAGTGGGATCCGACGCGACCGCTCATCCTGCCGTATGCGATCGAACGCACTGCGGCGGACCCTGCTCCGGTACGCCACCGTGGAAACGCTGACGGCAGCTCAGGGCGCGGGTGACCTCCGCGGTTCGTGAGGTCGGCGGGCTCGACCGCCGGCCCGGATGCGGCGCCGCGGAGATCTCAGCCGCAGGCGGCTATGAGCAGGGCTTCGGCGACGGCGGTACGGGCGTAGAGGACGGAGCGGCCTGCACGATGGGGGCTGACCAGACCCGCGTCGCGCAGCGCCGTCAGAAACTGGGACACCGCGGCCGGCGAGAGCCCGGTGCGCTGCGCCAACCTGGTGGTGGACGCCGGGGTGTCGAGTTCGGTCAGCAGACGGGTCCGGGAGCGGCCGAGTACGGCCGCGAGAGCTCTCGCGTCGGCGGGCCCGGGCTCCCACAGCGAGCCGATGCCGCGCGCAGGGTAGGCCAGCTGCGGCGGTTCCGGCGGCGCCGTGCGGGTGAGTGGGACAGGTCCGGTGAAGGCCGAGGGAATCAGCAGCAGCCCGGTGCCGGCCGCCTCGCGGGACAGCGGGTTCTTCCGGCGGCCCAGTCGAAGCGCGTTGTCGCCCCAGCCGACCGAGGTGTGCAGGTCGTTGAGGAGGTGCACTGCGCCGTGTTCGGCTACCTGTCGGGCCCGGTGGAAGACATCGGCGTCGAGCACGGTGCGGATCCGTGCCCAGTACGGCGCCACCGCGAGATCCCAGTAGGTCTCGATCTCCTCGGTGACCCGGGCCATGTGCGTGGAGGGCTGGGCGTACAGGGTCCGCAATCGTGTGTCGAGCCGTCCCTGCTCGTGCCGGAGTCGGTCGAGGTCCCGGCGTACCCGGTCGGCCGGAGCCGCCAGGATCCCGACCAGTTCCGCCGCCAGCGTCGGAGCCGGCCCGGCAGGCGCCGGGTTGAGGAAGTCGGGGACGTAACTCGCGGGCCGGATCAGCTCGGCCAGCCACCCCCGGTCCAGTCCGGCGGTCGCCACCCGGGGCCTGACCTGCTCGATCCAGCGACGGTGCACGGGGTGCCCCGACCCCGAGTTCAGCAGTTTGAAACTGGTCCCGACCTCCCACATCGGGGAGACGGCGAAGCGCATCTGCGCCAGATCGTCCGCCGAGAACTCCAGCTCCGCCGGCACAGCCGCCTCCGAGGGTCAGCGAGGATTCGGGAATACCTTAATCAATGGTGGGTGGTCCCGTCGCCCGGCGATCATTCCGGCATGACCAAGGAGACCATCACCGCGGCCGCATCGGGCACTTGGCAGCTCGGCGACCTGACCGTCAACAGGATCGGGTTCGGCGCGATGCGCCTGACGCAGAACGGCGAGGCGTTCGCCGACGGCGCCGTGCCGAGTGACCGGGGCCGGGCGATCGGAGTGCTGCGCCGAGCGGTCGAGCTGGGCGTGAACCACATCGACACGGCAGCCTTCTACTTCTCGCGGCTTCGCTCGGCCAACGAGCTGATCAATCAGGCGCTGGGCCCCTACCCGGACGACCTCGTCATCTCCACCAAGGTGGGTCCGGGTCGTGCCCCCTCAGGGGAATTCCTGCCGCACGCGACTCCGGAGCAACTGCGCGGCCAGGTGCATGAGAACCTGCGCCAACTCGGCCGCGACCATCTCGACGTGGTGAACCTGCGCATCATCGGAACCGATTCGATCGCCGAACGGTTCGGCGCGCTGGCCGATCTGCGCGAAGCCGGCCTCATCCGCCATCTCGGACTCTCCAACGTCCACCCTCATCACGTCACCGAGGCCCGGGCCATCGCGCCGGTGGTCTGCGTACAGAACCGGTACGGCATCGGCATCCGGCCCGATCACGACGAGTTCCTGCGTACCTGCGGCCGGCAGGGCATCGCATTCGTGCCGTTCTATTCGATCGCCGGCACCGGGGGTCAGGCAGGTACGAAGGGTGAGAGGCGCGACGAGGTGCTTGCCATCGCCCGGGCTCACGGGGCCGGTGCCGCACAGGTCCGGATCGCGTGGACGCTGCACCGCGGGCCGCATGTGCTGGCCATCCCGGGCACCGGAGACCCCGACCACCTGACGCAGAACGTGGCAGCCGGTGCCTTGCGCCTCTCCGAGGACGAACTCGCCGTCCTGGACGCACTCCACCACGAAAGGGAATGAACCAGCTCCTCCGAGGCCGACGCACGCCGTAGCGGCGCGGGCGTTCTGTCTGATGGCACATCAACTCCGTATGACCGCAGGCCCGGTGGCCGATCTGCAAGGAGATACGGAGAAGCACCCATACAGCGGGATACAGAAGAGGAAATCGGGTAATATCCGCGCACGGTGTGGCTGGAGCGGGCAACCGCCCACGGTGTGGGGGATGTTGATGATCCGAAATTGCATGGTGGCGCTCGGGGTGGTAATGCTCGCGAGCGGATGCGGCAGCTCGTCCGATCATGACGGGCCGACCGTGGCGGACTCGCCGCCGGCAAGCTCGTCGGAGCCCACCTCCGACGCAGGTTCGCCCACCCCCGACGCCTCCGGCTCCTCCCCGTCCGTGGACCCCGCCGATCAGGAATCGGCCGAGGAGGCGCCCTCTCCCGAGGACAGCACTCCGTCCGACGAACAGGACGCCACCGACGGCGGCGGCTCCGGCAGTGATGACGAGCGGACGACGGGATCCCAGGTCCTGGACTGCGGCACCGTCCCCGGCAGCGGCACGTTCACCGACCCTCTGCAACTCGGCGTCGTCGGCGGCTCCGTGACCGCACGCGGCTGCGCCCCGCTGACCTCCGGATCACCGTTCAACGTCCGGTACTTCTCGTTCACTCTCTCCACCGCACCGGGTGCCAATGCTCACGCCGGGGCGGCCTTCACCATCACTCCGGACGCGCTCGGTCCCGTCTACCCGGCCATGTCCAGTACCCGGCCCCCAGGCTGTTCTTGAGAACCCATCCGCCGGGAAGGACTGTGACCGGGTGCCCTGCTCCGCTCCCGGGGCCGTCCGGGTGCACGCGAAAGGCTGCCCGCCTACTCCGTTGAGGTGGTTCGTCGGGTGAACCTCTGCGGCAACCCGCCGTGATGGTGCGGCGCCGATGTGGCGCGATGTGTTCACGCGCCACGCGTCGTCGTGTCGTGGGAACCCCCGGCCGGGGCCCGAGCGGCGCAGGCGTGGGGAGGGGGAGGTCGTGCCCGGGAGGCGCGAAACCTCTCGTTAACATGACTTTACGTGT
Source organism: Streptomyces sp. NPDC058231 (assembly GCF_042882275.1). Classification (NCBI taxonomy): domain Bacteria; kingdom Bacillati; phylum Actinomycetota; class Actinomycetes; order Kitasatosporales; family Streptomycetaceae; genus Streptomyces; species Streptomyces sp. NPDC058231. The sequence continues at coordinate 5,578 of NZ_JBHVWN010000124.1, read as the reverse complement.
GGGATAGGTAACACATGGCGACTCCGGCGCTCCGTAGTCACACTCGTACGCCTAGGTCCATGGTGGATGCATCTATTTGCTCCACTGCGAAGCGGAGGCATCATCATGTGCGGCATCACCGGCTGGGTCTCGTACCGGCGCAACCTGCCCGAGCACACCGGCACCCTGGAGGCCATGACGCAGACGATGGCCTGCCGGGGCCCGGACGCCGGCGGCGTATGGACGGCGCGGCACGCCGTGCTCGGACACCGCCGGCTCGCTGTGATCGACCTCCCCGGCGGGGCTCAGCCGATGGAGATCGACACCGAGGACGGCCCGGTCGCCCTGGTGTACTCGGGCGAGGCGTACAACTTCACCGAGCTCCGTACCGAACTGCGCGCTCGCGGCCACCGGTTCACGACCGACTCGGACACCGAGGTCGTGCTCCGGGGCTACCTGGAGTGGGGCAACGCTCTGGCGGAACGCCTGAACGGCATGTACGCCTTCGCCGTGTGGGACTCCCGCACCGACCGGCTCCTCATGCTCCGCGACCGCATGGGCATCAAGCCCTTCTACTACCTGGAGACCGACGACGGTGTGCTCTTCGGCTCCGAGCCGAAGGCCATCCTCGCGAACCCTCTCAGCGCGCCGGTCGTCGGGCTGGACGGTCTGCGGGAGATCTTCTCCTTCGCGAAGACTCCCGGTCACGCCGCGTACGAGGGCATGCGCGAGCTGCGCCCCGGGCACCTGGCGATCGTCGACGTCAACGGGCTGCGTGAACGCCCCTACTGGTCCCTGGAGGCAGGGGAACACACGGATGACCGGGACGCGACCGTCGCCCATGTGCGTGCGCTGCTGGAGGACACCATCGCCCGGCAACTGGTGGCCGACGTACCGCGCTGCACGCTCCTCTCGGGCGGGCTGGACTCGTCTGCCCTCACCGCGCTGGCCGCAGCACACCTGAGCGCCTCCGGCGAGACGGTGCGCAGCTTCGCCGTCGACTTTCCTGACCAGGACAAGCACTTCCAGGCCATGGACATCAGCCCCACCCAGGACACCCCCTACGTCCACGCCATGGCCGACCATCTCCAGTGCGACCACAACGACATCGTGCTGGACGGTGCCGCCCTCGCCGACCCGGAGGTCCGGCGGGCCGCCATCGGCGCCCGGGACCTGCCCCTGGGGCTCGGCGACCGGGACAACTCTCTCTACCTGCTCTTCAAGGCGGTCCGCGAGCACTCCACCGTCGCGCTCTCGGGGGAGTCGGCGGACGAGGTCTTCGGCGGCTATCCGTGGTTCCACGACGACCGGCGCGACGCCGACACCTTCCCGTGGCTCGCCGGTTCCGCCTTCGGCACCGCGCGCGTGCTCGCCCCCGACCTTGCGCACACCCTCGACCTGGACGGCTACGTCCGGGACCACTACCGCACCGCCATCGCCCAGGCCCCGGTGAAGGACGGTGAGACCGGCCTGGAGAAGCGCATGCGTCAGGTCTGCTACCTGCACCTCACACGCATGGTGCAGAGCCTGCTGGACCGCAAGGACCGGCTGAGCATGGCCGTCGGGCTGGAGGTCCGGGTGCCCTTCTGCGACCACCGGCTCGTGGAGTACGTGTTCAGTACACCTTGGGCGCTCAAGACCTTCGACGGCCGGGAGAAGAGCATCCTGCGCGCAGCCACCCGCGACCTGCTCCCCCGGTCCGTCGCGGACCGCAAGAAGAGCGGATACCCAGGCAGCTTCGACCCCGCCTACCTCACCGCGATCCGGTCCCAGGCCGCCCAACTGCTGGCCGACGACCACCCGGCCCTGGTCCTGTGCGACCGCGCCCTGCTCACCGCGGCCACCCGGGCCGGAAGCGAAACCGCCGACCAGCAGGACCGGGTGCTGCTGGAACGGGTGCTGGACCTGGCGACCTGGTTCGATCTGCGTTCGCCTGTTCTGAAGCTGAACTGACGGACCACGGGGTGGCAGCCAGGGCGTTCCCCGGCTGTCCTGGCTGCCACCCGCTACCTTCCTCACATGGAACGGGCCACCATGCTGAGCAGCCTCGCCGCGCGCGGCACCGACACCGCCCCGCAGCGACTCACCGAACTTGCCGCCGAACTCGACATACCGGCCGCAGACCTTCTCGTTGTCGCGGGCCACCGGGTACCGGCGGAACTCCTTCCCCCGGAGCGCGACGCCAGAGCCATGAGGCAGTTCGCATACCGCGTCAGTCACTGCGACCACTCGCAACTCGCCGCACTGGAGACTTTCGTCCGTTCGCTGCCCCGCGTCACTGTTCCAGAGCCCTTCGTGCAGCCGACGTGGCCTGGCCGCCGTCCCGCCGAAACCAGGTTTGCCGCCGTGCTCGGCGAGTTGATCCGCAATCGCGGCTTCGGCATCCGCGAACTTCCGTTCATCGGACTGTCTCTCAGTACGCTCCACGGGATGGTGTGGCGCTGGGACCCGAGTCCACACCGCCGGCAGCAGCTGACTGCCGTGGCAGGTCCGCTGGGCTGGACCCTGCCCGATCTCTTCGCGGTCGCCGATGAGCCGTACTCGGACGAACTCCGCCCGCTGCTGCACTGCCACCACCTCGGGCGGGTCTTCGCGGCAGCCGTCCCCTTGACCACCGCGCAGCTGATCGAGACCGCGGAGCAAGCAGATCGACTCGGCGTGCGTGGGGACGACGGTGTATGGCAGCCCGTCTCGCAGGGCTCTGCCGAGAAGTGCCCGGACTTCCCCTGAGGGCAAGGACTGCCTTGGTTCCTTCCGCACGGTCTCGCAGGCGAACCGTCGCGGGTCGCAGTTCCGCCCATGCGAGCAGGCCCTGGGAGCGAGTCGGTGAATCGTAAGAGCGCTCCTGTAGTTCTCGATCTTCCTGACAGCTGGCATCAAAGTGACCGAGCGGCCGCCGGAGCCGGCCTCACCGCTGCCGCGCTACCCGCAGCCGAAAACCTTCCCGGTATCGCGGCCGTGCCCATCACCGAGCCCCGCATCGTGCACCGCACCGAACTCCTCCACCCCCGCACACCCATCACCCCGGTCGCTGAACTCCTCGACCCCCTGCGACCAGGGTGAGCACGGTGGATCTGCCGGAGGGCGCCGTGCCAGGGTGGCGAACCGTACGGCGAAACGGTTGCGCACGTCGGTGCTTCTCTGCACTTCGCTCGAATGGGTGACGAGGCATGTGGTGGGCATGGCAGTCTCCATTTCTGACGGATCCGCTCATGGGTTGCTGCAAGGTGGGGAGGCGGCCGGTGCTGGGGATGTCCCCACTTCCACGTCGGCTGCGGGAAGAAACATCTGCTGGATGCGCGCGTGCTGGCTTGCCCAGGCTCTGTCGTGCTGCTGGGGCGAGACGGTGTGGCCCATGCCCGGGGCAGTTGAAGCCGTTATTTCCGCTCATGCGCGGACGGGCATCGCCTAGCCTGCTCTCCATGCCCGACAACACCACGCACGTGAAGCGTGACGACCGGCCTGAGGAATCCCGGCGAGTGCGCCTGAGCCAGACGTTCGACGAAGATGCGGAGTTGTACGACCAGGCCAGGCCCGGCTACCCGCCGGAGCTGTACGACGACCTTGCGGAGTTCGCCGGTGCCTGCCCGGGCAGCCGAGTACTGGAGGTCGGCTGCGGGACCGGGCAGGCCACGATGCCGCTGGCCGAGCGAGGCTGTCGGATCACGGCGGTCGAGGCAGGACCGAGCTTGGCCGCAGTTGCCCGCCGTAACCTGAACGGGGCCGCGGGGGTGGAGATCGTTACGGCGGACTTCGAGAGCTGGCCTCTTCCGGAGGAGTCGTTCGACGTGGTCTTCGCAGCGACCGCTTTTCACTGGATCGACCCCGCGGTAAGAATGGCGAAGGCTGCCGAGGCGCTGCATCCGGACGGGGCGCTCGCCGTGGTGCGGACCCAGCATGTGAGGGGTGGTACCGAGGAGTTCTTCGTCGAGGTTCAGCGCTGCTATGAGCGGTTCGATCCGGACACGCCGCCTGGGTTGCGGCCTCCGGAAGCCGCCGACATCGACTGCTCGGACCACGCCCAGGAGGTCGTGCAGAGCGGTGCGTTTGGTCCCACGGTCTTCCGCCGTTACGAACGGGACCTCACGTACACCACGTCGGAGTATCTGAGGCTGCTTCAGACCTACTCCGGTCACCGTGCTCTTTCAGAAACTGCCAGGAACGGCCTGCTGGGGTGTATTGCAGGCCTGATCGACGGGCGGTACGGCGGTCGGGTGACCAAGCGGTATCTCATCGAGTTGGCGGTGTCGCATCGGCGGTGACGCCGTTTGGCACGCCGTGGCACCCTCCGTTGGCCACAGAGCACGAGGGGGCGAAAGGTCCAGTCTGTGATGGCTCCGCTCAGGAGGCGCAAGGCTTGCTGGCCACAGGTGATGGAGTTTCACGGATTCTCCCTCCCCCTGCGAGGTTTTGGGATGCCGAGGTCGACGGGCGGCCGCTGGTCTCGGCGTTGCGTTTCGTCGCGCTTGGCACGGAGGAAGGAGAGGGTGAGGTCGATGCCTTCGATCTCACCGGCCCAGCCCTCAGCTTCGGCGCGTGCTCGGCGGTCGAGGAGGTCGCTCTCCAGCTCCGCGAGACGGGGCAGCATCTTGGGGTTGACATGCAGCATCGGACGCAGGCGTGCTCGTGCTGGCAGGGAGTGCCGTAGGGCCGGCCGCAGGAGCCGAGCTCAACCTTGCGGCGATCGAAGTGCTCCTCGAACTCGGCCCACTCGTCCGAGGTGGTGTCCCGGTATTCGCCGGCGGGCCGAGCCTGTCGGCGCTGGTGGATGTGGGCCTGGTAGTGACGAACCACGTCTTCGTTGAAGACGGCGACGTAGCCGCGGGTGGTTTGGACGTTGAGATGGCCGAGCAGCGCGGCTCCGATGTGGATGGGGAGCCCGCTGTTGACGAGCTCGGTGATGAAGATCCGACGGAAGTCGTGCGGGGTGAACCTCAGTTCCCGGAACGCTGGGTGCGTCTCTGCAAGGGCCTGACCGCGGCTAGAACTCCAGCAGAGCCCGGTCGCGCTCGCACCCCATCCGTTCGAACAACTCGTCCCACAGCAGGTCGGGAATCGAGCGTGGCGGCCGGTCAGCCACCTTCTGCCGAAGCCGTGCCCGGCTGACGACCACCTGGGGCTCCAACGGGCTGCGGTGGGCCAACGCACGGCGCCGCTGCGGCGACACCGGGACCAGATTGACCACGGGACCGTTGCCCTGGTGCGCGTGGAAGTCATAGAAGCCGCTGACCACCGACAGCGCATGGTTGATCGTCCGGGGCGCGTATCCGGCCCGTAGATGAGGCTTGCCTGTGCGAAGGTTCACTGATCCCGGCACCTGTCCGCCGGGCTTGGAAAGATGGCGCTGCGGGTTGCTGGCAGTGCGCAACCACCCCGCTAGCACCGCGACTTCGGCCTCGGTCGCTTTCTCCCAGGACACCCCGAGCAGCCACAGAAGCCGGAACCACCGCAGTACCCCGTACCCGTAGCTCCGCACGGTCAGGGGGCTGCAGTCGTTCAGCGCGAGGGCGTGTTTCGAAAGTCCCGCCTGCTCGGCGACGTCTCGCACGCACGCTCGCCGCGTTGTCGGGATCACCCCGATACATCCAGTATCGGGGCG
>NZ_JBHVWN010000123.1:0-10190 GCF_042882275.1 Streptomyces sp. NPDC058231 | reverse complement strand
ATCGGGGCGACCCTCCGCCTTGCGATCGCACGCACCAGACGCCGCCGAGCCCGCCCTCCGGGCGGACGGCGCTACTTTCGAAACACGCCCTAGGGAGCACTGTGACCATGACCAGTACGGACGCCGCCACCGCCACCACCGAAGGACATGAGGCGGCGGCGCTCCTGGAACGCACCCGGAACCTCGTCGACCCGCAACTCCGGGCCGCGGTCGAGTCGCTGCCCGGATCCATCCGGCGCGTCGCGATGTACCACTTCGGCTGGGAGCACGCCGACGGCACCACCGCCACCGGACAGGCCGGCAAGGCGATCAGGCCCGCACTCGTCCTCGCGGCGGCTCGGGCGGTGGGAGGCGACCCGGAGCAGGCGGTACGGGCGGCCGTGGCCGTCGAGCTGGTCCACAATTTCAGCCTTCTGCACGACGACGTCATCGATGAGGACCGGACCCGCAGGCACCGGCCCACGGCCTGGGCGGTGTTCGGGATCCCGGCCGCCGTCATCGCGGGTGACGCCGTCCTCGCCCTCGCCCACCGGCTGCTCGCCGAGGACACCCGCCCGTCGTCGGCGCGCGCCTCGGTCCGGCTCGCCAACTGCGTCATCGAGCTGTGCGCGGGACAGCAGGCCGACTGCTCCTTCGAGGACCGCGGCCCCGAGGACGTCTCCCTGGACGAGTGCCTCACCATGGCCACCGCCAAGACCGGCGCACTCCTCGGCTGCGCCTGTGCGCTCGGCGCGCTGTACGCCGGCGCGGGGGAGCGGGCGGTCGGCGCGATGGACGGCTTCGGCCGGGAGGCAGGTCTCGCCTTCCAGCTCATCGACGATCTGATCGGCATCTGGGGGGACCCGGCGCAGACCGGTAAGCCGGTCGGCGCCGACCTCGCCGCCCACAAGAAGTCCCTGCCGGTGGTCGCGGCGCTGACCTCCCGCACGCCGGCCGCGGACGAACTCGCCGCGCTCTACCGCGGTTCCATGAACACGGCCGCGGAGGTGAGCCGGGCCGCCGAGGCCGTCGACCGGGCCGGTGGCCGTGACTGGGCCCAGGTCTGCGCGGCGGACCGGATGGCCCGTGCGGTCCACCATCTGTCCCGAGCCGTCCCCGACCTGGCCGCGGCGGGCGATCTGATGGCCCTGGCGGAGTTCGTCACCCGCCGGACGCACTGAGGGGAGGGCGGCACGGGGACGCCGGCGGGCACGGGCTACAGTCCGTGCCCATGACAGACGAGTCATGGGCGGGCTGGTACCGGGACCGACAGGGTTCCGAGGCCATGATCCTCACCACCGACGGACAGCAACTCCGCATCCGGATCCGGGGAGTCGATTTCGAGGGCGAGAGTTTCGACGGCCTCGCCCCGTCCTCCGGCAGGCCGCCGGAGGACGGGGCGTTCGCCCTGGCGGACGGAGCGCTCACCGACTGCGTCCTGGAGTGGGACCTGCCGCTCCCGGTGGTCTCCGACGGGACGGCCCATCAGGCCACCCTCAGCTGCTTGTTGTCCCTACGGCGGGCTGACGCCGATCTCCATCTGGAGCTGCATCTCGGCGGCGCCGTCTTCAGTTCGCGCCGGGCCGAGCCGGACTTCGCCACCGCGCTCGAAACGATCCAGCGCATCCTGCCGCCCGGCGTCCGGCTGCAGACCTGCATCGCCTGCGCGTTCTCGGACTACTTCCCGGCTCCCGGCCGCGGACTCTCAGGAGGCCTGGCCTGTTTCCGGGGCGCGAAGGACGCGTACCGGGGGGCGGCGGGCGAGGACGATGTCGTCGGTCTGTGGGACCGGCGGACCGGCTTCGTCCAGGAGATCTGGAGCTGTCGTGAGTTCGAGCCCCGCCCGGCGGAGGGCGCGGGCACCGGGCACCGCGGCGCCTTCCCGCTCGAACTGGCCTGACCAAGAAGACCGGCCGGACATTGGGAGAGGGGCCGGGGGCTGGTGCGTGCAGCTGCGCGGAGGATCGAGTCATGGCGGAGCCGTGGTGAGTGACGGCCGCGGGTGTGCGTGCCGGACCGCGTGACGCCGCCCTCCCATTGCCGGCCGGCCCAAGCTGCCTGGCGGACCGTCCGGCGCGGCTCCTGCCCCGTACCGGATGTGTCCCGGTGCGGGGCAGGTCCCGTTGTCGCGACTTCATTGTCTGCCCGGTCGCCGCTGCCGCAGGGGGCCACATGCGAAGTGGTCCCCTGCGGCGTGGGGGGTGGCGACCGGGAGCGGCGCGGTGCCGCTCAGCCGGTGGAACCCGCTCGAACGGTCCCGGCCGGATCGCCCGGTGGCGGTGGTGGTGCGGCCGGGGTCAGGAGCCGCTGCCGCGGGCGAGCGCGGCAGCGAGACCGTTCTGCCACAGGTAGTTCACCTGGCTGCGCTCGTTCGCGTCGGGATACGGGTTGGTGCAGGACGGGCCCGGGCCGCCGCCCGACATCAGCTCGCTGCACGGCCCCGAGTAGTCGTCCGGGAGGCCGAGCACATGCCCGGTCTCGTGCGTGGTGACACGGGTCGAGTCGTACTGCTGGTTCTGCGCGTAGTCGAGGAAGACGTATCCGTTTCCGTGCCCGTCGGTGCTCGCGTAGGAACCGTTGGGGTCGTTGCCCTCGTAGTAGGCGAAGTCGGCGTTCGAGCCCTCCTGCAGCCGGACGTTGGAGACCGAGCTGTTCCAGATCTGCGTGCTGTTGGCTATCTGGGTGCGGAAGCTCGGCGCGTTGGCGGCGCTGTAGACGATGGTGACCGAGGTGACGCCGGGGTGCGCCGCCCGCTTCTCGGCGACCGACTTCATGACCGCTTCGAAGAACGCCTTGTTCGCCGCGGCGTTCTCGTGCGCCTGCGACCCGGAGGGAGCGGTGTAGCCCGCCCGCACGGCCGACGCGGAGACGGGGGGCGCGGCCGAGGCGATCGCGGGCGCCGTGCCCAGCGCGGCGGCGAGGCCGAAGCCGAGGCCGACGACGGCCGACATGACGGTCCTGGGGTGTCTCATGGGGGGATCTCCTGCCAGTTACCGGTGGGGGCCCGCCCGGACACCTGAGCCGGACGGGTGCGGTACGCAGAGAGTGTCGAGGAACCCGAGCCGCTGCGGATGATGTCAATCGGCGATAGCTCCGCCCTATCGCCCGTCCGCAGGACCGAACGTCCGCGAGCCCAACACCAGCTGAATTAGAGGCCTTTGATGCGGTTGTGACATCTGGTGCGACCTTCAGGGGCCGCCCTACCCTCGACGGCATGGACCTGGAGGTGAGGCACCTCAGGGCGCTGTGCGCCATCGCCGACACGGGCAGCCTGCATCAGGCCGCCCGCAGACTGGGCGTCAGCCAGCCCTCCCTGACCACCCAGTTGCGGCGGATCGAGAACTCCCTCGGCGCCGAGCTGTTCCGCCGCGAACGGACCGGCTGCCGGCCGACCCCGCTCGGCCGCTCCGTCCTCAGCCGCGCCCGCCCGCTGGTCGACGGCATGACTGCCCTGGTCGCCGAGGCCAAGGCCGAGGCCGACGTGGTGCGCGCGGACGGCCCCCGGCTGCGGATCGGCTGCACCGCCAGCCGTGTCATCGGCGCCTGGCTGCGCAGACTGCGGATCCGGATGCCCGACACGGACATCTCGCTGAGGGTCGACGTGTCGGCCCACGCCCTGCTGCGCACCGTGGAGGCGGGCAGGCTCGACGTCGCCTTCGTGCACGAGGTGGAGGGCTGTCCGCTCGCCGTCCCGGAGGGCCTGGAGCAGCGCGTGCTCATCGACCGTGAACCCCAGTTCATCTCCATGGCCCGGGACCATCCGGCCGCCGCCCGGCCGGTGGTGGACCTGGTCGACCTGGCCGCCGACCGCTGGATGGTCGATCCCACGGTGGACGGTGAATGGGACGGGCTGCGCCGGGTGTTCGGCGCGGCAGGTCTCGCCCCGACCGTCCTGCACGGCGACTATCTGACCGCCGCCTCCCTGGTCGTCCTGGGCGAGGCGGTCGCTCCGTGCCAGCCCACCTCGGGCCCACGCGACGACATGGCCATCCGCCCGCTGCGCGACGACCCGCTCGCCGTACGGCTGCTGCTGGTGTCCCGGCCGGGCGCCGACACGGACCCGGCGTACGAGGAGTTGCGGGCCGCCTACCGGGAGGCGGCGCAGCGCGTGGCCGGATACCACCAGTGGCTGCTGCGCAACCGCAGCCCGCTCGCCCGGACCCCCTGACACTCCACGCCGGCCGAACCGCCCGACCCCGCCTGCCGCCCGGCTCCCCGGCGTCCGGATCCGCGCCGTCCGGTTCCGCCCGGAGCGAGACGGTGTTCGCCACGGCATCCGCCACGGGCAGAGTCGGGACCATGAAGCTGTTGATTCTGGGCGGTACGGAATTCGTCGGGCGCGCCGTCGCCGAGGCGGCGGTTGCGCGGGGCCTGCAGGTCACGGTCTTCCACCGCGGCCACCACGCGCCCCCGCCGGGCGTCGCCGAACTGTTCGGCGACCGCACCGCGGCCGGCGGGCTCGCGGCGCTCGCCGCCGGGGCGGAGGAGGGCGGCCCGGACGCGTACACCTGGGACCTGGTCGTGGACACCTGGAGCGGCGCCCCCTCCGCCGTACGGGACGCGGCCCGGCTCCTCGCCGGCCGTGCCGCGCGGTACGCGTACGTCTCCAGCCGTTCGGTGTACGACCACCCCGCACCGGCCGGGCTCTCCGAGGACGGCCCGCTGGTGGGCGGGGCCTCGCCGGACGCCGGGGCGGACGCCCCCTACCCGGTGGCCAAGCGCGGCGGTGAACTGGCCGCACTCGACGCGTTCGGCGACCGCGCCCTGCTGGCGCGCGCGGGACTGATTCTCGGCCCGTGGGAGAACATCGGCAGGCTGCCCTGGTGGCTGCGGCGGATCGCCCGCGGCGGTCCCGTCCTGGCCCCGGGTGCACCGGACACCCCGATCCAGTACATCGACGCCCGTGACCTGGCGGACTGGCTGCTGGACGCGGGGGAGCGCGGTCTGCACGGACCGTACAACCTGGTCAGCCGTCCGGGGCACGCCACCATGGGGGAACTGCTGAACGCGTGTGTGCGCGCCACGGGTTCCGATGCGGTCCTGCGGTGGACGGCCGCCGAGAAGATCCTGGCGGCAGGTGTCGAGCCGTGGAACGAGCTGCCGGTCTGGCTGCCGCCGGGCGAGCTGTACGACGCCCTGCACCAGGGCGACGTCAGCAGGGCGCACGCGGCCGGACTGCACTGCAGGCCGGTCGGGGAGACGGTCGCCGACACCTGGGACTGGCTCTCCGGGCTGGACGGCGAGGCACCGCAGCGGGCGGACCGCCCCGCGGTGGGGCTCGCCCCGGAGACCGAGGCGAAGCTGCTGGAGGCATGAGCCCCCGGAGTGCCGTCGGGCGGTATCCGGATCCGCGCGGCGTGGCAGACCTTGCGATCCGTCAACAAAGCGGAATATTGCCTGGTATGGGCGTATATGAGCGTAGGCGAGGCAGAAGGACCACGGCGGTGGCGACGGTGGCCGCGGCGGCGGCGATGGTGGGCGCGGCCGCCCCGGCGGCCGCCGCCCCGCTGCCGGGCGGACCCGGTCCGTGTTCCGGCAACGACTGCCCGACGACAGGGCCGGACCGGCACGACGGGCCCGTCACCCACCTCGGCGGCGGTGCCGGCACCGTCGCCGGTGAAGTCACGGAACCGGCGACCGAAATCCCGGCCCAGGCGCCGGAATCGACGGTGGAACCCTCGTATCCCGGACCGGACCGGCCTCATCCCGGGAGCTCGCTCCCGGACACCGGGGCGCGCAGCGGCACATGGCTCATCGGCGGGATCGCGGCGGCGCTGTTCGCAGGGGGAGTGGCCGTCGTGCTGATCGCCCGGAGGACACGCCGGCGCGGCTAGGGTCTGTCGGCCGGATCGTGCCGGGCTCGCGTGCCCCGGCCGATCGGGCCCGGCAGCCCTTAGTTTGGGCCCATGGCCGAACTCTTGCTCCACCTCACCGAAGGCCCTCTGTGGGAGGCGGCCCGCGGGACCGGGACGTACGAGATGTCCACCCGCGGCCGGACCCTGCAGGAGGAGGGCTTCATCCACTGCTCGCTGCCGCACCAGCTCCCCCGCGTGGCCGAGATGCTGTACGGCGCCGGAACCCCGGCCGTCGCCGGCGGTCCGGCCGGCCTGGTGGTGCTCGTCATCGATCCCGCGCGGCTCTCCGTACCCGTGCGGTACGAGGCCCTCGCGCCCGGCGGCGAGGAGTTCCCGCACATCTACGGCCCCGTCCCGGTCGACGCCGTCGTGGAGGTTCGTCCCTGGCCGCGCAAGGAAGGCACTCCCGTATGAACAGCACACCCCCCACCGGTCCCGGCGGCACCCGCGCCGTCGCGGACGCCCCGATCATCGCGGTGACCGGCGCGAGCGGCGCCGTCGGCGGCCGCGTCGCCCAGCGGCTCGCGCGCGCCGGCGTCCCCGTGCGGCTCCTCGGTCGCGACCCGAAACGCCTGCCCGACCTGCCCGGCACGGTTGCCGCACCGCCCGCCGCCTACGGTGACGGCGCAGCCATGCGCCGGGCGCTCGCCGGGGCGCACACCCTGTTCCTCGTCTCCGGGCACGAGAGCCCCGACCGGGTGCGCGAACACACCACCGCCGTGGACGCGGCGGTCGCCGTCGGCGTCGAGCGCATCGTGTACGTGTCGTTCCTCGGCGCCTCACCGGAGGCCACGTTCACCTTCGCCCGCGACCACTGGTACACCGAGGCCCACATCCGGGTCTCCGAAGTGCGCTACACCTTCCTGCGCGACAGCTGGTACCTCGCCGGTATCCCGGCGATGACCGGGACCGACGGTGTGCTGCGGGGCCCGGGCGGCGACGGGCGGGTGGCGGCCGTGGCGCACGACGACATCGCGGACGCGGCGACAGCCGTCCTGCTGGCCGACACCGAGAGCGAGGACACCCGTCACGACGGGATGACGTACGACCTCACCGGGCCGGAGGCGTTCACCCTCGCGGAAGCCGCCGAGGAGCTGAGCCGCGTCACCGGACGCCCCGTCACGTACCACCCGGAGACCCGGGAGGAGGCGTACGCCTCGCGGGCGCGGTTCGGTGCCGAGGACTGGGAGGTCGCCGGCTGGGTGACGTCGTACGAGGCCATGGCGGCCGGCGAGATGTCCGCGGTCTCGGACGCCGTGGAACGGCTGACCGGCCGTCCGGCGAAGAGCCTTGCCGCGTATCTGAGCGATAATCCGGACAGCTACCGGCATCTGCTCACGGCGGACTGACCCTCCGGCGGCGCGGCCGCCGGACCCGACCGGAGGAGAGGGGCGGCCGATCATGCGCACAGAAACCCCCTGGGGGCCGTGGGAGCCGGCCCCGCTCGCCGAGGTCGCCCGGCGCTTCGCCCCCCTGCGCACCCCGTGGTGGATCGCCGGCGGTCACGCGATCGAGCTGGCCGTCGGCCACTCCTTCCGGGGCCACGCCGACATCGACGTCTTGCTGCTCCGCCGCGATCAGCTCACCGCCCAGCGGACGCTGGCCGGCTGGGAGTGGTGGGCGGCCGACCCGCCCGGCACCCTGCGTCCGTGGCTGCGCCACGAGATCCTGCCGCCCGAGGTCCACGACATCTGGTGCCGGCCCGGACCCGACGAACCCTGGCGCATCCAGTTCATGCTCGACGAGGCGGACGGCGACGAGTGGGTCTTCCGCCGAGATTCCCGCATCCGGCTGCCGCTCGACCGGCTGGGCCGGGTCTCGGGGGACGGCATCCCGTACCTCGAGCCGCATGTGCAGCTCCTGTACAAGGCGAAGTCCCGACGGCCCAAGGACGAAGTGGACTTCACGACGACCCTGCCCGTCCTCGATGCCGACCGGCGCGCGTGGCTGACCGAGACGATCACCCTGGCGCACGGCGCCGATCACCCCTGGGCGGTGCGGCTGCGCAGCCAGGAGTGAGGGCACGACGGGGCCCGTGCGGCGGCCGACGAGGGAGCGCCCGACGCCGTGCCCCGATACACCGGGGTCCGGACGGGGCCCCGGCCCGGCGCGCCCCGGCGGCTCACCGCACGTACGTGCCCGCCCGTGCCGCAGCCGCCGCGGCCTCGGCGGCCCGGTCGGCGGCCGCCGTGTCGAGCGGGTCGCCGCTGATCAGCAGGCGGTAGTAGAGCGGTGCCGAGACGGCGCGGACCACCTCGCCGGGGTCCGTGCCCTCGGGCAGTTCGCCGCGTTCCAGGGCCTGGGTGACACAGCCGGCCCACTCCGCGATGCGGATCGCGTAGAAGCGGTGCAGGGACTCGGCCGTGCGCGCGTCGCAGGCCGCCGCGGCGATCACCGACCTGAACAGAGGGCCCTGGCGGGGGTCGGACAGGGTTTTCACCACGAGCCGCGCGTTGGCCCTGAGGTCGTCGATCAGTGAACCCGTGTCCGTGCGGGGGGATGACTGCTCGGCCATGTCGTCGAGCAGGTCCGCGATCAGGCCGGTGGGTGTGGACCAGCGTCGGTAGACGGTGGTCTTGCCGACCTCCGCGCGACGGGCCACATCGGCGAGATCGAGTCCGTCGAAGCCGTGTTCCGCCAGGGCGTCACCCGCAGCCCGCAGCACGGATTCGCGTACCCGGGCGGTGCGCCCACCGGGCCGGACAGTGCCGGGTTCCACTCCCTCGGAAGTCATAACGGGTCTCCAGTTCCATTAGATGGGCTTTCCCTGTTACGGTGATCTCAGCTTAACGGAACCGTGGAACCGTTAAAACGTCTGCCTGAGGAAGGGCTCCCATGTCCGCACCGATCAAGGCCACACCTGGTACGACACCGTCGCCGACGCTCACCGTCGGCGCCGTGACCGTTCCCCCGCAGCCCGAGATCCGCATGACCGGGCGGCAGAAGCTCGTTCTCGCACTGCTCCTGGGCGCCCAGTTCATGATCGCGGTGGACTTCTCGATCCTGAACGTCGCACTGCCCGTCGTCGGCAAGGGGCTCGGCTTCGCACTGGCCGACCTGCAGTGGATCGCCACCGCGTTCGCCCTTGCCGCCGCCGGCTTCACTCTCCTGTTCGGGCGCGTCGCCGACCTCGTCGGACGCAAGCGGCTGTTCCTCGGCGGCATGGCCGTCCTCGGCGCCTCCTCCCTGCTCGGCGGAGTGGCGAACTCGCCCGAAGCCCTGCTCACCGCACGGGTGTTGCAGGGCCTGGCCACCGCCGCCGTCACCCCGGCCGGGCTCGCCCTGCTGACGACCGCCTTCAAGGAGGGGCCGTTGCGTGAACGCGCCCTCGGTCTCAACGGCGCGCTGATGTCGGCGGGGTTCACCGCCGGAGCCGTCCTCGGCGGGCTCCTCACCGATCTGCTCTCCTGGCGCTGGGCCTTCTTCGTCAACGCCCCCGTCGCCCTGCTGGTCCTGGTCCTCGCCCCGTCGGTCATCACCGACTCGCGCCCGGCCGAGCGGCCCAGGCTCGACATCCCCGGCGCGGTGACCGTCACGGGCGGACTCCTCGCCCTCGTCTACGGACTCACGCGGGCCGGCGGGACCGGCTGGACCGCCCCCACCACCCTGGCCGCGCTTCTTGCGGGCGTCGTTCTTCTCGTCGGCTTCTGGTTCGTCGAGAAGCGGGCCGCGACCCCCCTCGTCCCGGTGCGGATCCTGAAGCGGCGCAGCGTCATCTGGGGCAACACCGCGGGACTGATCGCGTTCGTCACCGAGACCTCCCTCGTCTTCCTGCTCACCCTCTACCTGCAGGAAGTCCTCGGCTACTCGCCCCTCACCACCGGTCTCGCCTTCGGAGTCCTCGGCATCGGCACGGTCATCGGCGGCACGCTGGGCGGCCGTGCCGCAGGGCGCCACGGGACCCGGGCCACCATCGTCACCGGTGGGGTCGTCCAAGCCGCCGCCACCCTCACCCTGGTCGCCCTCGGGACCTCCGGCGGCTGGATCTGGCTCCTTCTCGCCGCCACCTTCGTCGGCGGCATCGGCAACATGCTGATGATCGTCGGCTTCATGGTCACCGCCACGTCAGGACTCCCCGACAGCGAGCAGGGGCTGGCCACCGGCCTCGCCACGATGACCCAGCAGGTCGGCATCACCATGGGCATTCCGGTCATGAGTGCGGTCGTCGCCGCCCGGACGACCGCACTCGGTGACACCGGCCCCACCGGTGTCCTGTCCGGAGTCGCGGTGGCGATCGTGGTCAACTCCGCACTCGTCCTGGCGGGTTCACTCGCCGCAGGGGCGTTCCTCGGGGGCCGGCGGCGCGAAGGGGCCGCCGGCCGATGACCGCCGTGCCGGTCGGACGGAGAGAGGGAG
>NZ_JBHVWN010000122.1:0-11203 GCF_042882275.1 Streptomyces sp. NPDC058231 | reverse complement strand
AGATCACACCGGACCGCAGCCAACTCCTCATTCAGCACACCCGATCAACGACACGACCGATCAAGAAGACACGCCGTCACGGACCGCACATGACCGTGCCCTACTAGAGCCTTTCCGGCCGACCTTGGAACTCTATGGCAGCAAGCGCGTGCCCTGCGGCTAAAGCGGCCTGGTAGCGCCACGCAGTCGAGTGCGGCATCAACCGGCTCAAGAGGCATCGGGCCGTGGCCACACGCTACGACAAGTTGCAGGTTCGCTACGAGGCCACGGTCCTCGTAGCAGCCATCAACGAATGGCTGTGACCAGCGCATGTGATACACGCCCAAACGGAGCGCGCAAGCATGGACCTGCAGTTACTCCCCGGCTGCGTCAAGCAAGATCTGTGCCAGTTCACGCGGCTGGGAGAACATTGGCCAGTGGCCGGTGTCCATCTTGACCAGCTGCCAGTGCTTGCTGTTCAGGAGCTCGGCCACGTCGTCGTCCGGCTCGGCCCCGGCGAGCAGACACTGGATGTACGTCGCCGGAAGTTCACCGAGCGGCCCTGCGAGCACGGCGGGCTCGGTCAGCGTGGCGCCCGGGTGTGGCGTCGAGCCACGCACGAGGCGTGCGATCTGCTCATCGGTGAGACCCTCGCCGTCGTAGTGAGTTGCGGGCACGAGCGGCCAAAACCCTCCATTTTTGGCGATCGATGCCTTCACCCCGGCCCCGCCGTCCGGCCAGGCGGAGACAAACGACTCGCCATCAGTTGGAACACTGGAGTCGACGAATACCACGCGGGCCAGCCGGTCGCCGATCCGCTCCGCGGCCTGACCAACCGGGATGCCCGAGTAGCTGTGACCGACCAGGACGACGTCACGCAGACCCTGGCGTTCGACCTCGGCAACGATGTCCTGGACGTGGGTCTGCTGCCCCGCCAGCACACCCCGCTTGTCAGCAAGACCGGACAGCGTCAACGGGTAGACGCCGTGGCCAGCCGCACGCAGATACGGCACCACCTCGTCCCACGCCCACGCCCCGAGCCGCGCACCCGCAACCAGCACGAAATTCACCATGCCCGCACCGTAGCGGGGCAGCCTGACAATCGCCCCGAAAATACTTTCGATACACGCCCCTCGGTACAGCCACTGCGGCAGCTCTCACGATCTGGCTCCGAACATGATCGACGGGAATGCTCCGTGGCACTGAGCCGAGGACGTGCTCCTCGCTGCCCCTGTCGTCGAGGATCTGCACCCTCACAACAGCGATCGAACCCCTGCTACGAGGGGCGGAGTACGGGATCGATCTCTGCCAGGCTCTCGTGCAGCCGACGGGCCCCCGGGCAACACGATCGTCGGTGTCGGCCGACATCTCCTCGCAGAGCCGTAGCGCCTCGTCCAGGTCGTCCGAGAAAATGCTAAAGACATCGACGATCGCGGTGTGGATGTCATCGGCGTGGTTGTCGTTGGCGACTGCCAATGCGGACGCGACTATCGTCAGTCCGACCCTGTCGGTGAAGAAGTACAACCGGGCGCTGCGGGATCTGATCGCCGGCGAGAAGGCACGCCGAGTTTCGTCGTCTCCCACGAACTCAGCCTGGACGAGGCCCAGGGCATCGGCGTAGTCGCGTGACGCCCGGTTCGTTACGAAATGCCAACTCATTTGTGCGCCGGGGAGATCGTCCAGTCGGCCGTGGACGGCGCGTAAGTCCTGGTGGTCGGCGAGCAGGTCGTGACTTGTCCGCGTCGACGGTGTGGTCCACGCCCGGACCGGTCGTCAGAGCGGCAGCGGCGGCACCCGTGTCCTTGAGGAAACTGCTGCGCCACACGTCGTCCCACCATTCCCGCAGGAGAGCGTCCACGGCGCTGTCCGAAGCCGTGAGGTTTGCCCGCTCGCGAACACGGCCGCGCAGGCCAATCTCGCAGGAGTGCGAGAGATCTGCGGCATCTTGTTGACTCTAGTTAGTTCGGATCATAGTCTAACTAACTAGCTCAGGAGCGCCCCGCTTGAGTGCGAACGTTCTGCGTCCTGGTGGGGCAAGCGCCATTGGAAAGATGATCATGATCCGTAGATGGACACCGCTGACCTGGGCAGCGTTCGCAGCAGCGCCGGCGCCGATGCTGGCCCTTGTGCCGGGCACTACCGCGCTCGCGCGCGCCGCCGGGAGCATCTCGATCGGCTCGACGTGTCTGGACGGCCGCGGCACCGTTCAACTGGCCACCTGCGACGGCTCGGCGACCCAGGTCTGGAGTTGGCAGCAGGACGGCAGAGTCAGGGCGGCCGGCGTGTGCCTGGACATCTCCGGTGGTTCCACCGCGAACGGTGCCCCGGTCGACCGCGACGCGTGTGTGTCAGTGGCATCCGGGCAGAAGTTAAGCCACTTGCCGGACGGCACCATCTACGCTGCCGCGCCCTCAGCCTCACCGACCAGGGTAAGCGGGCTGTGGTGACCGCACCCCAGCGCGACTGGAACACAGCAGCGCAAGCACCACCAGCGACGAGCGCCGCGCATCCGCGCCCTCACGTTCACCCTCTGAGCATCGAGGCCTCGTGTCGGGTCGGCGCATTTCTCTCCGTTCGAGAAGGGTGACCTGGATGAGT
Organism: Streptomyces sp. NPDC058231; assembly: GCF_042882275.1. Lineage (NCBI taxonomy): Bacteria > Bacillati > Actinomycetota > Actinomycetes > Kitasatosporales > Streptomycetaceae > Streptomyces > Streptomyces sp. NPDC058231. The sequence goes on along the minus strand of NZ_JBHVWN010000122.1, from coordinate 8,626 downwards.
AGAATTGGTGTACGGCCTGAAGTAAGAAGAGTGAGAATCGCGAGTAAATGCGCGCCCCTCCATTCCTGGAGTGCGGTGACCGTGGCAGCGGCGTGCACCGCCCTGCTGAGCGCGCTTGTCTCTGCCGCACCGCCCCGCGCCATGGCGGTCGCCAATGGTTTCACGGAAGTACAGCCGGCCAATGTTCCCTACAAGCTGCCGGTCGTACTGCCATCGGTAGCCCACTCGCCGACGGAGGATTCCCAGGCTCCGTACACCAAGACGGTCGTAGGACTGATCAAGCAGCTGCTGCCGTCGAATCCTCCGACTCTCAGCCAGCTGCAGAACGCGTTGCAGATCCTCGACGGTACCGGCTTGTACAAGTACAGCGGCGGTCACTCTCCTGTCGCAAGCTGCAACCAGACCGGCTCCAACCTCGCGCCGAGCGGCACTACGCCAGCCATCTCGCCGTTGTGCTGGACCGACGGAGCCGGCGTCGAGTTGTTCGCGGGACCGCAGCGCGGACAGTCGACAGCCGCCACGCAGAATTCTGCGGTGGCCGGCTCATTCGACCCTAGTTTGGGTAACGCCTGGGGCCAAGTAGAAGGCGCCGAGGCACGCGCACATATGGCTACCGGTCTACTGGGCCCGCAAGTGGATACGGACATCTTCCCCAACTGGGCTCGTTCCAGTGACGAAACGGGTGAGGACCCCTACCTCGCTGGCGAAACCGCAGCGTCTGAGGTTAACGGCGTCCAGGGCCAGCACGCGATGGCTCAGACCAAGCACATTCTGGGTTATTACGGCAATGATATTTCCCAGCCGGTCCAGATATCTGATCAGGCGATACACGAGCTATTCGCACCTCCCTACGAGGGTGCCGGAAAAAAGGGGTCGACCGCATCGTACATGTGCTCATATCAGACAGTTCAAGTCCCTGACGCGCCGAACGCAACGCTGGGGCAACTCACCCAGAAGAGCCCGTTCGGCAGCACCACAGCACAGACTCGCAATCTCACCGACCCCAACTTCGCCTGCGGAAACCCCCTGATCCAGAATCAACTCATCCGCGGTGAATGGAACTCCAAAGCATTCGTGGGCACTGACTATCCCGTAGCCACCAGTGGCACCGATCTCGCTCAGGGCACCGAACAGAATATGCCGGGCGAGGACCCGCGTACCGGGACCGCAAGTGTCTGGGACGAGATTCCACAACTCGTACTCGACGGCCATATCCCGTTGCCCGTGTTTGAGCAGTCCCTCGCCCGCGTGCTCTACCAGGAAGAGCGCTTCGGTCTGCTCGGCTGCAATGACAGCAGTGCTTCTTGCAGCAATCCCGGAGGCGTGAACGGGGTGCGCGATGGTTCAGCCGCTCTCCCGACCGGAAGCCCGCGTTCAGCCGCCGTCATCGGCACAAAGTACGGCGATGCGGCGGTCGCTGAGAAGTCCGCCGAGGAAGGCGGGGTGCTTCTGAAGAACGACGCCTCGACCCTCCCCATCACGCCGGCCGACCTGTCCTCTGGAGTCGCGCTCAGCGGCCCGCTGGCCGAATACAACGTCGGCGCTCCCAACAATGAGTCTTCCGGCGGCTACCCCGACCGCAGCGTGATCAACACCCTCCAGCAGATCAAGACGTTCGCCCAGAACGACAAAGGTTTCACCTACAGCCCGGCTCTGAGCCCAAGCGGCTACGCCGTACCCTCATCAGCGCTGTCAACATCGACTACACGTGTAACCGGAGGACTTGACCGCACGGGTGGGCCCGGTGCCCCGACGGCAGACAGATCGCTCGACTTCACCACGACTTCACCGGCGGGACAGCTCCCCAAGGGAAACTATGCCTGGAGCGGTTACCTGTATGTGCCGTCAGCAGACACGTACACATTGCGTATCCAGAGTACGAAAAGCTCCGACATCGGCGTTGGACTCTCCGTCGATGGGAAGTCTCAGTCGGCCTCGACGTCGGCACGTGTCTACGCTGCTCCTCGACCCGGCGTGTTTCCGATGGACATGAGCACTACCCGGGCCGGCTTCACAGAGAGTGGGCTCAATAATTCGGCCTACAATGTGGGACGTCTGTCTGCCGGTTACCACTCGATCTCGGTATCGTTCTCGAACGGCAGCTCCGGAAAGGCCAGTTTCCGGCTTGCTTACAGCCGCGCAGACGGCGACATAAGTGATGCCGCAGCAGCCGCGAAGGGCAAGTCCAAGGCCATCGTGTTCGTCGGTGCGGGAAACACAGGGCAGCTTACTGATCCGGCGAATCCGGACATGGTTATCGGGGAGCTGCCCGCCGATCAGGTCGCCCTCATCAAGGCGGTCGCGGCGGCAAACCCGAACACCTCAGTTGTACTGAACACCTCAGGTCCCGTCATCACAACCTCCTGGATTCACGACGTCAAGAGCGTCCTGGATATGTGGCAGCCAGGCCAGGAGGGTGGTACGGCAACGGCGCGACTGCTGCTGGGACTGGCGAATCCCTCCGGGCACGTGGTGACGACCTGGCCGCAAGGAAGCAAAGACACCCTGTTCAGCAGCGACCAGAACCAAGGACTGTTTCCGGGAGATGCCACCGGCACCCATCCAGAGCGGGTGGGCGGAACGGAAAAGCCAACCGGACAGGTGCCGGTCTGCGAGACAGGTACGGTCTGTCAGGGCGAAGACGCCAAGCTGAACGGCCCGACCATCGCTACCGACCACAGGAACTACACCGGTTCTGGATTCGCTACCGGATTCCTCACCAACGAGGATTCGCTGCGCTACCAGGTCAGTCCGAGCAAAGCGGGCACGTACACACTGCACGTTCGGTACGCCAACGCCATGGGGTCGAGCCGGTCGCTGCACGTCGCTGTGGATACCGGGCCGGCGCGACTGCTACCTCTGCCGGACACCGGAAGTCGGGACGACTGGTCGATCGCCAAAGTCTCATTGAGCCTTACGGCCGGGCCCCACACCGTGCGGCTATTTCGGTCCGGCTCGGACAACACCAGCAGCAACGTCAAAGTGGACAGCCTCGGATTGACCGCCCCGGGCGCCCGCTTCCCCAGCGCAGCAAACAGCCTCGGTGGTTTGTTTGAATGCTCCGTCGCTGTCATATGCGAGCTTGAACGAGGTCAAATCCACGGAACAGGTGTCAAGGAGGCCGTCGATCATGAGGGCTACACCGGTGAAGGATTTGTCGCCGGCTTCACCCAGGCAGGTGACCAAGCGCAGGTGAACCTACCTTCCGACGCGGGGAAGTACACGTTGCAACTGCGCTACGGCAACGCCATGGGAAGCGCACAAAAACTCACTGTCGGCATCGACGGCACAGCCAGTCAAGTCAGCCTGCCGGCACCGAGCGACGGGAACACCTGGAGCATCAAGACTGTCGACGTCAATCTGACCGCCGGAATTCACAAGATAAAAATTCTGCGGAGCAGCAAGGACAGCGGCAACGTCAGCATCGACTCGATCGCACTGACCGCCAAGGGCGTTCCGTATCCGACGTCTCAGGTCGCAAGCTTCGGCATCTACGCCGGTTATCGCTACTACGACCAGCTGGGTATGGCAGTACAGTTCCCATTCGGGTGGGGCCTGTCCTACGCGAATTTCGCGTACTCGACACCGACTGTCACCGCCACCAAGGACGGTGGGCTGGACGTGTCGTACACGATCCACAACACCGGATCGCAGGCCGGTTCTACGGTGGCACAGGTGTACGTCGGCCCACCGTCCATACGGCCGAACGGTGTGGAGTTCGCGCCACGGGCGTTGGCGGGATTCGACCGCGTAAGCATCGCTGCGGGCGCGTCGAGGACCGTGACGACCCACGTCGAACCGCGCGCTTTGCAGTACTGGTCCACAGCTAAGCAGCAGTGGATTCGCACCTCCGGTGCCCGAAAGGTGTTCGTCGGTCCAGCAGACAGCCCGGCTCAGCTGCGGAGTGCCACGACTTCCTGACAGCTGAGGTCACTCACTCGATGCCCGGACACCGTTTCTGTCCGGGCATCGATGACGTTGAGGCCTTGCGCGCACCGACCTCGGGCCGCCGCCCACCACTGCAATCTCGGCTCGTTCCGACTTCGCCGGTCGGCCGGAAGCCGTTCCGGCCGGCGATTCGGGAGAACTCCCACGCGCCCGACCAAGGCGCCGCGCTGGTGATCCGACGGCCCGGACGGGCAGGGCTTCGGCGTAGTCGCGTGACGTCCGGTTCGTGGCGGACTGCCAGCTCAGCGGCGGTGCTCTCGGAACGTGACAGGCACGGCTTCCAAGATCATGGAGTTCTCTACGCCCCGTGATCCAAGTGGAAGACCGTGCCTGCCGACGCATCATCTCTGATCCCGCCTGCCCTTGACCAACTGCGTGAGAATCCGCAGGTCGGACCCGAGGAGGCCCCAGGCCTGCTGGAGCGGCTGGCCGAGGTGCCGGACCCGCGTGACCCACGCGGGGTGCGCCACCGCCTGGCCGTCGTGCTCGCTCTCACCGCGTGCGCGGTGCTGGCCGGAGCGACCTCGCTGCTGGCGATCGGCGAATGGATCGCCGATGCCCCTGGGTATGTGCTGGAACAGGTCGGTGCGGACCCCGATCCGCTTCTGCCCAGGCGGATCCTGCCCGCAGAGACCACGGTCCGCCGACTGCTGGCCCGCATCGACGGCGACGCGCTGGACCGGGCGGTCGGACGATGGCTCGCCGACCGTCACCCGAAGGCAACCGGGCTGCGCGGCCTCGCAGTGGACGGCAAAAGCCTGCGCGGCGCGGCAAAAGCGAACGGCCGCAAGATCCACCTGCTCGCCGCGCCGGAACACGCCACCGGCCTGGTCCTGGCCCAGCTGGACGTCGGCGAGAAGACGAACGAGATCACCTGCTTCCAGCCGCTGCTGGACACCGTCGCCGACTGGCAGGAACCGTCGTCACCAGCGACGCCATGCACACCCAGCGCGAGCACGCCGACTACCTCCTCGGCCGGGCCGCCCACTACATCGTGATCGTCAAGGGCAACCAGAAGAAGCTGCGCCGACAACTCAAGTCCCTTCCCTGGAAAGACATCCCGCTTCAGGGACGCACCCGGGGAACCGGCCACGGCCGCTCCGAAATCCGCCGGATCAAGGTCGCCACCGTGGACAGCCTCCTGTTCCCCGGAGCCCGCCAGGCCGTCCAGATCAAGCGCCGGCGCACTGACCGCAAGACCGGCAAGACCACCGTCAAGACGGTCTACGCCGTCACCAGCCTGACCGCCGAGCAGGCCACCCCGGCCCAGCTCGCCCGACTCGTCCGCGACCACTGGACGATCGAGGCCTTGCACCACGTCCGCGACACCACCTTCGCCGAGGACGCCTCTCAGCTGCGGACCGGCAACGCGCCCCGCGCGATGGCCACCTGGCGCAACCTCGCCGTCGGGGCACTCCGGGCAGCCGGAACGAAGAACATCGCGGCAGGTCTTCGCCGCAACGCCCGCGACCCCCGCCGCCCCCTCGCACTCCTCAGCCTCGCATGATCACAAAACGGGCGTCACACAACTACGCCGAAGCCCTGGGACGAGGCCCCACCGCCTTCGAGCACTTCGACGCCCCGCGACGAGGGCTGGACCAAGGTGGTCCTGCATCCGAACGGACACGGCACCGGCCACAAGCGGTAAGGCGCCGAGGCTGGACGGGCGACGATCGCCTGCGCTCCGGTCGGACCTGAACCAGCGGCAATCGCCCGCGCTCCGGCCCGGTAGGACGGTGGACGCCCAACAGTGTCCGCAGTGGCAGCACCCCGTCCCAGCGGCTGCGGCCGCCAGCCTGTTCCTGGGCCCGTGCCGGAGGCTTCCTTGCCCGACGGCTCCCGCACCTCAACCAGGCCGACGCGACCCGGCAGGGCGTTCCGGCTAGGCTCGCACCCGTGACGTGGCTGCGGGTCTTCGGGGAGGTCGTGCGATCTGGGCTCACGCTCGAGGAGACGCGGCTGGAGCCCCTGCTCGCGCTGCGCACGGCTGCTGGGGTGGCGATCGTCCTCGGGCTGGCGCTGTGGCTGGTTTCCCCTGCGTACGCCGCGTCCGCCGCCCTCGGTGCCTACTCCGCGGGTGGGGCCACCTTCCAGCGCACCTGGCGTCCACGCAAGGTGATCGCGCTCGGAGCGGGCGCGGGTCTGGCGCTCAGCACCTTCGTGGGCTACCTGGCGGCGGGGCGACTGGTGACGTTCCTCCCACTGCTGGCCGTATGGGCCTTTGCCGCGGGGATGGCGTGGGCCGTCGGATCGACCGCTGGGATCGTCGCAGCGACGACCGTCGGCAGCATGCTGGTGACCATCACCCTGCCCACGAGCGTCGGGCGAGCCCTGGAGCACGCCGGGGTCATCGCGCTTGGAGGCGTGGCGCAGGCCGTGCTGATCTTGCTGTTGCCGATTCGCCGTTGGGGGGCGCATCGTGACGCGCTCGCCGACGCCCTGGCCGCCGTGGCGGACTACGCCCGCCGACTGCGGCACGACCCGACCGCCCCGTTCGACCCGGAGCCGTTGATGACGGCCCGGGACGCGGCCGCCGTGACGCCATCACAGGCCCGCACCCGGCCCCCCGTCCTCCACGGTCCCCGAGGACTCGCCGAGCGCATTCGGCCGGTCGTCGCCGCGCTCGCCGACCCGGACGTCGGCGCCCCGGCCGAGGGACCCGGGCGGGACCGCGCGCGGGAGTTGCTCGACGCGGCCGCCGACGTCCTGGATGCGGCTGCCCGTTCGATCCGCCGCGGCACTCCCGCCGAGGTGCCGCCCGGGAGCGCGGACGTCCTGCGCGTCGACGAGAAGCACGAGGTGCTGGAGGGCCCCGCGCGGCAGACTGCCGAGCGGCTCGTGGAACTGCTCGGCGAGGCGTTGGAGATCGCCGGGAGCGGCGGCGCGCGCGGGAAGACGCCCACGCTGCACGGCCCCGCAGGCGCCCAGTTCCTGGTGCGCCCGACAATGTTCCGGCTGGTACCGGTCGTCGTCCGGGCGGTCCGCCGTGAGCTCCGCTGGGACTCGCCCGTGTTGAGGCACGCCGTCCGCCTGGCGGCGGTGGCCACGCTCGGCTATCTGATCGCCGCCCGGCTACCCCTGGGCCACGGCTACTGGGCGCCCATCGCCTCGGTAATGGTGATGCGGCCGGACTTCCACCGGACGTACGCGCGTGCGGTGGCCCGTCTCGCCGGGACCCTGGCGGGGGTCGCGCTCGCCACCGGGATGGTGCGGGCCCTGGGCCCGGACGCCCATGTGTTCGGCGCGCTGACGGTGGTCTCGGCGGGCCTGTCGTACACGCTGATCCGTACCGGCTACGCCTACTCCCAGTGCTTCACTGCCGCGTACGTCGTCTTCCTGCTCGGCATGGGCGGCCAGGCATGGGAGCAGACGGTCCCGGAGCGTGTGGTGCTCACCCTGCTCGGCGGGGCCCTGGCAATGCTGGCGTACGTGGTGTTCCCCGCATGGGAGACACCCCGTCTGCCGGGCCGGCTTGCGGACTGGCTCGCCGCCAACGGCCGCTATGCGGCCGCGGTGCTCCGCAGCTACGCCGAACCGACCCGGGAGCATCACGCCGACATGCGCAGGGCACTGCTGGCGAGCAGGGAGGCACGTGCCGCCTGGCAGGAGGCCTACGACCGGGCAAGGCAGGAACCGGTCCGCCCCAGGGGCCTGATGTCGCGCGAGGCGGAGGAGGCGCAGGAGGCGCTCAAGGGGTTCGGCCGGGCGGCGATGCTCATGGAGAGCCACGTCCCGCGGGCCGACAGCCGTCCTGTCCCCGAGGCGGAGCGGCTCGCCGAGGCCCTGGAGGCGGACACCGCGCAGGCGGCAGTCGACGTGCGCGAGCACAGGAATCCGGACTGGGGGCGCGTGGAGGAGGCGCTCCACGCGTGGGAGGGCGCCGCCGCCGGGGACCGGAGCCCGGTGATGCGGCGCGGGGCGGAACTACAGAAGCGGGCCTTGGAGGACCTCGCGACGGCCGTGAGCCGCACACCCTTGGAACGGGACGTCGGCTCCGCTCGCGAGGAGCAGCGGGTGCGGGCGGCCGTGGCGGCGGAAGATGACGATCAGGACCCGCGCCCCGGCGTGGGTGACGGCGCCGGCGACGGGGAGCGCCCCGCCTCCTCGAGCGGGAAGTAGTCTCCCGGCCGCGTTGAGCGCCGCCACACGTACGCCGCTGTCGCCATTACGAGGATCAGCCCCGCCAGGATGAGCAGTTCGATCCCCTCGACGTTCCACCGGAAGGACTTCTCCGCCTCGGCCGTCACGATGAGCACCTTGCGGATGCCGGCAATCAAGCCGACGACGAGGAACGGCTCCGCGTCGAGGGTCTGGTTCCTGATGGTCAGGCGGACGGTGTGGAGCAGCTCGGCCACGATGAACAGCACAAGGCCGTTGTCCAAGGCGGAGAGAACGACCGTCTCCTCGCGGTACGGCCCCTGGATCGACCTGATGACGTCGTGGACGACCCCGACGGTCAGGAGCCCCGCGAGCAGTACGAGGAGCGCCGCGACGACGAGGTGGATGCCGTCCTCGATGAGCTGCAGGAAGCCCTGTACTCGGCCGCCCTCGGTCTTCGGGAGAGTGGGTCGCACAGTCAGCATGCTAGTGCTGCACTGCGGAAGTTCGTGGAGGGGTGCTGATCAGGTGGTCTTGAGCGGGGCACCGTCGTAGGTCCACTTGTATGGCTTCGTGGTCT
>NZ_JBHVWN010000121.1:0-11386 GCF_042882275.1 Streptomyces sp. NPDC058231 | reverse complement strand
GGTCGGCCGCGTCAGATGTTTATACCTGACCGGCGGGGGCGGGCGCCGGGGGCCGGGGCCCCGGGGGGGCTCCCCCCGCCGTGACCGCGGCCCGCAGCTCCTCCTTGAGCGACCGCTGGAACGCTGTCACCAGCGCCTGCAGCACCATCGGCTGCATGTGGGCCGACAGCGTCTTCATCGCCGCCACATGCTCCGGATCCGACTCCCGTTCCCGGTACGGATTCCATACCTCGTCCCGGAACAGCCGGGTCAGCTCGTGCGCGGCGGAACGCGCGTGCTCCAGCAGCACCGTGCGCGCCGCGAGGATCGTCTCGTGCGCGATCGGCACGTCGAGCAGTTCGACGCCGAGCCGCAGCAGCCCGGGGTCGACCCGGTAGCTGCCGTCCGCCGGCTCGGCGCGCTCCAGCACGCCCATCGCGGCCAGCCGGTCCATGTCCCCGTCGGTCAGCGTCCGCCCCGCACGCCGCTCCAGTTCCGCCCGGGTGGTGTCCTCGGCCGAGTCCGGCGCCCAGGAGGCCACCAGCGCGCGGTGGATCGCCAGATCGTGGGCGCTCAGATCGGGCGGCAGCTGCTCCAGGTAGCGCTCGATGGCGGCGAGCGTCATCCCCTGGTGCTGGAGCTCCTCGATCAGCGCCAGCCGGGACAGGTGCTCGTGGCCGTAGTGCCCGACCCGGCGCGGCCCGATCACCGGGGGCGGCAGCAGCCCCCGGGTGCTGTAGAAACGCACGGTGCGTACGGTGACCCCGGCGCGCGCCGCCAGCTCGTCGACAGTGAGCGTCGGCTCCTCGGTTCCGCTCGCCATGTCTGCTCCTCGTTGCTGACCGCTGCTGTTCCCGGCTACGGCTGTACGGGGGCGCCGTCCGCGTCCGCGTGCATCGATCCGGTTCAACAGTATTGCTGTCTCACCACTGTTGTGAAAGTCTCCGGCACCAGAACCCGGCCGGGTGCCAGTCGGTGGCAGAGCCACGACCACCGGAACCCGCGTACGAGTATCAATGTCAGTGGTGGTCCGTACGGTGGGTGCCATGCCGGAGATCGTGTATGTACGGGGGGCGCCACCGCACCGCTGGGCGGGGGCGTCGGACTGATCGCGCACGTCTGCAACGACATGGGCGGCTGGGGCAGGGGCTTCGTCCTCGCCGTGTCGCGCCGCCGGCCCGAGCCGGAGGCCGCCTACCGCCGCTGGTACGGGGAACGCGCGGGCAACGACTTCGGCCTGGGCGCGGTGCAGTTCGTGCGGGTGGGGGCGGGGCTCCGGGTGGCGAACATGGTGGGGCAGCGCGGCATACGCATGGGGGCAGAGGCACACCGGTGCGGTACGAGGCGATCGACGCCGCGCTGGGGGCCGTGGCCGAACGGGCCGTGGAGCTGGGGGTGTCGGTTCATATGCCCCGGATCGGATGCGGCCTCGCGGGCGGTAGCCGGTCCCGGATCGAGCCGCTGATCGAGCGCCGGCTGCTCGGCAGTGGGACAGCCGTGACCGTGTACGACCCTCCGTGGAGCGCCGGGTGCCGGCCCCGCGTCACCGGCGAACCGGCGTCCGCCGTAGGCTCCCGCCCATGCGAACCGACGGAGCTCCGGCAGCCGGCGCCCTTCTGATCACCGGCACCGTCGGTGCGGGCAAGACCTCGGTGGCCGACTCCGTGGGCACACTGCTCACCGATGCCGGGGTGCCCAACGCCGTCATCGACATGGACTGGCTGAGCCGCTGCCGGCCCGCACCCCCGGACGACCGCTTCAACTTCGCCCTGCTGCTGCGGAACCTGCGCTGTGTGGCCGGCAACTACCTGGACGCCGGCGCCACCCGGCTGGTCCTCGCCGGCGTCGTCGAGGACGCGGACGACCGGGCGCGGTGCGCCGAGGCGGTCGGCGTCGGCCTGTCGGTCTGCCGGCTGCGGGTCCGCCTGCCGGTGGTCCGGCAGCGCCTGACCCGGCGCCATGCCGACGAGCCCGATGCACTGCGCTGGCACCTGGACAGGTCGGGAGAGCTCGACGGGATCCTCGAACGGGCCGGGGTGGAGGACTTCACGGTAGACGCCACCGACCGCTCCGTCGAACAGGTCGCGGCCGCGGTGATCGACGCTGCCGACTGGCGGTGACAGCGCGTGCGCGACGCGCGGCTGCCCGCCCGCCGTCCGTGATCGCATAATGGAACCATCGCATCAGCCGGGTACCGGTCCGTACGCCCGCCGACCGCTGGGAGCACCCCATGAACAGCGATCCACTCGGGGGAAGTGTCCCGGAGCCGCCCCCGCCCGGCGGCGTGCTGTGGAGTCTCGCGGGAGACATCCGCGCCCTGCTGATGCTTCCGGCGGCTCTCACCCTTCAGGTCGCCCACCCGGCGGTCGGCGCGGGCGTGGACGAGCATTCGGTGTTCCGCACGGATCCCTGGGGGCGCGGCGAGCGGTCCCTACGCTCACTGCAACTCTGGGTGTACGGGGGAGAGGAGGCCGCCGAGGAGGGGCGCAGGCTGCGGAAGCTGCACCGCACCATCCAGGGCACGGACACCCGCGGGCGCCGTTACCACGCGCTGTCACCGGACAACTACGCATGGGTGCACGCCACGGGCTTCCCCGTCTACCAGCACGCCACGCAGTATCTCGTCCGCCCCCTCACCGGGGCGCAGGAGCGGGCCCTGTACCGGGAATGGCTCCAGGTCGGCCGGGTCCTCGGCATCCACGACAGGGACATGCCCCAGTCGATCGAGGAGTTCTGGCCGTACTACCGCAAGGTGCTCGCCGACGAGATCGAGGCGACCGTGGTCGTCGAAGAACTCGTCGCCACCGACCAGTTCGTGCCGCCGCCGGACCGGGGCCCGTTGCCCGTACGGCTGCTGCTCAGGGCCGTGTGGCCGCTCGTGCTCCCGCCGCTGGCCCGTTTCCGCCGCTTCGTCACCGTCGGGCTGATGCCCCCGGACGCTCGAGAGGCGATCGGACTGGAGTGGACGGACGCGCAGGAGCGCAGGCTGCGCCGGTTCTGCGGTGTCGTACGGAACGTGGTGCCCGTGCTGCCGGAGCGGCTGCGCTACCTGCCTCTCGCCCGCAAGGCGCGGGCGGAGTACCGCAGAGAACTCCGGAGTGCTTCTCGCTGACCGCGTCCGGGAACGAGCGGGCGCCCCGCCCGCAACCCGGCGGCCCGTCCGCAACCCGGCGGCACCCGGGGGAGCAGGGCCGTTCACGGCCGGGCCGGCGCAGGGATCGCCGTTCAGGCGGATGCCCGTCTGATGAGCTCGGTCGGCGTGATCACCGAATCGGGCTCCTCCCCGTCGCCGTCCAGCCGCTGCATCAGCAGCCGTACCATCAACCGGCCCATTCCCTCGACGTCCTGACGGACCGTCGTCAGCGGAGGTTCGGTCGCCTCCGCGACCTGATCCATGTCGTCGAAGCCCACCAGCGCCACGTCCTCCGGTACCCGGCGGCCGTGCTCGCCCAGCACCCGCAGGGCGCCTGAGGCCATCAGGTCGTTCGATGCGAACACCGCGTCGAGGCCGGGATGGCGCCGCAGCAGTTCGGCCATCGCCCGGGCGCCGCCCTCGGTGGTGAAGTCGCCGTCCACGACCAGGGACGGATCGGCGTCCGGCAGTACCTCGCGGTAGCCGTCGATCCGGTCGAGCGCCGACGTCTGGTCGCGCGGGCCCGCGATGTGCGCGATCTGCTTCCGGCCGAGGGAGACCAGATGACGCACGGCCTCGCGGGCGCCGCCGCGGTTGTCACAGTCGACGTACGGAACGGCGTGTTCCGACGCGTCGCCCGGTGTGCCGGGGCGGCCGCCGTAGACGGTGGGAACCCGGAACCTGCGGATGATCGAGGGCAGCTCGTCGTCGGTGTGCAGCGAGAACGCCAGCACACCGTCCACGTGGCCCCCGGCCAGATAGCGGGTGACCCGGTCGAAGTCCCCGCTGCCCTCGACCAGGAGCAGCACCAACTGGGCGTCGAACAGATTCAGCTCCCGGCTGATGCCGCGGATCTGCCGGGAGAAGAACGGGTCGGAGAAGATCCGGAACTCCGGCTCGTCGATGATCACGGCGACCGCCCCGTTGCGCCGGGTGACCAGGGTCCGTGCCGCATGGTTCGGAATGTAGCCGAGCTCCTCGACCGCCCTGCGGACCTGCTCCACCAGCGGCTGACGCACCCCCGCCCCGCCGTTCACGACCCGGGAGGCCGTCGCTCGGGAGACCCCGGCACGGGCCGCCACGGCCTCCAGCGTGGGGCGTGTGACGTGAGCGGGATCAGGGCTCGAACCGGGCAAAGGACGCTCCTCGTACACGCGGGAACTGGCCGGAAACGGCCGGGCTGGCGTAAAGCGAAAGACCCCGCCAGCCTAACCGCCGTCGCCCCCACCTGGGCCCGGGCGCAAACGCCCGTCCCGGACCCGTGGACCGGACCGGGTGGCGGCACGCGTGCGCCGCCGGGTTCCACCCGCGCTTCGGCTCCCGTCCCCAGGACGACCGGGGCCACCGTCCTCGCACGAGCGACCCGGTCCGGCATCACCTCTCGGCGGTCATCGCGTCACATCTGCGTGTGATCACCCCCTGTCGCACAGGAGTTGACCGGAGTATCTTCCGCGGAGGCCCGTACGGGTGCGGGCACCGGTGCGGCGTGCGGATCACCGGTGGTGCGCCTCGGCCGCCCGGCGCGCCCCTCGCGCTCACCCCTGCCGCCTCCCGGAAGGCAGCCGTTCATGACGCCGCGCATCCCGCTCGTCCGACGGCTCGGCGCCCGTCACCTCGTACTCGCACTCGCCGCGACGGCCCTGGCCGTACCGCCGGCCGCCGAGCCCGCCGAAGCCGTGCACACCCCGCCCCGCACCGCCTTCGAGAGCAGCAACGGGGCCCGCTGGACCGGCGGCGCCGAGGAGCAGTCCTTCCTCGCCGCCGTCGGCCGGGGCGGTGACCGGGTCTCGGTCGACCGGATCGGCACGACGGAGCAGGGCCGCCCGCTCCAGCTCGTCGGTATCGGCGACCGACACCCCGGCGCCACCACCGTGCTGCTGATCTGCAGTCAGCACGGCGACGAGCCGTCCGGACGGGAAGCGTGTCTGACCACCGTCCGCGACCTCGCCTACACCGAGAACCCGGCGACCCGCACCTTCCTCTCGCGCACCCGAATCCTCGTCGTCCCCACCGCCAACCCGGACGGCCGGGCCGCGAACACCCGCGGCAACTCCGACGGTGTCGACATCAACCGCGACCACATCGCCCTGCGGACCGCCGAGGCCCGTGCCATCGCGGCGGTGATCCGTGACCGCAGGCCCGAAGTGATCTACGACCTGCACGAGTACGGCGCCACGCCGCCCCGCTACGACAAGGATCTGTTCGTCCTCTGGCCCCGCAACCCCAACGTCACACGCCAGGTGCACGACGCATCGCGGACGCTCTCCGAGAGTTATGTCCGGCCCACCGCAGGGGACGCCGGCTACAGCAGCGGCCACTACGGCGTCTGGACCGACCCGGTGACGGGAGATCCGGTCAAGCAGACCGCCGGCGACGGGCAGGAACGCATCCTGCGTAATGCGGCGGGTATCAAGCACGCGGTCGGTCTGCTCATCGAGTCCCGCGTCGACGCGGTCACCGACGCCGAGAAGGCGGACCCGGCGGTCAACAACCGGCGTCGCGTCGCCTCCCAACTGGCCGCGCTCGACGGGCTGTTCCGGTTCGCCGATCGGCAGCGCGGACTGATCGGGGCCGCCACCGCCGCGTCGCGTGCCGCGGGGTTCACGGACCGCGGCCCGGTCCGGCTCGGCGGCGCGGACAACGAGCCCGCCGAGCCCGCGGAGATCCTCCGGGACCCACCGTGCGGCTACCGGTTGAGCGCCGGCCGGTTCGCCGACGTCAAGGACGAACTCGCCCTGCACGGCGTCACCTTCCGGCCGGACGGTGACGGAGCGTACGTGCCGCTGCGGCAGTCGGCGCGGAACCTTGTTCCCCTCCTCCTGGACAGGAGGGCGACATACCACCTCACAGAAGGTCAACCCGATCCCGCTTGTTGATCCCGCGATCCGCACGGTATGTGTGGTACTGGCTACGGAGAGCGAAATTCTGCTTCCGTGAAAGGCGCCACTTGTGTCGCAGGACGAACAGAGGACAGGCGGCCGCGGGGACCTGCCGGTGACGGCGGATCTCCCCGGCGACCCGGGCCAGGACCGGCACCCCACGACCGACCGGGTGGTGTTCGGAGTCGCGGCCGTCCTCACCCTCGCCTTCGTGGTCTGGGGGGCCACCGCCACCGACTCGCTGGAGAACGTCTCCAGCACACTGCTCGGCGGACTCATCCACAACGGCGGTTGGGCCTTCATGCTCGCCGCGTCCGGATTCGTGCTCTTCGCCCTCTGGCTCGCCATCAGCCGGTACGGGAAGATCTCCCTCGGCCAGGAGGGCGAGGAACCCGAATTCCACACCGTGTCCTGGGTCGCGATGATGTTCAGCGCAGGTATGGGCATCGGCCTCATGTTCTACGGGGTCAGCGAGCCGCTGGCGCATTTCACCAACCCGCCGCCCGGCACTCACCCCTTCGACGCCGCCGACGCCATGCAGACCGCGATGGCCACCACTCTCTTCCACTGGACGCTCCACCCCTGGGCGATCTACGCGGTCGTCGGGCTCGCCATCGCGTACAGCACCTACCGGCGCCGCCGGCGGCAGACGATCAGCGCGGTATTCGAACCGCTCATCGGTTCCCGGCACGCCCACGGCGGTGTCGGCAGGTTCATCGACATCCTCGCCATCTTCGCGACGCTCTTCGGCTCCGCCGCCTCGCTCGGCCTCGGCGCGCTCCAGATCGGCAGCGGGTTCCACGAACTGAACTGGCGGGAGAGGACCGGCACCGGACTGCTCGTCGTGATCATCGCGGTCCTCACGGTCGCCTTCGTCGCCTCGGCGATCTCCGGTGTGGAGAAGGGCATCCAGTGGCTGTCCAACATCAACATGGTCCTCGCCGTGATCCTGGCCGTGTTCGTCTTCGTCGCCGGACCCACGATCATCGTGCTGGACCTGCTGCCCACGTCGATCGCCGCGTACTTCGGCAACCTGCCCCAGCTCGCCGGACGCACCGAAGCGACCGGTAAGGGCGAGGTGGCCGACTGGCTCGGCAACTGGACGGTCTTCTACTGGGCGTGGTGGATCTCCTGGACGCCCTTCGTCGGCATGTTCATCGCCCGTATCAGCCGTGGCCGGACGATCCGTCAGTTCATCGGCGGTGTCATCCTGGTGCCCAGCACCGTCAGCCTGGTCTGGTTCGCGATCTTCGGCGGCACGGCGATCACCCTTCAGGAGGCGGGCAGGCTCGGCGGCGCCACCACCCAGGAGGCCAAGCTCTTCGGTGTCCTGCAGCAGTTCCCGATCGCCACCGTGATGAGCCTGCTGGTGATGATCCTGGTCGGCATCTTCTTCGTCTCGGGCGCCGACGCCGCCTCCATCGTGATGGGCACGCTCTCCCAGAAGGGCATCCGCGAACCCGCCAAGTGGGTCGTCGTCTTCTGGGGTGTCGTCACCGGCGCGGTGGCGGCGATCATGCTGCTGATCGGGAACGGCAAGGGCGACGCGCTCGCGGGGCTCCAGAACCTGACGATCCTGGTGGCCGCGCCGTTCACCGTCGTCATGATCGGGATGTGCGTGGCCCTGATGCGCGACCTGCGCCAGGACCCGCTGATCGTGCGCCGCGAATTCGGCGTCGAAGCCGTCGAATCGGCCGTGATCCAGGGGCACGCGAAGTACGACGGAGACTTCGAGATCCGGATCGGGCCGGGCACGGACCCGATCACGGACCACCGGGACCGGCGGGACGACGGGGACCCGCCGGGCGGGCACGATGCGAACGGCTGACGCGCCGGCGGCCCTGCTCAGCCGATGAGCTCGGCCACCGCCTGCGCGCAGCCCGGCGCCACCGTCACCCCGGCACCTCCGTGCCCGTAGTTGTGCACCAGCAGTCCGCCTCCCGGCAGCGGCTCCGCCTCGATCCGCACCCCGGCGTCGCGGGCCGGCCGCAGACCCACCCGGTGCCCGAGGATCCGCGCCCCGGCGATCTCCGGCCGTATCCGGGCACAGCGGGCCACGATCTCCTCGGCGGTACGGGGGTCGGGCGCCGCGTTCCAGTCGTCGGTACCGGCCGTGCCGCCGAGGATCAGCCGCTCGGGCTGCGGGAAGAAGTACGTCGTCGCGTCCGAGTCCGGGTCCGCCTCGGTGAACCACTCCTCGATCCCCGGGTTCTCCACCAGCACCAACTGGCCGCGTACCGGTCGCACCCCGGCATCCGGGACCAGCCCCCGGGCCCCGATACCGGTGCAGTTGACCACCGTCGCAGCCTGCGCCGCCGGCTCCGCGAACGAGGTGATCGCGCGCCGCTCGACCGTTCCTCCGGCCGCGGCGAGCCTCCGCCGCAGCCACTCCAGATGCGCCGGCATGTCGATCAGCGGCAGCACGGCCCGCAACCCCTGCTCGACCTCCACCAGGCCCGTCATCCGTCCCGCCCACGGACCGAGCGCGGCAAGCCTCTCGCCCCGGTGCAGACCGGCCACCATCCGCACCCCGGTCTCCTCGGGGCACCCGGCCAGTTCCTCGTACCTGCGGAGCGAGGTCAGCGACCAGTCGCCGACCAGCTCCCCGGGCTCGATCCGGTACGGCCACCACAGCGCCCCCGCCACCGCCGAGGTCGTCGCCGAGGCTGCGTCCCGGGACCAGACCCGCACCCGGTGACCGCGCTCGGCGAGCTCCAGCGCCGTCGTCAGCCCGCTGATCCCACCGCCCACCACGATCACGTCCGACACCGCTGCCCGCCCCGTCACTTCCTCTGCTCCGCTCATGGACGGACGTTAACGGACTGCCCGGAGCGGCGTTCCCCGCAGGTCCCTGCCGGGGAGTCCTTGTGCCGACCCCGGCGGGCACCGAATTCCACTGGACGCACAGGCAGCCGAGGGGAGACCCTTCGTCCTGGCACGCACCCTGGCCTGGGGAGCGTGCCGGAAGCACCGATGGCCGTCCACCACCGGGTACGCAGACGATGGCCCCGGCGAGCCGCCAATCGCCGCACACGATGCCCCGTACGCACCACCAGCCGTTCCGGAGGCCCGCCTCCGCGCCGCGATGAGCCGCGACCGGAGCGGGCCCGCCCCCGCGATCCGCACCCGCACCCGCACAGAACTGCGGCGCGCCCGCCGCCCCCGCGCCCACTCCTGCTGGGACCACCTCTACGCCGCACCGCTCTGGCCGCTGCACGGCGCCAATCTCGGCACGCTCGCCCGCACCTGCGACGCCGTCGGGGCCTGTCTCACCGTGCCGCGCTTCCCCTGGGTCCCGGAAGCCCTGGCCCGCGGCAACACGCTGCGCCGGCCGCTGTGCACCCACTGGACCGGAGACCCCCTCGGCTGGCTGGCGAAGCAGCGCGAGCGCGGGCTGCGGATCGTCGGCGTGGAACTGGCGGACGAGGCGATCCGTCTCGCGGACCTGCCGGCCGCCCGCGAACCGACCGTCCTGGTCCTCGGTCACGAACAGCACGGCATACCTCCCGAAGCCCTCGACCTCCTCGACAGCTGCGTCGAGATCCCCATGGTCGGCACCGGCGCGAGCCTGAACGTCGCCGTCGCCGGATCGCTCGCCCTCTACCGACTGGCCGGACTGGTGTGACACCCGTCGGGAACGCAACGGTCCGCCGATTAGGATCGACACCCTGATGACTGCCACCCTCGTCGCCAAGGACCTCGCCGCCGGACACGGCGACCGCACACTCTTCGCCGGACTCGACCTCGTCGTCGCGCCCGGTGACGTGATCGGTCTCGTCGGAGTCAACGGAGCCGGAAAATCCTCTCTGCTCCGGCTGCTCGCCGGGCTCGACCGCCCGGAGGAGGGCGAGCTGCGGCTCTCCCCGCCCACCGCCACCGTCGGTCACCTCCCGCAGGAGCCGGAGCGCCGCCCGGACGAGACCGTGCGGGAGTTCCTGGCCCGCCGGACAGGCGTGGCCGACGCCCAGGAGGCGATGGACGCCGCCACCCAGGCCCTCGTCGACGCGGCGCCGGGCGCGGACGACGC
The DNA here is from genome assembly GCF_042882275.1 of Streptomyces sp. NPDC058231. Classification (NCBI taxonomy): domain Bacteria; kingdom Bacillati; phylum Actinomycetota; class Actinomycetes; order Kitasatosporales; family Streptomycetaceae; genus Streptomyces; species Streptomyces sp. NPDC058231. The sequence continues at coordinate 1,368 of NZ_JBHVWN010000121.1, read as the reverse complement.
GTACTCCGAGACCCTCGAACGCTGGCTGGCCCTCGGCGGCGCCGACCTGGACGAGCGGGCCGACGAGGTCGCCGCGGACCTCGGTCTGACCGTCGGCCTCGACCTGCCGATGACCGCGCTCTCCGGCGGCCAGGCCGCCCGCGCCGGACTCGCCTCGCTGCTGCTGTCGCGGTACGACGTCTTCCTGCTCGACGAGCCCACCAACGATCTGGACCTGGACGGACTGGAGCGGCTGGAGAGGTACGTCTCCGGGCTGCGCGCCGGAACCGTCGTCATCAGTCACGACCGCGAATTCCTGATGCGTACGGTCACCAAGGTCCTCGAACTGGACCTCGCCCAGCAGCAGATCAACCTCTACGGCGGCGGGTACGCGGCCTACCTGGAGGAGCGCGACCGGGCCCGCAGGCACGCCCGCGAGGAGTTCGAGGAGTACGCCGACAAGCGCTCCGCCCTGGAGGGCCGCGCCCAGATGCAGCGCGGCTGGATGGACAAGGGAGTCAAGAACGCCCGCCGCAAGGCGACGGACTCCGACAAGATCGGCCGGAAGTTCCGCAGCGAGGCGAGCGAGAAGCAGGCCGCGAAGGCCCGCCAGACGCAGCGCATGATCGAGCGGCTCGACGTCGTCGACGAGCCGCGCAAGGAGTGGGAGCTGCGGATGGAGATCGCGGCGGCCCCGCGCTCGGGGTCCGTCGTCGCCACGTTGCGCGGGGCACAGGTCGTGCGCGGCGACTTCGCGTTCGGTCCGGCGTCGCTCCAGATCGACTGGGCGGACCGGGTGGCGATCACCGGTGCCAACGGGGCCGGGAAGTCCACCCTCCTCGCGGCGCTGCTCGGCCGGCTGCCGCTGGACTCGGGCCATGCCACGCTCGGCTCGGGTGTGGTGGTGGGGGAGGTGGACCAGGCGCGGAAGCTGTTCCACGGCTCGGAGACCCTGCTGGAGGCGTTCTGCGCGGCCGTCCCCGAGACCGAACCGGCCGAGGTCCGCACGCTGCTCGCCAAGTTCGGGCTGCGCGCGGACCATGTGATGCGGCCCGCGACGACGCTGTCCCCGGGCGAGCGGACCCGCGCCGCTCTCGCCCTCCTTCAGGGCAGGGGCGTGAATCTCCTGGTTCTGGACGAGCCGACGAACCACCTGGACCTGCCCGCGATCGAGCAGCTGGAATCGGCGCTCGATTCGTACACGGGGACGTTGCTGCTGGTCACGCACGACCGCCGGATGCTTGAGGCAGTGCGGACGACGCGGCGCGTCGAGGTGGCGGACGGGAAGCTCACGGAGGCCTGACCGGGACGGGGCGGTTCCGCCCCGTCCCGCGGTCGAGACCGGATCGACCCGGCTCCGGGAAGGGGGGGGGGGGGGGGCCCCCCCCC
>NZ_JBHVWN010000120.1:0-11641 GCF_042882275.1 Streptomyces sp. NPDC058231 | reverse complement strand
CCTCCGGGGCGGCACAGGCGGGACAGGGTGGTGCGGATCAGGGCTCGGGCGAAGCGTTCTTCGAGGTAGTCGAAGAGGCCTCCGGCCAGGACCAGGTCGAAGGGGCCGTGGTCGGACGAGGACGGCATCGTCCTCCTGCTCGGCCCCGAACCCGGCGAGGAGCACCGTACGGCCGTCCGTGAATCCGCCCACGTGTGCCCGGCCGCTGCCGTTCGGCTCGACGAGAACGCCTGAGCGCACCCGACAGCGTGCCCGGACGCGTCTTCGGGTGATCGGCCCGACGAGGGGAGCCATGTCGGGCCGTACCGGGCGACCGTCACCCTCACAGCGCCGCTGGTGCGGGCGTGACCTGCGACGCCGGCTGCTCAGCTCAACGGTTCGCTCAGCTCGATGGAGCGCAGGGCCGCGACAAGGGCCGGTTCGTCACCGATGTCGAGCGCCGTGTCCGTCAACTTGATGACGTGTTCGTCGCCGTGTGCCAGGGCCTGTTCGAAGACCTCCTCGGCGGTGAAGGTGCCCGGCGGGGTCCAGGAGACCGGGGCGTCCGGTGCGTACATCGCGGTCACCGCGGCGGAGGCCGTCCAGGCGGCCCGCAGGCTCGGTACCCACAGGGTGTGCGGGAGTGCGGGCAGGGTACGCAGGACGGCGTTGGGTGCGGTGGCCGCGTGGACCAGCATCGTCTCCTCGCCGTGGCCGTGGGTGGCGTACCGGTGGGTGGCCGCCCGCACCAGTTCGGTGAGGCGGCGGTGCGCGTCGTTCGGGTCCGTGACCTCGGCCGCCCACACCGGCAGGCCCCTGACGCGGCCGAGCCGCGCGGGGAAGCCACCGTCCCGTGCGGCGACGGGCGTCACCGCGTCGAGAGCGGCTGACGCGCTGTCGGCGCCGGGCAGCGGGGCAAGGTCGGGGACCGGGCGGTGGCGGGCGGCCCAGTAGCCCAGGCCGTGGGCGAGTTCGGCCAGGCGGGGTTCGGTGCTCCCGCCGTTCAGAAGAGTGCGCACGGCGTGGCCCACCCGGATCACCGGGTGTGTCGAGCCGCCGTACATGCCGGGCAGGAGCCGGGGCCACCACTGGGTGAGCACCTCGCGCCAGGGACGTTCGTCGATCTCATGCTCGAAGTAGCCGATCCAGTCGGCGGCCCGGTTCGGATCACCGAGCGCGAAACGCCAGTTGGCGACTGTGACCGGCTCGACGCCGGACGGGAAGTCCTCAAGTTTACGGGCGTACAGATCGAGCCAGCGGTGCACGGAACGTGCCTGCCCGTGAGCGGCGAGGGCCTCGACGGCCATCGGAGCGTGATTGGTGAGCCTTCCGAGCCGCTCGGGCCCCGAGCGGTGCAGTCGCTGGAGCGCCTCGTCCAGGGTCCCTGTCGTATCCATGGCGCCGACAGTAGGCGGGGCGACACGGCGGCGTAACGGGCTGAAGACCTAGGACCCGGCCTAGGGCGCGTATTGAGTCGTGGTCAATGGACGGCCCGGGTGAGTTCTTTGATCCAGATCATCGAGGCACGCAGATACAGGCCGGCGAGGTAGCTGTCCGGGGTTTTGTCGTAGCGCGTGGCGATGCCCCGCCAGGCCTTCAGCCGGAGCTTTCGCCGTCGCCGGATACGCCGCCGCTCCTCCCGCCCGGGATCGGTCTCGGCGTCCTGCCCGATTCGTTCTTCGAGGCCGCCCGTTTTGACCTGGCCTCCTCCTCAGTGGTGGCCTTCCCCAGGGCGGTGATGACGTCCTCGCCCAAGTGCATCCCGGCAGCATCGTGGTGAGCACGCGCGGTGGTGGAGTCGATACTGACCAGGGACAGGTCCACCTCACCCCGCTTCGCGGCCTCCGAGATCAGGCCCTCCAACAGGGCCTCGAAGACGCCGGCGTCCCTCCATTGCCGGAAGCGGTTGTAGGCGGTCGAGCAGGCACCGAACTCCCGCGGCATCTCCCGCCACTGCCCACCGGTCCTGAAGCGCCAGATCACGCCTTCGAACTGCTGCCGCAGCAGCTCGGGGTAGGGACCGTGCCCGCCGATCGGTAAGTACGACTCGATGAACTCCCGCCCTGCATCGGACAGTTGCACTCGCGTCATGCAGGGTGATCTATCGGATCACGTCCCGCCACGAGGGCAAATCAGCAGATTGATCACAACACTCGATACGCGCCCAAGCTACTGCGTTGAACAGACCAGCGGGGCCTGGAAGGCTTGTGCGCCATGATCGATGAATTCGCGAAAGAGTACCTGCACGACAATCTGCGGTGGATACGCAAGGCGATGGTCTGGAAGCTCGACGGGCTCTCCGAGTACGACATCCGCCGCCCCCTGACCTCCACTGGGACCAACCTCCTCGGCCTGGTCAAGCACTCGGCGACCTGGGAGGCAAGGTACTTCGGCGAGGTCTTCGGCCGCCCGTTCCCGGAACCGCTGCCCCATTGGGACGACGAGGCCGCGAGCGGCACCGACCTCTGGGCGGCTGAGGACGAGTCCCGCGAGCAGATCATTGGCTTGTACCGGCGAGCGTGGGAACACGCAGACGCGACCATCGAGGCGCTCGACATTGACGCGCCCGGTCAGGTGCCGTGGTGGCCGCGCCCCGACGTGAAGCTGTTCAACATCCTGGTCCACATGCTGACCGAGACCAACCGGCACGCCGGTCATGCCGACATCCTGCGTGAACAGCTCGACGGCGCGGTCGGCGCGCAGAGCACGGACATGCAGGAATATGACGCGGCCTACTGGGAGAACCACCGTGGGAAGGTCGAGCGGGCCGCCAGAGCGGCTGATCCCACCCGCATCTGACCGTGCTCACCAAGGATACCGACACGACCGCACCACCAAGTGATCCCAACCTCACAGGGCAATACACGTAGGGCTTGTGCAGGCCCCGGGCCGGCTGCTGGTGGGCCGTACGACGACGGAGCCGGCATTGATCGTCCGCTCGACCACGACATGGCTGTGGCTCAGCCGGGACCATCCACAAGTTGGACCGACCGGCAACGGGAGGGTGGGAGAAGGAGCGGAGTCCGGTGCGTCCAGCTGCAAGGCGGAGGACCGCGTCATGGCGGAGCCATGGTGAGTGACGACAACCTCGCGGGTGTGCGTACCGGACGCCGTGACGCCGTCCTCCAACTACCGGTCGGTCCAAGGCCTCAGACGGCTTCATCAGGGTTGCCGAGGTCGCCGACGGCCGGCTCGCCGGCCCATTCGTACGCGAGCTGCAGCGACCCGTTCGGGAAGACCCGCGACTTGGTCGGCCGCAGTGCCGAGGGCACCGCGCCGCCCTCGAACACGCGCTTGCCGCTGCCGAGCACCACCGGGTACACCCACAGGTTCAGCCGGTCCACCAGCCCCTGCGCCAGCAGAGACTGGACCAGGTCGAGGCTGCCGAGCACATGGACCTGGCCGTAGCTCTCCTTGAGCCCGGCCACGCCCTCGGCAAGACCGCCGTCGAGGACGCGCGCACCCTCCCAGCTCAGCGGGTCCTTGAGCGTGCGGGTGGCGACGTACCTCGGGATGCGGTTGAGCAGGCGCGTGAAGTCCAGCTCCGCCGGAGCCGTGGGCCAGTACCCCGCGAAGATGTCGTACGTGCGCCGGCCCAGCAGCAACGCGTCCATGCTCCTCACCTGGTCGAGGACGAGCCCGTCGGCCTCGGCGTCGATCAGCGGCGCCTGCCACCCGCCGTACTCGAAGCCGCCTTCGGGGTCCTCGTCGGGCGCGCCGGGTGCCTGCGCGATGCCGTCGAGGGTCATGAACTCGGTGACGATGAGCTCACCCATGGTGTGGTCCTCTCGGTGGGGAATGCTCTCCCCTTGGAGACGACACGGCGGGCCCGAATTCATCGGTGCCTCAGTGTTCGCCGCGGCTCGAAAGGCGCCGCAGGTGGTCGGTGTACGCCGTCACCGCGGACAGGAACACGGCCGGGACGAGCACGAGCATCGCGGAGCCCAGGGTACTGATCGCCGACAAGGGGGGACGCGCATGACTCGCCACGGGGCCGCTCGCGGCGCATCCGCCAGGTGATTCCCGTGCGTGCCGACACTTCGGTCGCGCCACGGGCCGGGCGGCCATCGACCGCACCGGCCTTCCGTACACTGCCGGGCATGGCATGCCGCATCAGTGAGCTGGTCGTCGACGTCGCAGATCCCGACCGGCTCGCCGCGTTCTGGAGCGAGGTCCTCGGCTACGTCGAACTCGGCCGCGAGGATGACGGCAGCATCGAGATCGGGCCGCCCGGCGTCGGCTTCGGCGGCCCGCAGCCCACCCTCGTCCTCAGCCCCAGCAGCGACCCGCGGCCCGGGAAGCTCCGACTGCACATCGACGTCAACGCCACCGACCGTGACCAGGACGCCGAGCTGGAGCGGCTGCTCGCTCTCGGCGCCAGACCCGTCGACGTCGGCCGGACCGGCACCGAGAACCGGCACGTCCTGGCCGACCCGGAAGGCAACGAATTCTGCCTTCTGCACACCCGGCTCAAGCCCCTCTGATCATGTGCGTCCCGGCGCCGGGCTCCTCGGGGCCGTCCCGGTGGGGCGACGCGGAGCGCGGGTGGCCCGCCGGGATGATGCGCGGGTGCCGCCGTCCTTCGCGGCGGACCCCACTCACCGCCTCAACGGACCGGAGGTGGCTCCATGCAGCCGGTTTCCGGATGACGTCCGCCGACGGACGTCCACACGCGCGCCCCGTCGACCGCCCCGGTGACACAGGCGGTTGCCCCGACGGAGACGCCGAACCTGCTGCCTTCCATCCGGGTGGAGGAAGTGCCGGCGATCCGGTTTTCGACGGTGACGCGATCGGGGGCGGCCAGGCCCTCCAGAACGGGCCTGATGTCCTGTGGGCCGATCCTGCCCAGCCGGCGCTGCCTGTCGAGTGCACGCTCGATGCCGGCTGCCGCGCCCCCGGCCTCCCGCTCGTCCTGCCGTGACATGGCTCGGGGCCGGCGGACCTCGTTGTTGTCGGGGTGGCCGGGCGGAGCGTCACCGGCCGACGGCTGCCGGTCAGGGGCGGCGGGCGGCGGGCGGCGAGGAGTTCGCCGCACGCGTGCCGTTCATGTTGGAGAAGAGGTCGTCGCTGGAGCATCCGGCCAGGAGGAGCCCGGCCGCGGTGGCGCCGATGACGGCGGAGGTCTTGAGCGTGGGCATTGCTTCAGTGTCTCCGTCGGCCTCGGGGCGAGCATGAGTACACGTACTCAAACGGGCAGCAGTGAGCGAGGCCCCGCCGAATTGCGGAGCCTCGCCCGTCGGACCGCCTACAGGCCGGTCATCACTGCCATGGTGCGTTCCAGTGAGTTGGCGTACAGGCGGGCGCCCGCGATCTTCGGGTGGAAGGACTGGGCGGAGAGCCCGTAGTCCTTGAGGACGGGGTAGTCGGTCAAGGGATCGTCGGAGTCGACGAGGGTCTTGACCACCCCGTGCACCGATTCAGGGTCTCCGCAGACCGCCTTGCCGGCGAACTCGCCCGCAGGGTTGGAGAACCATGCCTTGATGCCGTCGGCATCGGCCTGGTCGACAGCCGTCTGCATGGCGCCGGCAAGTGTGCTCGCGACACCGTTGAGCCAGTTGGCCGAGTCCTCCGAGAGGCCGAACTCGACGCCCAACTGCAGGCGCAGGCACTCGCCCTTGGCCGACAGCAGGGGCGGGTAGCCCATGAGCGCGATCTGTGCGAACGGGGCCTTTTCGTGGATCTGCTCGATGGTGTTCAGGATGTCCGGGCGGACGATGTCGTTGATGATCCCCGGGCTGGCCTCGGCCAGTGGTCTGCCGACGAACTTGGTGTCCCTGCCGCCGACGTTCTTGTCGGTGTCTCCGGCTTCGAACGCCTTGTCCGCGCAGTTTCCGCTGCCGAGCGATATGAGGCACTTCTGGATGACGTCGGCGAAGCGAGCGTCGTTGCCTCCGATGCTGATGGTGACCAGCGTGGTGTTCTGGTCGAGGTACCCCTGATCGATCTGCGGCACTTCACCGCCGTTGTTCTGGACGACGCCGTTGTGGACGATGTTGTAGGTGCGCGCTCCGGAGCACGCGATCAGGTGGTAGTCCATCGTCGGGTCGAGGGAGTCGGCCCGTGCACCGTTCGATGTGCCGCGCCCGGGCATCGTCGCCTGCCGGGACCACGCCTGGGTCGAACGGTGGCAGGCGTCGCGCGCGGAAGGCGTCTGCGTGTCACGGAAGTTGGTCTCGGGGTAGTAGTCCCGATTGCCTTCCGATGCGCCCTCTCCCGAGGAGTACGAGTCGCCCATCGCCACGACGAAGTCCCTCGGCTTCCCCGGCAACGGCTGGAAGGCCACGGAGTCCCACGCGACGTCCTCGTCACCGGTGCCGTCGGCGGTGTCCGTGCTCAGCGTCACGGAAGGAGTGCCGGTGAAGTTGAAGACACCGAGGTCGGCCCAGGTGTTCTTGCGGATGCGCTGCGGTTGGACGCGCCGGTCGCTCTTGGAGTCCGAACCTCCGACCAGGTAGGCGGCCTGACGGGTGTGGGCTCCGTGGTCGGGCAGATGGACGAAGACACGCATCCAGCCCCGCTGGAGGGAGTTGAGAGTCCACTTGCCGCTGACAGCCATACGTTCCCCCTCGGCCGTCTTCTGCGATCGGGTGTGCGCGAACCAGAAGTGGTTGCCGTTCCCCGCGCCGATCTGGTGCAGGTCCACACGCGCGTTGTCCGTGCCGAAGTCGAAGCCGAAGGAGCCGTTGGAGACGACACTTCCGCACCCACGGGTGGCCGATCCGGCGGGGACCGTGCCGGCCGGGAGGTCGTCGACGATCAGCGAACCACTGGGAAGTCCGGTGTTGCAGCGCGGCGGGTACGAGTTGGCGTCCGCCTGCTCGGGGTACGTGTCGTCGAACCGGTGGATCGGGTTGCCGCACTGGGCCAGGACGGTGCATTCCTTCCAGACGGCCGGCTGGTTGTACCAGCACTTGAGATAGAGCGGGTTGTCGTCGTAGGGGTCACCGGGCAGCAGGCACGGGCCCTGGCCGTCGTCGTTGGAGGCGCCGGCGCCGATGGCCGACGGGTTGCAGTCGTTGCTTCCGTTGCAGAACAGATCGATCGGTGGCTTGGCCTGGGTGCGGGCGCCGTTGCTCATCCACCACGCGGCCCGGTATCCGGGCTGGAAGTCACCGGGCGCGAACATGGCCGCGATCGGGCGAGCGGCCCAGCCGATGACCTTCTCCTCGTAGGGCCAGTCCTGCGGGTGCGCGGCCTGGCTGTAGTCGTCCGTGCCGTCGGCCTTCTCGAGGAAGGGGGTGCGGTTCTCCTTCCACAGCGGGTTGGCAGGATTGTTCGTCCAGCCCACGCCCCAGCGGCCGCTGTGCTCCCCTGCCGTCGACTTGGGGTAGTAGCCGGCGTTGTAGGCCCACAGGGCGTAGAACCAGTTCTCGATGAACTTCGGGTTGCCGTCGTTGATGGTCAGCCCGTCGGCCTGGGTGTCGTTCCACTTCTCGATGAGGATGTTGACACCGGCGGCGATGTTCGCGGCGTAGTCGAGCGCCACAGCTTCCTGCTGTGTCGTCGTCTTGGGCGTCTCGCCGTCCTTCTCCTTGCCGTGCACACGCATGCCGTCGGTCACCTGAGTGACCCCGTAACCGCAGTCTGCCTCCGCGAAGTTGATCGCGAACGGATCGTTCTGCTGGCCGTCGGAGGAGTACTTGACCCCGTAGAAGTTACCGATGAGCGAATTGCCGGTCGCACCCGGTACGACGACCCGGCTGGCCTGCCACATGTTGGATTCCTGCGCCGTGATGCCGAGCATCACCTGTGCGGGCACGTGCCAGTCGGACTGGCCGCTGCCGCCGCTGAGAGCCAGGAGCGGGAAAAGCGCCTGGGGCGCGTAGCCGGCCATGCCCGTGTTCTTCCAGTTCGACGACCTCGTGGCTCCCTTGTTCAGCTGGCCGACGACGGCCTGGTCGACGGCCCACTCGATCTGGCGGGGGGTGGGCTGGAACGCCTGCTTCTTCGGGTCGTTGCGTGCCACCGAGCAGTAGCGGTCGTCCTCGACCGTGCCGGATGCCGCCGCGACTCCGCGCAGGGCCTTGGCCGTTGCGGGGGCCGCCTGAGCCTTGAGCACCGGAGAGGTGGCCGTGCCCGCCCTCAGACCGGACTCGCCACCCAGCGGCGCGCGGAGCGGAGGCGCGTCCAGGACCGCGCTTCTGCCGGTGTCCAGGACCTTGATGGTCGTACGCACGGTCCGCGCGTCGAGCGCATCGCCCGCGCCGATGCGGGAGTCCTTGCCGTCCGCCCAGCGGGAGACCACCGCGGCCGTGCCCCGGCTGGACATGCGGGCATCCTTGGCGATGCCTCCGGGGTTGTGAACGGGCAGCCCCGGAACGGTACTCGCGCTCTCGGCGCTGCCGGTGATGTACACCTGACCCGCAGGCGTGGCGGCCAGGTCGAACTTGGTGAGCTTTCCGCGGGCCAGGACGGTGGGCCTGGCATGGGGCTTCGCGCTCTTCAGGGCCGTTTCGCCGAGGCGGGCGACGGCCGCGGTGTCGTCACCGGCCACGCGCGCCCTCCCGGACTTCGGACCCCGGTCGATGTAGGTGACGCCCCCGTCGGCGTCGGCCTTGAGCTGAAAGGGCCACGCCGCTGTGTCGGCGACGGCTTTCGCTCTGTTATTCCTGACGGTGACGATGTGGCGGCCTGAGGCGGCCACGATGCCGTGGCGGGTCGGAATGGCCGAGGTGATCTGGCCGGCGACCGTCTGCTTCGCCCCGAGTCGGCCGGTCGTGGCGTCGACTGTCCGCAGCCGGGTCTGATTCTTCTTGGAGGCGTCATCCGTGAGCGCGGTGAACACCGCGTCGTCGCCGTGGCCGCATCCCGGGGAGAAGTAGCCGAGAGTCGCCTGGAGCGGCAGCTTGGTGATCTTGCCTGACTTCAGGTCGACGACTGCGGTGAAAGCCCCGCGACTCATCAGCTGGGTCTTGTTGGTGAAGGTGCGTGGCGCATAGGCGACGGCCGCGTAGTTGCCGGACTCGGTGACGCAGGCGTTTCCGATCCAGGTGTCCGTCTCGAAACCAGGTTCGGAGAGGGACGCGGCGGCCTTCCATTCATAGCCGTTCTTCTCGTCCGCGACGAAAAGGTGGAACCCGGTGCCGTCGCCCGACGTGGTGAGAGCCCGATCCGAAGAGGTACTGAAATCGGACCCGAGCACACTGCGGCGTTCCTCGGCCGGAACGGATAACGACTCGTTCTCCGCCTTCTTGCCGGTGTCGCGTGCGGACGGCTCGGACCAACCCTGTGCCGCCGACGGGGGCGGAGTGTCCGCGTATGCCTGGGTGGTTGCGATTCCGGCGGATAATGACAGCGCAAGCGCCACGGTTATCGGCAGGCGCGCATATCTCAACAATTGGCGTCCCAACGTGAATATCCTTTTCGGGCGATCGGCCATGAAAGGTACGGACATGAAAGAGCCTCAGCTCGCACGCGACTTCGCGTGGAGGCGTGCCGAGGCTCCGTAGATGCCCTGAAGGGTGAGGCATGTTCACTCTTCAGGACCGAAACAGCTGGATTTCGGGAGGCTTGGGCAGCAGACGCGTGGATGCGGCGAGGAATGTGCGGCTGCTCTTCCCGGACCATGCTCCGGCGTGTTCACAAGCTCTCTGCCACGCCGAACAATCCGGTCCCGACAGCAGGGACGACCGCGCGGAATTCCGCGTACCGGGCCGGTGACGATGTACGGCGCCCGGACAGCGCGGCAGGCAGCCGGACCGCCCGCAGCGCGGCGCCCCGGAGGACGAGCGGCGCCCTGGCGTCCGGCCTCGAGCAGACGGGCGAAGAAAGCATCCGCGAAGACCTCGGACCGCGGCCGACCTGCCCTGTCGGCCCATCCGTTGACGGTGCCGCGGGGCCCCCGCACCGTCGACAACTAACCGGGCCCGGCCGGGCCCGCGGAAGCCCGCAAACCCGGCTGGGCCGGACGAACGCGGTGGGTCTCAGTTGCAGTTCGTCGCGTCGCGAACCGCATTGATGATGTACTTGCTGGCGCTCTCCGTGGTCTTCATCAGAGCGGTGACCGTTCCGCAGCCACCGCGGGTCCGGTACACCGGGCCGGCGTACTGGCTGAAATTGCCCTGGTCGGTGGCGCAGCCGTCAGCGGTGTAGTTCGAGCACAGCTTCAGCTTCATCCACTTCGTCGAGCCCGTGTTGTTGTCGAAGATGGAACACGTGGGTGTGTCGTTGCTGGCCCCATTGGTGCCCTTGATGTACACGAACAGGGTTCCCTGGCGCGTGTCGAGATCGGGCAGCGGATCAGCCCTGTAGAGGTTGTAGCCCGAACCGCACACCACCGCCGCCGCCACAACGGCCGACGGAGCGTCAGCGGCATACGCCCTCGTCTTGGCGTCCGCATCGACCGCGATGCCTGGATTGGGCTTTTCGGCGGCATTGACCTGCGGAACGGCAAGCCCGAGGACACCGATGGCCGACGCGGCACACACCGAAGCGAGCTTTGTGGCTGATTTTGAACGTGCAGACATTTATCTTCTCCCCCATGCAATTGGATCGCCCGACGCCCCAAAACGCCTACGTCGAGGCGAGTTTCCTTCCCCGGCGTCGAACGGCAGTGGAAAGAGAATCAGAAACCCAAAAGCGTGTCGAGATCTCTTGTGATTCCACTGGGAGGAGTCTGTGATTCCGCTATGACCGTGTGTCAGTCCTGACCCTTTGCGAGATCTGACATCGATCGACAAAGCGGTGTGGATCTACACGCGTGGAGTCATCGCTGCGTGAGGACCACGACACGTACGGGGTGACGCTTGTCACGCAACGGGGGAAGCCGTCACCGGCGCGCGGCGTCCGGGCGCCGACACGGAACCGCAGCCCGACCCGCACGCACCGCAGAGCGAGTTCACCGTCGCCGCGCGGGAGCGCACATCCCCGCCGGCCCGTGGCACCGCTTCCCCGCGAGCCGGATTCCGCCGGGCACGGACCCCTGCCGCAGCACACCGGAGGAGACGCACGTCACATGCATTCCTGTCACATCACCCCTGAGCGTGCCGTCAGAGGTGTGTAACCACGGCAACAACGGAGGAGCACACCATGGACGCTCGACTGAATCTGCTCGGCAGCCCGGTCGCGGCCAAGATCCTGAGGCACGTCACCTCGGCGGGCAAGGCGATCTCGGACTCGACGCTGCCGGCCGCGACACAGGAGCTGGTGAAGATCCGCGCCAGTCAGATCAACGGCTGCGGCTTCTGCACCGACATGCACACCAAGGAGGCCGCACACGCGGGCGAGACCTCGGTACGCCTCAACCTGGTGGCGGCCTGGCGGGAGGCCAAGGTGTTCACCGATGCCGAGCGCGCCGCGCTGGAACTGGCGGAGCAGGGTACCCGCATCGCCGATGCGGCCGGCGGCGTCACGGACGAGGCCTGGGCGAACGCCGCCAAGCACTACGACGAGGAGCAGCTCGCCGCCCTGGTGTCCCTGATCGCCATCATCAACGCCTTCAACCGAGTGAACGTCATCGTCCAGCAGCCCGCCGGCGACTACCAGCCCGGCCAGTTCGGATAACGGAGAGAACCCGGCCGGGGCCTCGACCCGGTCGGCGCCCCGGCGACAGCTCGGGCCGGCGTGACGGTATCGGCACGTCGAGCGCACCACCGAGCCGTCCGCCACCGCACGAAAGCGGCGTGCCACCACCCCGCAGGGGTGGTGGCACGCCGGGTCACGG
>NZ_JBHVWN010000119.1:0-11901 GCF_042882275.1 Streptomyces sp. NPDC058231 | reverse complement strand
GGGCCTGACGGCGACGTGCGCCGGTCCGCGAGCGGCCGCGGGAGGCCTGTGCCGGCCGGGCGTTCCTGCTACTCGTAGGTGACGGTGACCGGGGCGTGGACGGTGCTGCGGGGCAGCGTGATGGTGAGCGTCCCCGTGGCCCGGTCCCAGTGGTACGCCTGCGGGGACAGCCGCACACCGCTCGCACTGACCTTGGTGGGCGCGTGGGCACCCAGGAGCGAGAGCGTCCAACGGCGGTCCTTCACCTGACCGTGGAAGGAGCCCTTCACCGGGCTGATCGACACCGTGTGGCGCGAACCGCTCTGCCGGTACCGGATCGTCGTCGTGGCGCTCCGGCTCTTCTGCGTGCTGGTCCCGCTGTCCTCGTAGAGGCTGTACGAACCCGGCGCGCCGGTGGCGATGTTCAGCGTGACGTCGGTCAGAGGGTTCCGGTCGTTGTCGGTGACGTCATGCGTGCGGGTGGGCAGGATGCCGCCCGCCTTGACGAAGACGGGCATCGAGTCGAGGCCGGTCGTGACGTCCTGGGTTGTCCCGCCCTCGTAGGTCTTGCCGGTGAAGTAGTCGGTCCACTGCCCGGGCGGGAACCAGACCGAGGTGGTGGCGGAGTCACCGGGCGTGGTCACCGGGGCGACCAGCACGTCGGAGCCGTAGAAGTACTCGCTGCCGGCCGTCGCGTACGCCTGCGGTTCGTCCGGGTACTCCAGGTAGGCGGGCCGGACGATCGGTACTCCGGTGCGGTTCGCCTCTTCGGCGAGCGTGTAGGTGTACGGCACGAGGTTCTCGCGGAGGTTGAGGAACTTGTCCGCCGACTCCCGCGCCGCGGTGCCGTACTGCCAGGGGAGCCGGTCGCTGTGGTTGCTGTGCAGGCGGTCGACCGGCTGGAAGGTGCCGAACTGCACCCAGCGGGCGTACAGGTCGTCGGGCAGCTTGTGGGTGGTGCGGGTCGTGCCGCCGTCGTTGTACGTCTCCGAACCGGTCAGACCCGTCGTGTCGTTGTGCCCGCCGATGTCGTGCGTGATGGCCGCCATCCCGGTCGCGGCGGACTCGGCGGGGGTGTAGCCGACCTCCAGTTTCAGCATTCCCCACGTGGAGGAGGTGTCGCCGGTGAAGTGGACGGTGGTGCGCTTGTCCGCCCACGGCCCGGTCGGCAGCGGTTGCTGGCCGCTGTAGCCGCCGGCCTGCAGCGAGCCGTACGCACGGGAGAGCACGAACCCCCGCCCGAGGGTCTTGGCGGCGGCGGTGGCGTACTGCTGGTTGATCCACGCGTCCGGGCTCACGCCCGGCAGCGAGGACTGCGACGCGTCACAGCACCAGTCCAGCCACCAGATGTCGTGCCCCTGCCCGTCGATGGTCCGGTGCAGGTCCATGTACGCCTTGAGCTGGTCGGGATCCCCGAAGTCGAAGGTGTAGCAGTTGTCTTCGACGGAGGCACCCGAGGCACAACCGCCCTTCGTCAGCTTGCCCTTGGCCGTGGCCTGTGCCTGGGCGAACTGGGGATCGGACGCGAGGATGCTGGGGTGCACGTTGAGCGAGTTGTGCAGGCCCTCGGAGGCCGACCAGTCGAAGAAGCCCTTGGGATCGGGGAACTTCTCGGGATCCAGCTCCCAGCCGCTCCAGTTGTTCACGGCCTTGTAGTCCGTATCAGTCACCAGTACGTCCAGCGGGACGCCTTCGGACCGGAACTTCGGCAGGATCGTGTCCTTGTAGTCCGCCGCGGTGCGGTCGATGTACTCCGAGTACCAGATGCCGTACGCCCACGGGGGCAGCAGCGCGGGCGGCCCGGTGAGGGTGGCCAGGTCCGTGAGCCCCTGCTTGTAGTCGTGGCCGTAGCCGAAGACGTAGCCGTCCTGGTAGGGCGCGCCGCCGTGACCCGGACGCCGGGTGGCCTTCTGGGTCTCGGTGTCGTACAGGGCGGACGGCGTGTCGTCGAGCAGGTACCAGCCGTCCTGGTTGAGCAGACCGGGAGTGGTCACGAGGGAGTCGCTGTTACCGGTCACACCGTCGAGGCCCCGACGGTATCCACCCAGCGCGATGTGCGGCTGCGGCGCAGCCGCCTTCGTGGCGGTCACGGAGACGGTGTCCGCGTTGACATGGCAGCTGGCCGTGTCCGGGCAGCCGAGGGTGATGTCGTTGTCGCCTGTCTTGAGGGCGACGGCGACCGAGGCCGACTGCCAGTCGCCCCAGTCCTCCGTCGCGGGGAACTCCAGGGTGCCGGTGGCGCCGCCGGCGGACACGGTGGCGGTGCGTGTCCGGTGGAGGCCGTCGCCGCCGGCACCGTTGGCGTAGCGCACATGGAGTGTGTAGGTACCGTCGGCGGGCACGCCCACCAGATGGGTGGTCAGGCTCGATCCCTGGTTGAGCTCGGAGACGAAGCCGCTGCCCGCGTACCCCTTGTGGTCGGTGGCGCTCACCGCCGTTCCGCCGATGCGACCGGCCTCCGCCTCGCAGCTCGCACCGTAGAGACAGTCGGTCGTCGCGGTGGTGGAAACGGGCGGGTACGCGTCACCGGGCCGGACCAGCGCGACGCTGTCGACGTTCACGTCACCCGAGTCGGAGGTGGTCCGGGTCAGGGCGATCGTGTGGTGTCCGGCGCCCAGCTGGACGTCGGCGCCGGCGTGGCTCCAGGTGTCCCAGTCCGCCGCGGCCGGAAGACTCACGGTCTGCGGTGCGCCTCCGTCCACCGTGAGGGTCAGGGTGCGGGTCCGGGACTGCCCGTCACCGCCCAGGGAGTTGGCGTACCGCACGTCGAACCGGTAGGTCCCGGCATTCTTGACATCGATGTCAGTCGACGCCGAGCTGCCGGTGCTCTCGAATCCCGCCGCGAAACCGGGCCCGGTGTATCCCTTGTGGTCGGAGGCCACGGAAACCCCGTCGAGCTGCAGATGCTCGCCTTCGCACAACGCTCCGAGCTTGCAGGTCAGGCGCTGCCACGGGGCGGCGGTCAGCGGCGTGCCGCCGGGCGTCACCTGCACGGAGAGGTTCTGGGCGTCGAACTGTCCGGAACCGACCCGGTAGCGCAAGGTCAGCGCGCTCGTCCGGATGGTGAGCCAGCCACCGGACGTCGTGGCGCTGTAGGCGGCAGGCGCGAATCCGTTGCGGCCGATCGCGTTGAACGTCGCGTCGTCGGTGAACTTCCGGTCGCCCGCGTATTCGGTGCGAATCAGTGTCGGCGAGAGGATCTCGAAGCGGGCGTCGCCGGATGAGACGGTCGGTATGCGAAGGGCGTGCGGCGCATGTGCCGCTGCGCCGGATGCGCCTCCGGCCACCGTCATGGCGGCTGCGGTGCACAGGGCGGCGGCGATACCGACCTGCCTCCGAAGGGCTCTCGGCCGTCGCCTCGTCCATGGGGGTCTCATGTACAACTCCGTTCTCGGGTCGGCGGCCGGACAGCCGGTCCGCGCCACCCTGGGCGCGGACTGCTGCGACCGGACCGCCGGCGTTCTCCGCTGCGGTACGGGCTGTTTCATCGTTGTAAACGATGTACGTGCGCATGACAGCATGTCGGCCGCGCCATGTCCATACAGATGACTTGCAACGTTGCAGAGGACCGTGCACGAACCGTCCGGCAGGATGGTGTCGAGGCGTCACCGGACAGCGCCGCGACGGTCGTTCGCCGGGTGTGCCGCCTGACATGACGGCGCGACCGGCCGGCCGGACGATCACCCCACCGCTTGATCCGCAGCGTGCTTACGGGGATTGACTCCCAGCCGTCGTCAGGGTGCGCGCATGGCCGAGAAGGCGCCCCTCGAAGCAGGATGCGCGTGGATCCGGTCGTCCTGGCGGACCGACACCGAAGTACGATCGGTCGTCCCGGAGTTCGGCACCCGAGCCCACCCCCGTCGCCGGTTCGCACCCGGACCGCCTGGAACGGTGTCCACGCGTTCCTCGTACCCGGCGGGACGTCCCGGGCCGCCGTCTGCGTGAACCGCCCGAACGGGGGCCGACGAGCCCGTGGGCCTTCCCTCCGCCGTACACCGATCTGCCGGGCCCGCCGACCAGCCTTCTGACAACACCGTTCCTCCGCACCTGACCACCGTTCGGCCCTGCACCCTGACCGCGCCGATGCCACGAGGAGAGACCCATGGAGCCTGAGCAGGTGAACGCGACGGCGTGGGAGCGGTACGGAACCCACCACATCGATCGGGGGACTCCCCTACCCGACGTGGCACGCATCGCCTGGGGATTCCCGGGCGAGGGCCCGGGCGCCGAGATTCTCGGCAACCTCCGGGGGAAGCGCGTGCTGGACCTCGGTTCCGGCACCGGGAGACACGCCGCTCATCTCGTACGCGAACACGGGGCAGTAGTGGATGCCCTCGACGCATCGCCGAACCAACATCGACGCGCTTGCGATCGATACGGTGGAACGGCCGGGCTGCGGCTGCTCCTTGGCGATGCTGTCGACCATCTGCGGTCCGCGGAAGCGTACGACGTGATCTATTCCATCGGCGGCTTCCCCTACATCGACCCCCGTCGTCTGCTACCGGCGCTCGCTTCGGCGCTCAGGCCGGATGGGAAATTGTGCTTCACCGCCTTGCACACCAACAGCCTCGGTGAAGGTCCCTCCCCGACTGTCTGCGCCCGTCCCGAAATTCTGCCGCTGGCCGGCGGCGGCGAACTCACCGTGCAGATGTGGGTCCTCACTCCGGAGCTGTGGGAGGGGCAACTCGCCGAGCACGGACTGCTGGTCGAGAACATCGAGATCCTCGACGCGCCCGGCAGCGACAACCGCGCCTCCTACAGCTTGTTCCACGTACGCCGGCGCGCTCGCGTCTCTTCGCGGCCCCGCACCTCCCGACCGCCCGTGGCGCATGCGGCCCTCGGAGTCGGAGCGATCATCCACGGACCGCACGGGCTGCTGCTCGGGCGCCACCGGAGGGGCACTTGGGAGCTGCCCGGCGGGAGTGTGGAGCCGGGCGAGTCACTGGAGGAAGCGGTGGTACGGGAGTTGCGTGAGGAAACGGGTCTGACGGCCCGGGCCGATGACGTCGTTCTGCTCGGCACCCTGCTCGACTCGGTCGACGGGGTCGTGCGCATCACCGTGCCCGCGGTCGTCACCGAATGGCGAGGTGAGCCGTCCGACCAACCCGGTGAGAGTGTCGGCTCCTGGCGCTGGTATCCACCGCAGCAGCTCCCCGAGGGGCTCTTCGTGTGCAGCGCCCAGATCCTCACGGCATGGCAGTCCGCACTGCCCATCGACCACGCCCCCGCCGCGTTCACCCGCTACGCGCCACCGCGGCGTGAGCCCCCCCGGCCGACGGACGACCACCAGGAGGCCGGGGCCCGGTGACCGCGGAGGCTGACGCACCCGTACTCGGCCCGCAACTGCGCACGGCCGCTTGAGCACTGCCGTCGACGCGGTTCCGAGCGGCCGTGACGGCCTGGCCGGGACCGCCGCCGGGGACAAGGGACAGCAGGGCTGACGCAGTCTCCCGGTCCGGGTGCCCGATCACGGTCCCACAGGCCCCTCACGTACGGTGCCGAGTCGCAGGGGCCTGCCGCGCGATGGCTGCGGGCGGTTCGGATACCGGTCGCGGCAGAGCTGCGCGGCCGATGCCTCTGGGCCGGCAGATGCCCGCACCCCGGGCGAGGCGGTGGCCGATCGGTGTCGACGCTTCGATCGGCGGGAGGAGGGAGGCAGGCATGCGGGTGACGATGACGAGCGCTGCGGCACGGGCCGGCCGCACGAACGAGGACTTCACCGGCGCTCTGCCGACGGCGGCGGTGTTGATCGACGGCGCCGGCATCCCCGGCACCGAATCGATCTGCCGGCACGGGGTGGCCTGGTACGCCGGCCGTCTGGGAGGCACTCTCCTCGACCTCTTGTTCCTCGCGCCGGACCGCAGCCTCCCGGCGCTGCTGGCCGAGGCCATCGAACAGGTGACGGACGCTCACCGGGACACCTGTGATGTGGCCGATCCCATCAGCCCGTCGGCAACCGTGGCCGTGCTCCGCCTGTCCGGCGGTCTCGTCGAGTACGTGGTACTCGGTGACTCGGTTCTCGTGCTCGACAGAGCGGAGGGTGCACCGCTCGTCGTGTCCGACCGCAGGGAAGTGATCATCCGTCAGTCGTACCTCCCCGCGTTCGAGGCCGCTGCCGAGGGCAGCGACGAGTACCACCGAGTCCTCCGTGACCTGCGCGCCCGTCGGAACCGGCCGGGCGGCTTCTGGTTGGCCAAGGACGACCCGCGGGCGGCGGACGAGGCAGTGGCCGGGAGCTGTCCGGTATCCGAGCTGACCGGTGCCGCTCTGCTCAGCAACGGAGCCAGCCGCATCGTGGACCGGTTCAGGCTCACCGACTGGCCAGGGGCCATGGCCGTCCTGACGTCGAACGGACCCGCCGAGATCATCCGTCGTGTCCGGCAGGCGGAGGCGCACCACGCGGTGGCGCCGGACGACGCGACGATCGCGCACTGCACCGATTTCGGCGAGGCCTGACGGGCGTCCCCTCACCGGCCTGCCGGTCGGGGGCGCCACGGCCGGCCTCGACCGCTCAGTGGCGGGCCGTGGCGATGAGACGTCGCAGGGCGGCTCGGGCAGGAGGGCCCCAGGTCGCCTTGCCGCCGGGACGGCCGTGGACACCCGCCTCCCCGATGAGGATGCCGCCGAGGGCTCGCAGCGCCGCCCAGCCGCGGGCGCGGCGCAGGGTCGCTGCGTCCGGGGTCGGCCGGTAGGCGGCGTGGAAAAGGTCCAGGGCACCGTCCGGCAGCAGCACCCAGGGCGCGGCGAGGTCGCAGGCCGGATCGCCCGCGCAGAGATCACCGAAGTCGATCACTCCGCAGAAGGTGCCGCGCGCGGTGAGGACATTGGCCGGATGCAGGTCGCCGTGGAGCCACAGCGCCGGGCCCGTCCAGTCCGGCGCGGCAGCGGCGTCCTCCCAGACCGCGCGAACGGCGTCCGGGTCGGGGATCAGCCCCAGCGCTTCGGCCGCGGTGAGCTGCTCGGCGAACTGCCCGGCGAGGTCGGCCAACGGCCCCCCGCGGCCGTATCCGCCGGCGGGCGCCGTGTCGGGGGCGGGTAGGTGAAGCGCGGTCAGGAACGCGGCGAGTGCGTCGGCCGCCTCCGCGGCCTGCGTGGCGGGAGCACGGTCGGCGGGTTCGCCCGGTACCCAGGTGGTGACGATCCAGGGACGCGGAAACCGCTGGGAGGGCTCGCCGAGACGCTGTGGCACGGGGACCTGCAGCGGAAGGCGCGGGGCGAGGCGGGGCAGCCAGGCGTGTTCCTTGCGCAACAGTGCGTCCGCGGTCTGCGTCGCCCACGGCAACCGGACGGCCAGGTCGTCACCGAGCCGCCACAGCTGGTTGTCCCAGCCCCGCGCACCGAGCGTCAGAGGCCGATCGGCCAGGTCCGGGTGCTGATCGCGCAGGATGTCCCGGACCAACTCCGCGGTGATCTCGATCTCGGTGTGGGTCATGCGGAGCAACGGTAGCCGGGCGGCTGCACGCCCCGTCACTCACCCGGCTGAGAAGTTGTCTCCGCCGTCCCTCGTCACCGGCGTCCGGCCCGCGGCACCTGGTGCGGTGCGCGTCGGTGGGAGCCCGCCCCACGGCCGGAAGCGATGAAGCGCCGTCAACGGACCCGTCCGCGTGGTTTGAGCGCCACAGGCGGAAGTTCGGGGGCGGACAGCCGGTCACCGTCGTACCCGTGCACCTCGCCGAAGCCGGACCCCTCCGCCCATGCCCTCCGGGCCTCTTCGATCTCGTCGTGCGACCGCCCGATGAAGTTCCACCACATGACGATCTCCTCCTCGAAGGGCTCTCCGCCGAGGAGCATCAGCCCCGCGTCCGATTCGGCGCGCAGCGGGAGTTCGGTGCGGCCGCAACCGAGGTAGAGCATCGATCCGGGGAGCACGGGTACGCCGTCGACCTCTGCCTCACCGGACATCGAGAGCACGGCGTACTCGAAGTCGGGATCGAGTGGCAGCCGTGCCTCGGCACCCCGGGCGAGGGCAAGATCGGCTCCCACGATCGGGGTGTAGGCGGTGCCGGGCGAGGTCGCGCCGTCGAGGTCGCCGAGGATCACGGTGGCGGTGAGGCCGGGGGCCGTGACGGTGGGCAGGTCGGTGTGGTGCTGGAAGTGGGGTTCGACCCGACGGTGGGCGTCGGGCAGAGCCACCCAGAGCTGGGCGCCGTGCAGAAGGCGGGCGTGCGGCTTCGGGCTCTCCTCGGAGTGGCTGATGGCCCTGCCCGAGGTCATCAGACCCAGTTCGCGCGGGCGGATCGTCTGCAGGCTGCCCACGCTGTCGCGGTGCAGCACCTCGCCGTCGTGGAGCCAGCTCACCGTCTGCAGACCCATGTGCGGATGAGGCGGTACCTGCATTCCGGGTTCATCGGCGATGTCGTCGGGACCGTAATGATCTACAAAAGCCCAGGCGCCGACCATGCGGCGGCCGAGGTTGGGCAGCAGCCTGCGCACCTCGGTGGACTCGCCGAGCTGGACGCGGCGCGGGGCCAGGAGTTCACGTACCGGTTCCGCGACGACGAAGCCCCGGCCGCCGCAGACGGAGAGTGCGGCCTGGCGATCGAGATTGCTCATGGCGCTCAACCTATTCCCGTGCAGGCGTGGGCGGTCGCACCCGCGCCAAAATTTTAGTGGAATGTTCAACCATAATAGAGTGTTGTGAGGGCTGGAAGACGGCTGGGCGGACGCCCGGACAGCCGAACCGACGGACCCGGGGACGCCGCGACCGAGGAGAACAAGTGAACGACACCTATTACGAGTTCGGCACGGCAGCCGACCGCTGGGACCGCGCCCAAATGTTCTTCGAGGCGAAGGAGTACCTCACCGCGGCCCGAATTCTGGGCGGCCTGGTCGAGGAGGTGCCCGAGCAGGTGGCACCGCGACTGCTGCTGGCTCGCGCCTACTACCACTCCGCGCGGCTCGTGAAGGCCGAGGAGGAGTTGCGGGAGGTGCTGCGACGCGACCCCGTGGAGCACTATGCGCGGCTGATGCTCGGCCGCACGCTGGAGCGGCAGGGCCGGCAGAAGGAAGCCACGCCGCATCTGCGGATGGCGGCGGCGATGTCCGGGGACCTGGACTTCGGGGATCCGAGCGGCGGCACGGCCGGCTGAGGACGCCCGGGAGCCCGGCAGGCACCCCGGGCCGCCGGCGAAGAGCTTTACAGGGTCGGACGGGCGCACCCGCACGCCCCCTCGGCTCCGCCCGCGCGACATGGACGGAGCCGAGGCCGCGGACCGACCGGTCCGAAGGGATTCATGCAGCGAGCGACCGTCGCCCTGGCGCCTCAACCATTTTCACGGGAACGGGAGTCGATCGGACTCATCACCGGAGTCCGGTCACCACGCCCGGATTCCGGGCTCCGGATTCGATCCCTCAACCGAGGTGATCGCTCTTCTCGCCGTTCACGGTGGCGCGAACGGGAGCGTTGGAGACGCGGTCGAGCCATTCGTTCATCAGGGCTGCTTCGGCGGTACTGAGCCCGGCATCGGGCGAGCGTCGGAGCAGCGCGCTCAGCCGCGCCGCGACGGAAGGCACCTGCGTCCCGCCGGCTCCGGCCGGCTCGCGGACGCCTGCCTCGGGTACGAACACGGCCGCGTGCACGGCGTCGCGCACCCGCCTGGACACGCTGCCGTCGTTGAAGGTCGACGGTCGGGCGACGAGCATCAACCCGACTCCTACGTTGGCAGACATGATCATCTGGGCGGCGAGCTCGGACGATATCCGCAGTTTCCCGAGCGCCGCGGCCCGCTCCAGGTCGCGGGTGAGGATCCGGTGCGATTCGAGCGCGGCGGCCGGCGGTGTGCGCATCGCCGGGGAGTGCATCAGCCGGAAGAGGTTCGGATTCCGCAGCGCGAATTCGACGTGGCTGTCCCAGCCGTCGCGCAGGTCCTGGACCGGATCCGCAGTCTCACTGCGCTCCCGCTTCGTCGCCAGATAGGCCTCGAAACCATGATCGACAACAGCCGAGAGCAGCCCCTCCTTGTCGCCGAAATGACGGTAGAGGGCCGGGGCGCCCACCTGCGCCGCCTCGCACACGGCCCGGGTGGAAATGTCCCCGTCCGGCGACTTCGCGACCAGATGGGCCGCCACTTCCAGGATGCGTGCTCGGGTGCTCATCGAACGGACGCTATCAAGCGAACCCCGGCGGGGTTCGGTGGGCGGCGGCGAACCAGCAGGTCGCCCATGGCTGCACGGCGCCGGGCGTTGTGCGCCACCCCGTCGGCCGCGCGGACGGGGTGGCCCGCGGCGGTCGGAGCGCGGGCGGCGAGGAGGTGAGCACCGCGCTCGGCACCGATGACGACGATGATCCTGCACATGACGGGCTCCTCGGTCTCTCGCCGCGGCAGGGTCGAGGAAGAGGGGCTGCGGCGGGTGGGGCCTGGTCAGACGATGCCGCCGTTGGCACGAAGCACCTGTCCGTTGACCCAGCGGGCGGGTCCGGCGAGGAAGGCGATGACTTCCGCGATGTCCTCAGGGGTGCCGAGGCGCTCCAGCGGTGCCTGCCCGGCCATCCTCGCGACGGTCTCCTCGTCCTTGCCGTCCAGGAAGAGCGCGGTGGCGGTCGGGCCGGGGGCCACGGCGTTGACCGTGATGTCGCGGCCGCGCAGCTCGCGGGCGAGGATCAGTGTCATCGCCTCGACCGCACCCTTGCTGGCGGCGTAGGCGCTGTAGCCGGGAAGCGCCAGCGACAGCACCGAGCTGGAGAAGTTGATGATGGCCCCGCCGCCGCGCAGCCGGCGCGCCGCCTGCTGGTCGACGACGAAGGTGCCGCGGACGTTGGTGCGGTGCATCCGGTCCAGCGCGTCCAGGTCCAGCTCCGCCAGCGGTGCGAGCGTCATGACGCCCGCGGCATGGACGACCACGTCCACTCCGCCGTAGGCCTCCTCCGCCGCGTCGAAGAGCGCCGCGACGGCGACTTCGTCCGCCACGTCCGCGCGGTGCGCTATCGCCTCGCCGCCCGCGGCGGTGATGGCGGCCACGACGTTTTCGGCCTCGGTCTTGTTGCCCGCGTAGTTGATGACGACGGCGAACCCGTCGGCGGCGAGCCGTTCGGCGCCTTCCCGCCCGATACCCCTGGATCCTCCGGTGACGAGGGCGACCCGGCGTGACGCGGCGGTGGCCTGCTCGGTCATGGCATTGCTCCTGGTTCAGGGGGTTCGGCGGTTCCGCACCCTCGGCAGATCAACGCTAACACTTTAAGGATAGCGTCGCTACTGCACCTGCGTATCGACGCCACCCCCAGCGCCGGCCCTGCTCCGTGGCGCCGGAAATTCCGGTGCACCGGGCTCGCTGCCGTGATATCCCCACCAGTCATGGCAGACCTTTCAACGCCTCGACTCGTACTCCATCCGCTGAGTCCCGCCGAGGCCGAGGGCGTGGCCGCGCGCAGCCCAGGCCCCGGAGCCCGATGGGCACCGGAGTACCCGACCGTCGGCGACACGGTCGGGGCAAGGAATTTCTTGCGGCATTGCGCGGGCACCGGTGATCCCCGGCCTTTCGGCGCGTACGAAATCCGTCTCCGGGCGAACGGGCACGCCATCGGCGGAGCGGGCTTCCACGGCCCTCCGGACGCGCAGGGCGAAGTCACGATCGGCTACGGCCTGGTCCCGGCGGTGCGTGGCAACGGGTACGCCTCCGAGGCGCTTCGGGCGCTGCTGAACCTCGCCCGCGGCGAGGGTGTCACCGTCGTGAGGGGCGACGCCGACCTGGGCAACACCGCTTCCCAGCACGTCATGGAAGCGGCAGGAATGCGCTTCTCCGGGGAGGACGAGCGGGTGAAGTACTTCCGGATCGAGTGGCCGGCCGCGAGGGGCCGGGCGGAGACCACCGACACGGTGGGGACGGCCGGTGCTGTGCAGACGGCCGATGCGGCGGGGTCGACGGATCTCCCGAAAACCGAGGACGCCGCATAGAGGCCGGCTCGACACACGGCCGGTACGACGA
>NZ_JBHVWN010000118.1:0-11969 GCF_042882275.1 Streptomyces sp. NPDC058231 | reverse complement strand
GCGACGCCCCCGTCCAGGGCCGTCGTGGCCGATCGCGCCGTTCAGCCGGGGGCGCTGCCGCGCAGCGCCCCCGGTGCGGTTCGTGGTGCGGGCCCCGCGACGGTGCCCGCACTCCCCCGGGTGCCGTACGGCGACCGACCGGGTGTCAGAACTGGACGTCGGAGCACGCGTAGAACGCGTTCCCGGTGTCCGCGATGTTCCAGACGCTGAGGATGATGTGCTTCCCGGTCTTCTGGGTGGGGATGGTGCCCTGCTGGGTCAGGGTCTCCGGGGGCTGCTGACCGCCGTACGGCACCGTCATGAACGGCTGCGACTCCAGCGCCGCCCTGGTCAGCGGCTTGGTGGGGTCCCATCCGTTCTTGGTGATGTAGTAGCGGAAGTCGGTCGTGGCGTGCCGTGCGGTGAACTGCCAGCGGAAACTGAAGCCCTGACCTGCCGTCACCTTGGTGGCGGGCCAGTTGCCGCCACGCGGGTCGTCCAGCGCCGAGAAGTTGTCGTGACCGCCGGAGCAGATCTTGCCGTCGGCCGGACCCGCCGCCGGGAAGCCCTTGGGGGCTTCGACGCTCTGCGGCTCCCACTGGATGGCGCCGCAGTCGGTGACGGTGCCGTTGGCACAGAGCTTCTGGCGGCTGATGGGGTTGTCGGTGTAGCCGTGGCTGCTGGCGCTGCTCGTCGCGAACATCGAGACGCCCGCTATCGCCAGGCCGACTACGGCCGCACTTGCCCTCTTACGCATGACTGTCGCTCCTCAAGAACGTGGGGGAAGTTCCATGAGCTTTGCTGCGCGCGTGGTCGTGCGGTCTAGACCAAATCCTAGATTATTGACGGAACATGAACATGTCCAGACCAATGGGAACGGGATTCCGGTGCGCCCCCAGGCCGGTCCTGGCGCCCCTCAGGCCCCGTCCCCGCCGACCCGTCCGGTGTAGAAGGCCACCGTCAAGTCCTTGACCAGTGACTTCCGTTCGTAGTCGTCGAGCTCCACGAGGCCTCGCGCGGTGAGCCTGTTGACAGTGTCGTCCACCGCGTCGACCACCGAAGTCAGCACACTGTCGCGGTGCTTGGCGTCGATGGCGGCGACCCGGCGCCGCTGCATGGCGGCGGCGACCTCCGGCGCGTACTCGATCCCGGTCGGCTGCGCCGAGTACACCTCGATGCCCACCGGCTCGCAGTCCGCCTTCAGCAGCCGGGTCAGCGCGTCGCCGACCGCCTCCGCGTCGCGCAGCGTGTGCGCGTCCTCGTGGAACGCGTCGGCGGGCAGCTGCGAGAGGATCCGCGCCATGGCCGCCTCCACCTGCTCGCACAGATACTCCTCGTGGTCCTCGACCCCGAGCGTCGCCCGCACGGTGTCGTTGATCCGCCACACGACGAGGACGACGACGCGCAGCGCCGTACCGTTCGCGTCCACCGCGGGCAGCGGCTCGCTGCGCCAGTGCCGGAGCCGTACGTCGACGCAGCGGCGCAGCAGGAGCGGGCTGATCCAGACCAGTCCGGTCCTTCGCACGCTGCCCCGGTAGGCGCCGAAGCGCGTCAGGACCCACGCCGACCCGACGCGCCCGCGGCTCAGACCGCCGAGTGCGAAGAAGACCACGGCCACCAGCGCGGTGAGCGCCGCCCATGCTCCGACGCCGATGCCGTTGTACGGACGGAGGGTGATCCCGAGCCGGGCGAGCAGCCCGGCGGGGAGCGCACCGGGGGGCAGCGCGCCTGCCCACCACA
This sequence comes from Streptomyces sp. NPDC058231, assembly GCF_042882275.1. Taxonomy (NCBI): domain Bacteria; kingdom Bacillati; phylum Actinomycetota; class Actinomycetes; order Kitasatosporales; family Streptomycetaceae; genus Streptomyces; species Streptomyces sp. NPDC058231. The sequence continues at coordinate 10,250 of NZ_JBHVWN010000118.1, read as the reverse complement.
GCACCGCCCCGGCGGCGACGGTCCCGGTCAGCGCGGTGAGTACTGCCAGCCATCCGGGCAGCGAGGACCCCTTCTTCTCGGTCAGCTGCGGGTCGCCGGCCGGCGCCGGCCGGGTCGGCGCCGATACCTGCGCCGCTCGCGCCACGGGCGGCCGCCGCACCCCGGACAGCTGCTCGGCACCGGTGCTCCGCGCCAGGCCGGCGGGGAGCGCGGCGGCGGGAAGCGCGGGCTCGCCGCGGAAGAGCAGGTGGACGGGGATGGAGGCGGTGCGCCCGTTGGCGATGATCATGCGCCGCCGTCCGGCCTTGGCTCGGGCCGGGTCCGGCGCGGAGCCGGGTACCGGTTCGGCCTCCGGCGCGGTGACGGCCTCGGCCGTCGAGGTGACCGGCAGCGCGGGGGCCGGTGCGCCGGCGCCGGCCGGTTCCAGCGGCGCGGCGACGGGCAGGACGGCAGGCGGCCGACGGGTCAGCACGTCGGAGTCCGGGCCGGGGACCGGCACCGGAGCCGAGGCCGGGACCGACACCGAGGCGGAGGCCGCGCCGAGGGCGGAGTGGGGCGTGTCGCCCGGAACCAGGTCGAGCACGAGGTCGAGCACGGCGTCCGGTCCGCCCCCCGGCCCCGTCTCGGCACCGGTTCCGCCGTCCGGTCCGGTGTCCGTGCCCCGTCGGGCCTCCGTCTCTCCGGCGCCGCGCGCGCCCTCCGCCCGGCCGTCCGCCGGCTCGTGTTGCTTCCCATGCTCCGGAACTCCGGAGCTGTCCGACACCATGAATCGCATTTCCGCCTCCGTCATGTCCGTCCGTGTCACGCGAAAAGTCGTCGCCAGGTCTCCGGGCCGGGGTATCCGTCGGCCTCGGAGCCCCGCCAGCCCTGGTCCCGCTGGAAGGCTTCGACATTGCGCCGGTCCGCCTCGGTCCACCGGGGGCCGGGGCCCGACGTGTAGTACTTGCCGTAGCCCTTCTTCACCAACTGCTTGCCGAGGATCTCGACATGGCTGTTGGACTGACCCGGCCGGAAGTAGCTCCGCCCCGGGAAGGCCGGGGCGGCAGTCGATCCATCGCCCGGGCTGCCTCCGTTTCCGCTCTCGGGGATGTCCCGGCCGGTCCCACTCGTCAGCAGCTGCCATGTGTCGGGGCCGGGGATCCCGTCCGCTTCGCCGGCGCTCCAGCCCTGAGCCTCCTGGAACGCCTTGGTCGCAAGCCGGTCGGCGTCACCCCAGGTCGCCCCCGGCCCGACCGAGTAGAACCGCTTGCCACCGCGCTCCACGAGCATCCGGCCGAGCTGGGCGACGTACTCGTTGGTGGCGCCCGGCCCGAATTTGTCGACGCCCGGGAACGGCGTCGCCGAGGGGTTGCTGCCCCCCGCTCCGGTATCGGCGTCGAGCCCCTTGTAGCGGTACGGCACGTACTTGTCCGAGTTGGTCCAGTACGCCATGGGCGTCGTCTGCTTGCGCGCGTGCGCGGGAGTCTGTTCGTACGCCGTGTAGTGGGTGTGCGTGTAGTCGGTCCAGCCGCCGAAGATCGTGACGTGTGATCCGTTCGTCGGGTCGGCCCGGTTGTGGAAGAGCAGAATGTCGCCGGGCTGCAGCTCCTCGCGCTCGACCTGGTCCCCGTACTCGGCGAGGCTGCCGGTCCACTCGTTGCCCTTGAGGTTCCAGGCCATCGACACATATCCGGAGCAGTCCTGCCGGTACCCGTCCGACCAGTACTTCTCCATGCTGTACGGGACCTTCGCGCTCACCCACCCCTTGGCGCGGTTGATGATGTCCGTCCGCGTGGTCGGACGCAGCTCCGGGGCGGTGTCCGTGGAGGACGGCGCCCCCGGGGACCCCGCACCCGTCAGGGGACCCGGCGCCCCCTGCGGAGTGCCCGCATCCACGCCGTCCGAATCCGGACTGTCCGCGGCCGTGACCCCGTCCTCCCGGGCGGACCCCGCGGGCCCCGACCCGTGCTCGTCCGCCGGGCTCGCGGCCTCGGCCACACCGGCGCTCAGCACCACACCGGCCGCCGTGGCCAGGACCAGTGCGCGGCGCGCGCCGTGCGCCGCGGGATGTCCTCCGTACCGCCGGGGCAAGGCTCGGGCGGCGGCGCGACGCTGTGCGGCGCACCCCGCGCAGATGCAGTCGATTGCGGGTGCGTAGTCCTCGAAGGCCGGCACAGTCATGCGATTCCCCTCCGCTTCCTCAAGATCTTTGGGCGCATCCGCATGGGTGTCGGTGTTCCAACTCTCCCGACAAATCACATTTTGACGGACAGAAGTGAAAAAACGACCATCCGACAGGCCGGGAGCGAAGGGAAATGGTCAGGAGTACCTCCCGCCATCGGGTAGAGTTCTCCAGGTCAGCAGGCGCCGCTAGCTCAGTTGGTTAGAGCAGCTGACTCTTAATCAGCGGGTCCGGGGTTCGAGTCCCTGGCGGCGCACGCAGAGTCAAGGCCCCCTCACCGCGCGTGAGGGGGCCTTGTTCATGTTCCGGTTCTTCGCGCATGACTGACAGACAGTCACCCAGCCGTCACACGGGGGCGGAAGACCGCCCTGCGCGCCGCGGAACGCACCCCGGAGGCGCCCCGATCGCCCCGTGATCACCAAACGCCGCAATCCGTCTCATCATGGATGAATTGCCCCATGCGGTCTGCTCGGATCCGCTGACCGCAACCAGGTCGGCGTCACCTGCAGTTGGAGGCGGAAGCCGAGGGCGCCGCCGGCGCGCTACCGATCACCGGCGGACGGCCTCGCAGCATCAGGAAGCCGGCCGGACCCGTCGGAGAACACCTCCACGACGGCCCGGCGGAATGCGCGGCGACGGGACGGCCGGACGATCCCCCGCTCGGCGCGCACCGAGGACGCGTCGCGACCCACGTCCACGAGGACAGCCGCCCCGGCGGCTCGACGCGCCTTCTCGGACCACGCGGCCGCGGACCGCGGCCGGACACCCCAGGCCGCAGCTGTCGATCACGACCACATGACCGGCACCCCCGACCGCGCGCACCGGCCGGGACCGTTCGAATCCGCCCTGGCGGCGACCGCAGCTCCGGACGACAGCGGACGATGCACTCTGGACTCACCGTCACATATGCACTGCGCCCGGCCAGTTGGGCGTCCTAGAGTGTCCAGGTGCGGCCCGCATGCCCCCTTTGCCTCCCGTGTCGGCGCCGGGCTTCTCCCGCAGCCCGCGCACCGCGGTCGAGGACCGGCCCGGTCGGCGCCCCGGGGGGAACCGGGCGGCCGGCCGGGCCAGGTGTCCTTCCCCCTCGGGCGGGACCCCGCCCCGCATCACCCCGCCCCGCATCCATCACCGCGCCCCGCATCACAGGTCAGGCGGCGCCGGTCCCTCCCGCCTTCTCGCCGGTGAGATAGGCGGACACCACGACGTTGGCGTCGTACTCGTGCGACCCGCGGTCGAACGTCCCCCCGCAGGTGATCAGACGAAGTTCCGCCCGCCCGTCCTTGCGGGGCCCGTACGCCTTGAGGGCGTTGAAACGTTTCCGGGTGAAGACCTGGACGTCGTCGATGGTGAATTCGGCGACCGAGCCGTCCGTGCGGACCACCCGGACCTTCGCGCCGGGTCGGGCCGCGCTCAGCCCGTAGAAGACGGCCGGTTTGGTCTCGGTGTCGACGTGGCCGACGAGGAGCGCTGCGCCCGCCGCACCGGGCTTGGTTCCGCTGCCGTACCAGCCGACCGTGTGCGGTTTCGTGAACGGCGGCGGGTCGATGGCCCCCGCGGCGTCCAGACCGCGGGCGACGACGGGCGCCCGGATACCGATCGAGGGGATTTCGACCCGCTCGGGCGCCGCTCCCTTGATCGGGGCATGCGCCGCGGGAAGCGGTACGCCGAGGGGGCGGCCGACCGCGGCGACATCGCCGGTGGTCGGGGCGGAGCTGGCGCCGGAGCCGTCGGTGATGCCACGACCCCAGAGCCACAGGCCCAGCAGCAGGACGGCCCAGGCCACCCCGGTGAGCAGTCGGCCGTTTCCGGCCGGGCGGTCCTTGGCGGACATCTCGTTCAGTCCGCGGCCGGGCGTCGGCGACGGACGCTGCGGAGGGCGACGGAGGCGGTCGCGGCGACGGCCAGGACCAGCCCGACCACGGCCTGCACGGCGCTGGGGCCGTTCTGCTGGGCCGCCTGTTCGGCGAGGACGGCGGTGCCGCCGCCACCGGCCTGGACCGGCGCGGTCGGGGTGAGCGGCGGCTGCTGGTTGCGGTCGACGACGGTGAGGGTGCCGGACACCTCGGTGTCCTTGCTGTCACCGCAGCTCACCCAGATGTCGTACTCGCCGGGCTCGGCGTCGGAACGGATCTTGCCCTCGGCGAAGAGTCCGTCGCTGCCCTCGGGGGAGAAACGGGCGTCGGAGTCGAAGGCGTCGGAGATCCCTTTGGCCTCCTTGCCCCTGCAGCCGTTGGTCTGCAGGTCCACCTGCCCGCCAGGGGCGACGGACGACGGGGTCACCGTGAGTGTGGTGCCGGAGCCCGGATCCTTCTCGGACCCGGAACCGGTCTCGGCCAGTGCGGCGGGAGCGTGCATCAGGGTCGCCGCGATCACCGCGGCCCCACAGAACGTGAGGGGTATGGAACGCATTGTGAACCTCCTTTTCGAAGGTTCACGCGTCTGGCCGCTCTTCGCATCCTCAGGGCTGCGGGGCTGGGCCATGCGGGTGCTCTCGACGCCGGGACGGGAGAACTCGGCGTCATCACGGGGAAGGCTTGCCGGAATGCCTCCCGGAAAACCTTCCCCGCACTGCGCTCAGCCCACGTCGACGAGGTCGACCAGGTCCGCGATGGAGTCGACGACCGTGGACGGCCGGAACGGATAGCGGTCGATGTCCGCGGGCGTCGTCAGACCGGTGAGCACCAGGAAGGTGTGCATGCCCGCCTCCAGGCCGGCGAGCACATCGGTGTCCATACGGTCGCCGATCATGGCGCTGGACTCCGAGTGGGCGCCGATCGCGTTCAGCCCGGTGCGCATCATCAACGGGTTGGGCTTGCCCGCGAAGTACGGGGCCTTGCCGGTGGCCTTGGTGATCAGCGCGGCAACGGCCCCGGTGGCGGGCAGCGGCCCCTCGGCCGACGGGCCGGTCTCGTCCGGGTTGGTGCAGATGAAGCGGGCGCCCCCGTTGATCAGCCGGATCGCCTTGGTGAGCGCCTCGAAGCTGTACGTACGGGTCTCGCCGAGGACCACGTAGTCCGGGTCGTGGTCGGTGAGGACGTACCCGATGTCGTGCAGCGCGGTGGTGAGTCCGGCCTCTCCGATGACGTAAGCCGTGCCGCCGGGCCGCTGGTCGTCGAGGAACTTCGCGGTGGCCAGGGCGGAGGTCCAGATGTTCTCCACCGGCACGTCCAGCCCCATGCGCGCCAGCCGGGCGTGCAGGTCGCGCGCCGTGTAGATCGAGTTGTTGGTGAGCACCAGGAACGGCAGTCCGGACTCCCGCAGCCGTTTGATGAAGGCGTCGGCCCCCGGGATCGGGGTGCCCTCGTGGATGAGGACTCCGTCCATGTCGGTGAGCCAGGATGTGATCGGCTTGCGTTCTGCCATGCGGGACTCCTGCCGTACGCCGTGTGCGGGGACGCCGGCGGCACCGCGCTGTGCAGCGCCGACATCCCCGATGTTAGAGGTACCGGCAGGTGGGAGGCATCGGCCGTGATCCCGGTCCGTGACCGGTGGCCGCGCGACGGGACGGGGCCTGCGAGCGATTTCACCCAACTCACTCAACTGTGAGCCGAGTTGGAGTTCGGAACGGCCCCGTGCGCTGACCGGTACGAGCCGGTCGCGGTGGAGAGGGTGCCGGAACCGCCCGGCGCACCGGGCCTCCTGACGCGCGGGCGGCCCGTCTCCCGATGGTGACGGACGGAGCTGCACGCCGGTGCATACGGGGATCGCTCGGGTCAGCGGCGGATGAGGCGCAGCCGTCGCGCCCCCCTCACCACGGCCGCACCGCCGACCAGACAGATACCGGCGGCGAGACCGACCGTCCACGCAACCGCCGCCACTCCGGTCCTGGCCAGCTCGGGCAGGCTCTGCGGGGCCCGGTCCGGGTCCACCGGCTCATCCGGGGAGCGGGGTCCGGTCGCATCGCCGGTCCCGCCCCCGCCGTCGATGCCACCGCTCTCCGCGGTGGCGGCGCCGTCCGGAGACTGGTCGGGCACGCCCTCAGGCATTCCGTCACGACCGATGCCGGTGACGGGCCCGGTGCCGTCGGCCCTGCCCGTACCGCCGGTTCCACCGGTGTCACCGGTCCCGCCGACCTCACCGCCGGTGTCGCGGGTACCCCCGGTGCCGCCGGCGTCCTCGGTGTCACCGGTGGGGCCGACCTCCCCGGTGTCGCCGGAGACGTCGCCGGTCTCACCGCTGCCGGTGTCTCCGGTGTCTCCGGTGTCTCCACTGCCGGTGACGTCTCCGGTCTCGCCGCCGCCTTCGTCCTCGTCCTCGACCACGTTGAAGACGTAGTCGTCGGACTCCCCGACCCACTCCCCGTCGTCCGTCGTCTTCTTCTTGCCGCCTTCGACGGTCGTCCCCTGCTTGCGCTGGACGATCGCGGCCTTGGCGGTGATCTCCCCGGGGAGGGTGTCGGAGGTGAATGCCAGCCGGACCCGGACGGTGACGGTGGAACCCGCAGGGACGGCGAAGCCGCCGAAGTTGTCGGCGCCGTCGCCGCCGAAGACCCCGATGTGCTCGTCGCGGTCGGTCGTCTCCCAGGTGACGCGGTGCTCCACATCGGGGTGGGCCGACTCGGAGAACTCCATCTGGATCTGGGCGGAGACCAGTTTCCGGTCCTCGTCGACGAGGACCAGGACCGGGTGGATGGCCCGGCAGGGTTCGGACGTCGTATTGGTCAGGTCCAGCAGCCAGATGCCGTACCCGCCGCCGGACGCGTACGTCCGCGGGCCGCCGTGGATCCGGGTCGCGATCGGGAAGTCACCTGCCGCCGGGGCGCCGCAGGTGGGCGGCTGGTCGGCGGTGACCGAGACCGGGACGGCAGCGGCGGTGGAGGCCCCGCCGAGGACCACGGACGCCGCGGCCAGACCGAGCGCGATCCCGTGTCGCGGCCGGGTGTGGGGCGGCGCGGCAGGCGGCGTACGGGGTGACGCTCCGGGCGACGCGGAAGGCGGTGTCGGGGGCGGTGTGGGGGGCATAGGGGGACACCCTTTGCTGCTCGCGAACGGTCGGATCGCCCCGTGCCCGGAGTTCACCGGTTGTGGGCGGCGACGCTGTCACGCGCGCGCGTCCGGGCGGCCGCCGACATGCCGCGGGACGTCCGACCGGCCCACGCCGGCGCACTCGACCGGCCCACGCCGGGGCCACCCCGACGGCCCTATCCGGTTCCGCCGCCGACCCGCCCGAAGAGAGGGGCGAGAACCAGCTGCGCGGCGCCTTCCGCGACCGGCCGGTCCCCGCCCGCGGTGGTGACGAGGGGCACGGCCGCGCCGATGCCGTCACGCCGGACGCGCTCACCGACGACGGCGCGGACCCCACGTACGTACGCATCGGGATCGGCACCGACGGTACGTCCGCCGAGCACCACCCGGTCGATGTCGAGCAGCCCGACGAGGTTGGCGGCGCCGGTCCCCAGCACGCGCGCGGCCTCCGCGACGTCGCCGTCGGCAACGGCGGCGAGGCAGAGCGCCTCGATGCAGCCGCGCCCTCCGCAGCTGCACACCGGCCCGTCCAGCGCCACGGTCTGGTGCCCGAACTCACCGGCCCCGGTACGGGCTCCGCGGTGCACCGCCCCGCCGAGCACGAGCCCGGCGCCGAGGCCGGTCCCGAGATGCAGATAGGCGAAGTCCTCCGGCCCGTCGGCCCGCAGGGCGAGCCCGAGGGCGGCGGCGTTGGTGTCCTTGTCGACGACCACCGGCAGCCCGGTGCGGGCGGCGAGGGCCTCCCGGAGCGGGAATCCGTCCCACTGCGGAAACCCGGTGACGCGGTGCAGCACGCCCCCGAGATGGTCGAGCGGACCGGGTGCGGCAACCCCCACCCCGAGCACGTTGCGCGACGCCCGCGCGGGGGAGGCCGCCCGCGGCGGGGACCCGGGGGCGGAGGTCCGGGGACCCGGCTCCGCGCCGCCCGGCCCCGTCGCCGCCCCGTCTGGCCCCGCCAGCACGGCCGCCACCTCGCCCGCCGCGGCCGCGACCACCTCGGCCGCCGGGGCACCGAAGTCCAGCGGCGCCGTGCGGCTCGCGACGGTCACGCCGGCCAGGTCGACGAGGACCAGCGTCAGCTCGTCGCGGTCCAGGTGCAGCCCCACCGCGTGCCCCGCGTCCGGGACCAGCCGCAGCACCGTCCGCGGCTTGCCGCCCGTGGACGCCCGGTGCCCCGCTTCCGTCGCCAGGCCCTCCGCCCGCAGCCGGGCGGTGATCTTGCTGACCGCCTGCGGTGTGAGCCCCGTACGCTCCGCCAGCTCCAGCCGGCTGATCCCGCGTTCGCCCGCGACACGCAGCAGGTCGAGCACGAGCGCCGCGTTGTGGCTGCGCAGCGTCGGTAGGTTCGCCCCGGTGTTACTCCTGTTCACGGACCCATTGTCACCCTCGCTTGCACTTTGGCAACAGCGTTGCTTAAGTGGATTGCATGACTGGCATCACGACTCACGGCTCCCCTCTCCGCGTCGGACTCGTCGGCTACGGCCTGGCGGGCTCCGTCTTCCACGCCCCGCTGATCGCGGCGACCGAGGGCCTGGTCCTCGACACGGTCGTCACCTCGAACGAGGAGCGGCGGGCGCAGGCCCGTGCCGAGTTCCCCGACGTCCGGTTCGCCGCGTCGCCCGACGAGCTGTGGGGGCGCGCCGACGAGCTGGACCTGATCGTGATCGCCTCCCCCAACAAGACCCATGTCCCGGTCGCGACCGCCGCACTGAAGGCCGGGCTGCCGGTCGTCGTGGACAAGCCGATCGCCGGCACGGCCGCCGAGGCGCGCGAGCTCGCCGCGCTGGCCGAGGAGCGCGGCCTGCTCCTCTCGGTCTTCCAGAACCGCCGCTGGGACAACGACTTCCTGACTCTGGCGCGGCTGATCGAGGACGGCGAGCTCGGCGACGTACAGCGGTTCGAGTCCCGTTTCGAGCGGTGGCGCCCGCAGCTCAAGGGCGGCTGGCGCGAGTCGGGCGACCCGCAGGAGATCGGCGGGCTGCTGTACGACCTGGGCAGCCACGTCGTCGACCAGGCGCTCGTCCTGTTCGGCCCGGCGGTGCAGGTGTACGCGGAGTCCGACGTACGCCGTCCTGGTGCTGCCACCGACGACGACACGTTCCTCGCGATCACCCATGCGAACGGGGTCCGCTCGCATCTGTACGTCAGCGCCACCACGGCGCAGCTCGGTCCGCGCTTCCGGGTGCTCGGCTCCCGTGCCGGTTATGTGAAGTACGGTCTCGACCCGCAGGAGGCCTCGCTCCGCGAGGGCCACCGCCCCTCCGCGACCGCCATCGGCTGGGGCGAGGAGCCCGAGGAGCTGTGGGGCCGGCTCGGTGCGGGCGAGTCGCCGCTGACCGGCGGCGGCACCCCGGTCCGCACCCTGCCGGGCGACTATCCCGCGTACTACGCGGCGGTCGCCGACGCGGTGCGCGGCAAGGGCGAGAATCCGGTGACGGCCCTGCAGGCCGCCGCCGCCCTGGACGTGCTGGAAGCCGCCCGCCGCTCCGCCCGCGAAGGCATCACCGTGTCCCTGTCCACCGCTTCCGAGGAGCAGTCCGCATGAACCCCACCGCTCCGACCATCTCCGAACTCATCGCGCAGGAGCGCCGGCTGACGCTGCCGCATTTCAGCTACGACGACGCGTACGCGCTCGGCGGGCTGCTCGTCGCCCTGGCCCGCGAGCGCCATGCGCCGGTCGCGATCGACATCCGGCGTGGCGCCCAGCAGCTGTTCCATGCCGCGCTGCCCGGTTCGAGCGCGGACAACGACGCGTGGATCGACCGCAAGCGCAAGGTCGTCGAGCGGTACGGCGAGAGCTCGTACCTGGTGGGGACCCGGTTCCGGGCCAAGGGGACGACGTTCGAGGATTCCTCACGGCTGGACCCGGACACCTACGCCGCGCACGGCGGTTCGTTCCCGATCGCGGTCGAGGGCGCCGGCGTGATCGGCACGGTCACGGTCTCCGGCCTGCCGCAGGCGGAGGACCACGCGCTGGTCGTCGAGGCGCTGGAGCAGTTCGCCACCACGATCACCGGCTGATACGGCGGAGGGGGGGGGGGGGCGGCCGGCCCCGGCGCCCCCCCCCCCCCCACACACAAAAAAAAAAAACAAACAACAACCACAAAAACAAAGAAAGAAGAAAA